>NZ_CP107871.1:604166-906250 GCF_041432505.1 Streptomyces virginiae
CGTACACGCGTTCCTCGCCGCTCTCGGCCAGCCATCGAAGCAGGTGCGGTACTGCGGCGGGATCGCCCATCAGCTCCAGGGCGACGGTGAACGCGGTGTGGTCGAGTCCGGTCACCTCGGACAGCCGCCCGGCGATCGGCGCCGTCCACGCGCGGGCACCGAGGCGGCCCAGCGCGAGCGCGGCACGGCCGCGCGGGGCCGCGGGGTCCTCCAGGAGGGCGCCGAGGAGCGGCGCGAAGGACGGGTCGCCGGAGAGCCCCATGGCGTCGACGAGCTCGGGGGCGGGCGAGCCGCCGGTGCCGGCATTGCCCCCACCGGATGCAGGGGCGTCCTGCGCGTAGGTACGCAGGAGCTCGGCGGGCAGTCGCAGCCCGTGCACCACAGCGGTCCTCAGGAGGCCCTGGCGGTCGTCGGCAGCGAGCCCGGGCGCGGCCAGCAGCCGCAGCAGCACCGCTTCGCCCGGCTCGCCGAGACTCCGCAGGAGCCAGCTGAGGTAGGGGCGGAAGGCCCTCTGGTCCGCATCCGACCGGTACAGTTCCTCGACTGCCCCGGCGAGAGGGCCGGGCCGGTCGGTGTTCAGCAAGTGCAGCGCGTACAGCGCGGTCCACGGGTCGTCGGCGCGCAGAGCGGCGCGGAGTCGTACCAGGACGGTGTCGTGATCCCCCATGCGAGAAGTATCGGCCACGAACGGGGGCAGCGGTCGAGGCAGACGAAGCGGCGTCTTGGGGGCGGGCTCGATACACATGCCGCGGTTTTCCGAGACGTCTGTCTGCGCCGGATTCGACGACGGGGCTCCGGTGTGGAACGGCGCGACACGGCCAGGGGCCGGACGCCCTGTCAGCGCCCCTGCCCCGCTCCCTGCCGGGCGCGGGCCCTCCTTCCAGGAGGCGTCTTGGCCAGGCGGGCCAGATCGACGGCGAGAACATCGAGACCTCCGGCTCCTCGGAGCTGCCGCATGCGGGCTGCTCGCCCTTTCAGGCCTCGACGGCTGGTCCTACCCCCTGCCCTACCCTGCCCCCACCTCATCGACTGTGTGTCGGGCTGACCTCGGAGGGTCGGCGTGGCCAGGCTCGCCCTCCGGTGGCTCACTATTCGGTCGGGCAGGGGCCCTGGATGCGTCGCTGGTATTACGCCCTGAGCTATGCCCCGCGCACCGTTTGCCAGGACGCCCGTGCCCTGTCTGATCTACGGTGGAAGGACAACTTCACAACACGGAAGGAGAGTTCCGTGACGACGTGGATGCGGGGGGGGAATCCAGGTGTCGGTCGATTTCGTCGATCGTGTCGAGGAAATGGCTGAGTTGAACTTACTCGTCACCGACCTCGTCGAGGGGCGGGGCGGGCGCACGGTCGTGCTGGACAGCGTTTCGGGTATGGGGAAGACGGCACTTCTCCAGGCCTTTACCCGGGGGTCCGTCGACGCCTCGTCTCGCTGGGAACACCGGGTGGTGACGACCCGCTGCCATCCTGGCATCGGTCCCGGGATCGCGTACGGGCCGGTCGTCGACCTCCTCCTGAAACTGGGCGAGGATGTGAAGCAGCCCGGTGTCCTGCGTCGCATGCTGAGTTTCACGGGCCAGGGCGTGGCACGCTCCGCCCCGGAGGTGCTCTCGGCGATGGTGCCAGGGCTCGGCGCGATCTTCAGCCTGGGCCGTGAGGTCACGGAGGCCTCGCTCACCTCCGGGTCCATGCCATTCGACAGTCTCCTACCGTTCCAGCAGGCTGCCGCTGCCCGGATCGTCGAGGCGCTTCTCGAGTTGGTGCGACAGGGTAGTCCCACCGTGCTGCTCATCGACGACATCCAGCACAGCGACCCCAGCACCCTGCTCGTCCTGGACCAGCTCGTGCGCAGGATCCCCGACGAGCCTCTGGCCGTCGTCCTGACCCACACCATCGACGGAGCCTACGCGGAGGGCCCGGGTGAGACAGTCGAGGAACAGCTCCACCGCTGGTCAGTGGAGGGACTTGTTCGGCGCAGGACACTGGGCGGTCTGCCCGAGCACGCTGTGGCGGAATTGGTCCGCCTGCGGTGTCCGCAGGCGCCTGCGGCCCTGAGTCAGCAGCTCAGCCAAGTCACACTCGGGCACACGATTTTCGTCTCCCTGTGCCTCGACGAGTGGACTCCCTCCCAGGGGGCGCGAATCTCCCTGCCGGCCAGCCTCTCGCGGATCGTGGAACGCCGCCTCAGAATGCTTTCGCCCCAGGACCGCGAGCTTCTCGCCGTTGGGGCGACGCAGGGATCGACGTTCCTGTCGAGCACGATCGCCTCCGTTAAGGGCTCGCCTCACGACGAAATCATGGAACGTCTGCGGCTCATCGCCCGCAACCACCGACTGATCGTTGCCGACGAGCCCCCGGCGTGGGCCCGGATGGCGTCCTCCGACTGCTATCGCTTCGAGCACCGTGCCCTTTGGGGGGTGATCCAGGCACAACAGAGTCCCGAGCAGATCCGCTCACGCCACGTCCGCATCGCCGCCGCCCTTACCACCGAGGGCACCCAGCCGATGCCTCTCGAACGCCGCCTGGAGATCGCCCATCATCTGCGCTCGGGGGGCCCCGCGTGTCTCGCGGACTCGGCTGACGCGCACTACACACTTGCACGCGACGCCGCGACGGAGGGGCTTTCCTTCGCCGAGGCGGAGCAGCACTGCAAGGTGGCCATCGCCGCCGCCCGTGAGCTGCCCCAGGGAGAGGAGACACGGGATCGCAAGCTGATCCGGGCAATTGAACTGTTGCTGGCACTGACGGAGGTGAGGTGGCGGGGACAGAACCGGGAGACTGACGGAACTGACATCGACGCACTGGCCGCCGAGGCCGAGAGCGCGGCAGCCCGCTGCCGTGCGCCCGAGCTGTTGATCCGCACCCGGCTGCTGCGCGGCAAAACGCTCATGGCTACCCGAGGACTCGTGCCGTCGCTCGACAAACTCCGTGAAGCCGTCGAACTGGCCGAAAGGCACGACGACCCGGTCGCCCTGTTCGTGGCAAGGGTCGAGTACGGGCGGCAAGTCTCGAAGCTCAACCTCGCCGAAGGCCTGGCACAACTCAGCGAAGCGGAAGCATTGAGCGCCGCCGACGCCCGACTCCCCGACACAGACCCAGTACTGCAGCACGCCCGCAATCTCGGGGAGATGCAGCTGGGCATCTCCCTCTTCGACAGCGGCCGTCTCGGTGTGGCGCTCTCCCGACTCCAGCGCTGTGTCGGCCGGCTGCGAAGCGAGCCCCTCAAGGCCGAACTCCCCATCGCCCTCAACTACCTCGCCCAGGTCCTCGCGAGCATCGGCGCCTACCAGGAGGCGGAGGATGCACTGCGCGAGGCGCTCGCCTTCGAGGAGGACCGTGGCGGCGACAGCGGGTGGCACGCCTACAACACGGCCCTCCTCTCGTACATACTCGCCCAGCAGGGTGGCGACCGCCGGAGGGAGAGTCTCGCCCTGGTCGTGTCCGCATGGGCGGAGACCGAGCGAACCTGGCTGGCCAACCTGGTCCCCATCGTCCGCAACCTCTACGCGGAGATCCTGCTGCACGGCGCTGACGAGCATCCAGACGGCCTGGGGCAGGCGTACGCCCTCGCCGGGACAACGGTGGACGAGACACGGCACAGCGGCATGGTCAGGAGCCAGATCGCCGCCCACTCCCTGCAGAGCCGCGCCCTCCTGCGGTGGGGAGACACCGCCAGAGCGGCATCCGCGGCCCGCGAGGCGCTGCGTCTCCTCGACGGTGTCGGGGACATGCCCGCTCTTCGCACCGAGGAGGTGCTCTATCACTCCGCCGTGGTGCTCGCCACGAACGGTGCCCGGCAGGAGGCCCGTGAACTGCTGGAGCGAGCGCGAGCAGTGGTCGGCGAAAAGGCGGGCCATCTCCACGATGACACTGCTCGACGGCGCTTCCTCACCAGCGTGCCCCTGAACCGCGCCATCCGCGCGGGCCACGGGATTGCCGGGTAACGACCGCCCCCGACGCCCGACAGCGACGCGGGATCTTCCGACCCACACACCCACGTCCGCAATCTGATGCACCGCCGCTCCGGGGCCCCAGGCCGGCTTCGCATCCGTACTCGCAGGCGCGGGGGCGGCCCACGGATCAGCGGCCGGTACCCGGGCGCCGGCCGCTGGTGCGGGAGCGGCGGTCGCTGCCGGAGCGGTCGCCGCCGGAGACAGGGGCGGACGCGGGGCGGTCAGTATGGTCGGGGCCCTCTCTCCCCGCAGGGAGAAGCATGCCGTAGGGGGCAGTCTTCCGAGTTCACGAAGGGGCGTCGTGGGAACTGGTTGGGCTGGACTGCTGATTGCCGTGGTCGGTGTTGCGGGCACGTTGGGGCCGCACTGCTGACGCAGAACCGTGCGGACCGAACAAAGCGGATGGAGCTGCAGGCCGTCGCTGAACAACAGCGTGAAGAGCGTGGTCATGCCGAGGAACTGCTCCGCGCAGAGCAGACCAGGCAATGGCAGAGGGAGAACCTCGAACGACGCCGCGCCTGCTACGTCGCGCTGAACACCTCTTCGCGCCAGTACCTGACTGCGATGACCCGCTATGCCCTCGCACTTCGATGCGGCGAGGACGTCGCCACGGCGCGCGAGAACTTGGAGACGGCCAGGCTGACCTACCGGGACATCTACGCGGAGTCTCAGATGATCGTTCCGGGTACGGTGCTGCGGGCATCGAGCACAGCCAAGAGCCATATGAACGCTGCGTACAGCAACCTCAAGCGGTACGGTGCGGAACCCTCCACGTACGGGGAAGAACTCGGCTCCCTGGAAGATGAACTCCACCAAGAGGTCTGGCTCCACCTCGGATCGCTGAAACTGGCGATGCGCTCTGATCCAGGAATCGACGGCTAGCGCGTGTTTTAGAACTTGCTGTCCCGCCTGGTTGGCCGTCCGGGGAAGTCGCGGGCGGCCAACCAGATGGTGAGGTCGCGGGCGATGTCGTTGATGCTGGTCGCCGTGGTGACCTCGTATTCGTTGCGGGTGGTGTCACGGCGGACGATCTCGTAGCCGTCTTTCCCCAGGGCGGTCACGGAGGTGAGCCAGACGGGGTTGTCCTCATCGGGCTGGACGACCACGAAGGTGTTGTCGGTGCCGCGGTCCACCCGTGCCCCTCAGCTCTCGGCGTTTCAACTGGGCTACCGTCGCCGGACCAAGGTGCGGCGCTCCTCCGTCAGCTCTGCCAAGTTCAGCCCGAGGATCACTCGCCCACATGTACGGCAGGGGCAAGAGCCCCCACACCCACGACCACCTGGGGGAAACAGTGTCCTTGACAGCCGCGCACACACGAGGAGACGGGCCGGCGCGAATACCGGAGGTCGACGCCCTGCGCGGTTTCGCGCTCATGGGCATCCTGCTGGTCAACGCGCTGATGATGGCCGGTCCATACGGTCTCGGAGCCATCGCCGATCCGATCCCGCAGCCAGAGCGCCCGATAGGCCCCCAGAGGGGACCGGAATGGCCAGCAGCGCCGATCGTCAACCCCTCCGGGCGCGGCTCAGGCGGTCCAGGTACTCGCGGACGGCACGACAAGCTCGGCATAAAAGTCGACGCGGTCCTGGGCCTGAAGGACCTGGACGCACACGGTCAGCAGACCGGTGCGAGGGCCTCGGGCAGATCCAGGACGGGGGCCAGCCCGGTCCGGACGTGGGCGGCCGCTTCGGGGGTTTCTCCGTCCGCTTGAAAAGATGCCTGTCACCAGCGGTTCTCTTCGAATGCATCGGCGTCACCCGACTGCGCTGAGAGCTGATTTCCGAGCAGCTCCTGCCACCTACTGCATGTTCAGCGCACACATCGCCGCTCTGATGCACGTGGAACGTACCTCCCCCACGGCATATTGCGAATTGCATTCTTTCGACCAGCATCCGACAGTCTCGCTTAGTTGACCGATTCACTAAATACTGTGGAGTGTTCGAGACATGGCTCAGACTTTTTCGGCCATAATAGAAACCGAAATGCCGCACTCCGGTCCAGCGGCCGCAATGCTTCCGCTGAGCCACACCGCATCGCGATGGGTTTGAGTGGATCCCTCACCGGCGGAACAACACCGTCGGCGTCAGTGGGAAGCCTTACGGCGCCGGAGGACGGCGTAGCCGGCGGCGCCTGCTGCGGTCAGAGCTGCGGCGCCGCCGAGCAGCCAGGGAGCCGACCGCCGGACCGCGCTCGCCTGGGGTGTGACCACCGGGTCCTGGCAGCCTGGTGCGGCCGTGTCGACCACCCTGTAGCGGGCCCAGATCTTCGCCGACTTGCCGTGCTCGTTCCAGCGCACTTCGTAGAGCCCGGGCTGTGCGTCGCAGCGGATCTGTACGACGGCCGATACCAGTTTCGCGCCGCGCATCACCACTGACCGTGTGAAGGCGGGGGATGACAAGGTGACTTCCCCGTCGCTTGCCAGCGCGAAGCCGTCCGAGGCCGTCATCCGTTCCCCGGCCCGCACGGGACGCACGTCCCAGGGTGTCGCCGGCCATCCCGAGTCCTCGGGCCAGTGCTCTTCCCGGGACACCGGCGGCAGTTGCGCCACCCGCCGTTCGCACGCCTCCCGTTCGACCGCTTCAGCCGGCGCCACCCGGACACTCCCCCACAGCCGGTCGATCTTGGATACGTTCTCGTCGCCGACGGGCGAGCCGAACCGCACCTCGTAGGAACCGGGAGCGGCCGTACAGGAGACCGTCACGACTGCCGTGAGGAGCCGGTCGTCCATGCGCAGGGTGCCGTCCGCCACGAAGGCGGGGGAGACCACCCGGACACCGTTCCTGGCGTCCCCGGAGACCCCTGCCTCGGTCGAAATGCTGATGCGCTCCCCCAGCGTCACGGGCATCTCCGCACCACTGGGCATGGGCCGGGGCGGATTCGCGGTGGGCACCGCTAAGGCGCCGCCTGACACCCCGGACAGCAGCACCGCCAGATAGGTGGCCACACCGACCCGCATCCAATTCACACTCATTTGAACCCTTTTCATCCCCGTTGACGATCTTTCAAACCGCTGCATAGCCTGCCCCCTCGTCGAACTGACGGACCCCCTCGGCCTGAGACTCGGCCGGCGCCCCCGCAGGCACTCCCACGGCGCGACACTTCGACGGTCTGCCCATGGTCGGAACGTTCTTCTTCGACGGCCAGGCCCTGAACGGCAAGAGCACGTAGTGCTCGGGCAGCGTCGTACGCAGCAAGAGCAAGAGCCTGGTGCTCACCGCGGGCCACTGCGCGAACAGCCTCAAGGACGCGACCCACCGCATCTTCGTACCTCAGTACCGCTACGGCCTGCCCGCCGGCACACAGCCGTCCGGGGTCTTCCCTATCGACGAGGTCTACAAGGACCCCCGGTATCCCGAAGAGGGAAAGGCCACCAGGGGTCCGCTGTCCGACCTGGACTTCGCCTTCGCCGTGGTCGCACCGAACGCCAGAGGCCAGATCGAGAACGTCACAGGGGCAGTGACTTTCACGCCCACCACCTCGTACGATCACAACGTGACCGTCGTGGGATGCCCCGACAGCATCGAGAACAACAACATGCACAAAGCCATCACGTGCGACGTCCCCACCAGCCGGTTCTACGGATTCCGCCAGATGAAGATGGAATGCAAGGCCTACTACGGAGAAGGGCTGATTCAAAGTCTTGATTGGGCAGGTCGCGTTGCGGGTCAGGACAGTCCCAGCAGGTCGAGCGGCCGGGTGAACGGCGTGTAGAAGACCTCCCGCAGTCCTGCGGCGATGCTGCGACAACCAGCGCCCCGAAGGGTGTTGATCGCGAGGTTCCGCAGTGTGGCCATGTTCTCCGGCCCGGGCCCGGTCCGGATCTTGGAGGCGTCCTCGGTGAACGTCGTGTCCCTCACGTGGTGCACCGCCTCGATACCCCACTGCGACCTGGCCTGATCGCGTAGACGGTCTGCCGGGTGACCTTGCCGGTCTTCAGGTCGGTGCGATGCCGAAGGATCTTCACCGCCTGGACCACGTGCGGGAAGTCCAGGCCGAGGCCGGTGACGGTGAGCGTGCGCACCGAGCGGGTCTCGCGCCGCCCGTGCCCGCGCTCGCGGTCGTAGCGGCGGGCGGTCACGTCCTTCCACGGGAGGGCCTTGATCGCCGCGTGCAGTTTCGGCTGGTTGCCCTTGACCACCAGCAGGTAGTGCGCCTTCTTCACCTCCACCAGCCACTTCGCGTGCTCGCGCTGGGTGTGTAGGGCGTCGGCGGTCACCACGGTGCCGGCCAGGTCGAACGGGGCCAGCAGGGCGGTGAACGCGGAGATCTCGTTGGTTTTGTCCGGCACCCGCAGTTGGCTGACGACACGGCTGGCGGCCGTGACAGCGGACAGCAGGTGGGTGGCGGGCGTGGCAGCGGTGCGCGAGCCGCGGGCGCTCTTGCCGTCCACCGCGATCGTCGGCGTGCTGGCCGGGTCGTGGCCGAGCAGGTCGGCGAGCCCGCCGGGGCACACCAGGACCAGCACCCGGCGCAGGGTGGAGGGCGAGGCCGGCCGGCGCACGCCGAGTGGCCCGCGCGCATGAAACCCTAGGCGGGCGAGGGTGTCTTGGGGTGCGTGGCGGGCCCACTGCCCGATGGCCAGATAGGAGCGGGCGCCGGCCAGGACCGCGCAGGCAGCGGTCAGCAGCACCGAGGCGAAAGTATGTCGCATACCGCGCCGGTGACGCGGATCGGGCAGGGCACTCAACCGAACAGCGCTGTCCGACAGTTCACGTTGCTGAAGGGCGGCTTGATGAGGCAGACGGTGGCAGACTGGCGGCACATCGAAGCTCCGGTGGTCGGGCGACTTGGTAGGTCCCCTTGATCATCGGAGCTTCGTTGCGTGCGGGGCTGCCATGGTGAAGATTCGTCACACCCCCCGTGACCTGCTGGTTCTTGGAGCCGCCAGAACTATGAATCAGCCCTGCCCCGTCTAAGGAGGTATGTCATGCACGATCCGGAGTCCCAGCACGAGTGGTTGGCGTTCGACTTTGGAGTGACCGGAATCTGTGGTTCCTATCATAACGACTGGCCGCTGGACGCTTCCGGGCCGGTCGAGCACGCCCTGAACTATCTGGGCACCCAAGCCGATCACACCAGCCTCGCCCTACTCCTGGAGGACCTGGTGAGATTGGACCGATCGGCGCTGAGCACCGCGGAACTGGATGTGCTGTGGCAGGCCCCCGGAGACCCATTGGGGGGCTCGCCGACGTTCGGCGGAGGCGAAGGAGCCTGGCTGAAGCAACTCCTGCCTGCAGTCACCCAACTGGCCCGCTCTCGGGGTGTGCACGACTCCGCGTGGGCGGAACCGTCTGCGTGCATGCCTGACGGGACCGGGTCTGCGGCAATGGCTCATCAAGCCTTGACTTCCGAGGTCCTCCAACTCGGCACGGCACTGAAGCGAACGCGCCTCGAAAGGCCTGGCGAGTCGGTCGTCATCTCACGTGAAGCCGTTGAGCACTGCCTTGCGGTCGTCTGTCCCGAGCTGGCATTCCGGTTCCTTCTGCACACCTTCGCCCGCTACGACTGCCCGCTATCTCCTGGTACCTACGCTCGCCTCGAGGAGGTGAGCAGGGCGTTCGGCCACGGCGCTTACCTTGTCAGCGCACACCGATACCTTCTGGGGTGACAGCTGGCCCCTCGGTCCCTGGACGGTCTGACGACCCGCCCAGGCATCACCCCGGCCTCCCTGCTGCCGCCGGCGAGGCGGGGGCCATCTCCGTACGGCGCGTATGCAATGGCCTGAGAGGCTGCTTCGCGGACCGCATGCGCGCCTGGGCGGGGCGGGATCACCCGCGTGGAGCGCCGGCCTGAAGGAACCCCTTCTTGATCATTCTTAGTCCGGAAAATCGCCGGCGGCCTTTCCGAACTCCTGGCCCGAGCACTCCGCGACCGCAGACGCGAGGTCCTGGTCGAGCACCTTGTACGTCCACCTGCCGCACGTCTTCAAGACGCCCGCCGGTCCCCAGCACCACCACCCCGGAGCAGGAGACCGCCCGATGATGCCGCCCCGGACCCGCTGTACTGGGATCAGGCCCAACCAGTTGACGGGCGAACATGCGAGGTCGTCGGAGCCGGTGCCGACGGAATCGGCCACGGTAGGAACACCTCGCGAGTGCGGTGCACGGCCCCCTCGCGGCCTGGGGCGTCGCCTTGTTCGCAGGGGTCAGCCGAGCAGGCCGCGGCCCGCACTCGGCCGGCTGAAGTCGGGCATGGCGTTGGAGTCGGCGAGGGTGTCCAGGACGGTCCGCTCGCCCCCGTGACCGGAGAAGCTGGTGCGCGCCCTCTCCCTCCCGTCGTCGGCGTAGCCCTTGACGCACTTCGCGCCGGCCCACTTGCCGGTGTCAACGGTGTCGGCGGTGAAGTCCTGGAAGGCGGACCCCTGGCCGGCCGCGAAGTCCTGATGCTGGGTGGGGACCTCGGAGTACAGGCGGACGACCGGCTTCGCCATGCCGCGGTCAGGCCAGTCGACCCTCACTGAGGCGATCCTTTTCAGACCGGTCGCCTTCAGGGAGTAGGTGGACCCGTCCATCGGCAGGACACAGCTGTCACCCGTGTGACCGCTACCGCTGAACAGGGTGACCTCGGGCCGCACAGGCTGCCGGGCAGAATCAGACATCGCGTTCCTCCAGGGGGTTGGGAACCTCACATCTACCCCTTCGCGAACTCTCCGTAACAGATGAACACTTTCAGTGACGGTATCGACGGTGGGGCGAGCCGCCGCCCCCGGGGTGGTGACCCCTCCCCCACACTCGGCATCCGCGCAGGGGCGGGACACCCCGCCCGGACCGAAACCGTCCGGAAAACTCCTGACCCTACTGCGGCCGCTCGGCCGTCTACGCCCCAAACGTCCGGGCGTTGTACCGCGCGACCGGCTCGGCGACGTCTGCACAGTCCACCGGCGGGAAGGCGACGTGGGGCGCCAGCCGGAGCGCCTCGGCAATATCCGCGCCGGGGTGCGTCTCACGGACGTGATCCCCGACCCCGGGCCAATGCCCGGTCCAGCCGCCCGCCATCAAGAACAAGCCACCGGGGCCCGCATCCCGAAGGGCAACCGCTCCACCATCTCCATGCCCCACCCAACGCCGCCAGGGCGCCGAACACGGGCCCAGGCCCGCACCTTCGAGCGGATCCGCGGGGGCGGCAGTCCCCGCCGCTCGACAAAGATCGCTGCGTAAGGCCATGCCGGCGAGGTCGTTTGCGGCAGGACCTGCACGCACGATCGTCTGGAGCACGATGAACCGGATCTGGGCCGGAATCGACAGCGGCAAGACCCACCACCACTGCGTCGCCATCGACCAGGACGGCACGAATCGCCTGTCCCGACGGGTGTCGAACGGAGAGAGAAGCTCATGGCCCGGCATCGCCTGGCGCTGCCGTTCGCCTTCGTGCCGAGCTCCGCCGCCTGACTTTGGTCCGACCGGCTGGATGTGCCGGTGGTTCGTGCTGGGGTGCTCCGCCGCGCTGCGGAGTCGAGGCTATGAAGGATATCGAACGGAATCGGATGGAAGTTCGCCATCCGATCATTCCCGACCATCAATCTCAGGAGTCGCAGATGCGCCCCATCGGAGCGGCCTGCCTCGGCACGGCCACGCTGGTCACCCTCCTCGCCTGCACCCCCGTCGCGGCCGCCGCGACGGACACCGGTTCCGCCCAGGCCAGGGACAAGGCCCGGATCATCACAGTCCTGGGCGAGGTGCAGCAGCTGACCCGCTTCCCCGTCACCACCGGCAGTGTCTCGCAGGGCGATCAAGTCGTCGTCCGCTCGGTCCTCACCGACGAGGCGGGCAACACGGTCGGCGAGACCCACGGCACCTGCACCACCACCCGGGGCATCATCCAACCAGGCGACGAGGAAGCGGAGCAGTGCCTCGTGACCTACACCCTCCCGGGCGGCCAGATCACCGTGCAGGGAATGTACTTCAACTACCTTGACCAGGGTCCCTTCGACAACGCGATCACCGGCGGCACCGGGGAGTACAAGAAGGCTCGCGGCTGGGTCCACTCCGACACGATTCGGACAACCCCGCCGGTCAAGAGGCGCTTCACGATCCACCTCGTCTGACGGACCCGGACGTCCACGTAACCCCGGAATCCGGCCTTCTCCCTTCGCGTCGCACCATCGGAGACGGTCGTTCGAAAGGATGTATGGGGCACGGGGACGTCCAGGGCGGCTCACCCTTCAGATCGTCAATCGCACCGACGACATGAGCGGGTTCGTGGTGCTTCCACGCAGGTGGGTGGTGGAGAGGACGCTGAGCCGGCTGATGCGCTCGCGGCGCCTTGCCCGGGACTACGAGACTCGGCCCGAAAGCGGCGAAGCCGTCGTCCTGTGGTCGATGACCATGCTCACGGGACACCGCCTCGCCCGCCACCGGAGCCGAATCGTCACCCGGCGGCCCGCCTCGGCGTGAACACGCCGGGCCGCTCATCGGCCGGCCGGCCCCGCTCCACCAGACGCTTCCCCTTCGACCGCAATCCCTCGGCCTTCGCCCGCGCCGCTTCCAGGCCCAGCTGCACGGCCAACTCCCGCGCCCGCAGACCGGACCCGCCCGCCTCCGCCTCCAGCACGCCCACCAGCCGCTGGTAGTCCGGCGCGAGCACCTCCCACGTCAGGTCCACCCGCCGGTGCGGCACCACCGACCCCGCCGCCGGGGGCCGTCGCCGACTTCGGCGGTGAGTCGGCCTCCGGCTCCAGCACCGCCTCCACCTCCGCAAGCTCGGCCGGCACCCGCCGCGCCTCCTCACGGAACTCTTCGACCCGAACTTGCGCGGCCGTCTCGCGCACTTCCCATAGGCCCATGACCGATCAAGTCCGGAACGGCAACGGCCACCAACACCTCTCACGGCGCCCCCGAGTCACCTGAAGCAGGCCCTATCCGCGGGTGCTTGAGCGAGCCCGAGGCCCGGACGAGCGGCCCAGCGGACCGTGACGGCGAATGGTGGGCGGTGTCCCGCCCCTTCATCGCAGGAGCGGGACACAACCCGGCGGACGCGGGAGCTGTCTTCTCGGGAACCGGGCGAAGGGTGATCAGGCAGGCCTCGGCGGATTCGAGGAGGGAAGCGCCCGGGGCCCGTCGGCGCCCACGGGCCTTGCCCTCCAGCTCGTACCGGCCCGGGCCGGCGGCCGCCAGGACCGGAAGTTCTGACCGTGGCCCCTCGACGACCGACTCGATACACAGGGAACGGGATCGTCTAGGTCCAGGGGGATGGTGCCGGGTTCATGGCTGATCTCCACCGGCCGCCATCCGACCATCACCCCCGGGTATGGCGGATCAGATGCACACCGTCCCCGCCGGGCCCGGAGGGCTCGAAACCGGCCCCGGCCAACGCGGCACGCACGCACAGCAGGAACTCGTCCTTGTGATCATCCATGCGACGGACTGTTGAACCGGCGGCGCCCTCGGCCGGGCCGGACACCGGCGAGCCTCCTGTGTCCTGACGGTGCAGGTAGCGTGCTGTGCAGGTGCGGTGTCCTTACGCCCCCACGTCTTACGATCACAGGGGCGGGGCGTCGCGGGCGCGGGGCCGAGGCGACCGGTTGCGGAGTCGCCGAAGGTGACCGGCGGCTCCCAGGCGGACGGCGTGCGCGTGGCCGCCTGCTCGGGCGAGTTCGACAGGGACACCGTGCCCGTACCGGCCGATGTCTGCGAACGGGAAGCGGGCGCGGCCGAGCTCCTGGTGCTCGATGTCGCCCGGGTGACGTTCGCCGGCTCCGCCTTCCTCAACCTCATGATCCGCCTGCACCGCACCCGCCCCCTCGTACTCGAGGGACCACTGCCCCACCAGCTCTTCCGTCGCCTGGAACCGAGCGGGGCCCTCGGCCTGTTCGAGGTGCGCGGCACCGAACGGGTAACCGACACAACGGCCTGCACGGACTCGTGCGCGCGGCCACGGGTCGCCGGTTCTGTGCAGCGGAACCCGCGGCCGGACTGCCGCCACGACGGGGATCACCTGCGCCTGACGGCCGCGGCTCCCGCGACTGCTGCCTTCGTGCTGCTCGAGCCCATGACGACCGAGGCTGCCTTGACCTCCTTGAACATCTCTCCCGGGTCCTTGCGTAATGCGTCCATCGGACGCATTATATGCGTCCGATGGACGCACAAAAGGAAGAGGGCGACATGGAGGAACCGACGGCCGACCGCATGACCGCGGGCGGCACGGCAACGGCCGGTGCGGCGGGCGACCTCCGCGGCAGCGCCTTCGTCCCGCGTCAGGAGGACCTGGAGCTTTCGCTGCCCCCGGTGTTCGACGCCCCGGACCAGGAGCGCGAGCACCGCAAGCAGCGGCTCGCCGGAGCCTGCCGGATCTTCGGCCGGTTCGGATTCTCCGAGGGCGTGGCGGGGCACATCACGGTGCGCGACCCCGAGTACCCGAACATGTTCTGGGTCAACCCGTTCGGGATGTCCTTCCGGCACATCCGGGTCTCCGACCTGCTCCTGGTCGACCACGAGGGCCAGGTACGCCACGGCCGGCGCCCGGTCAACCGGGCGGGGTTCGTGATCCATTCCGCCATCCACGCGGCCCGTCCCGACGTGGTCGCCGCCGCCCACGCGCACGCCGTGCACGGCAAGGCCTTCTCCAGTCTCGGCCGCCTGCTGGATCCGATCACCCAGGACGCCTGCGCCCTCTACGAGCAGCACACCGTGCACCGCGACGGCGCCGGCGCCGTGGTGGTCGACGAGGAGGCCGGCCGGCAGCTCGCCGCCGGCCTCGGCCCGCACAAGGCGGTCATCCACCAGAACCACGGCATCTTCACCGTCGGCGAGTCCGTCGAAGAGGCGGCCTGGTGGTTCATCTCCATGGAGCGCAGCGCCCAGGCACAGTTGCTGGCGCAGGCCGCCGGCACTCCGCTGCTGATCGATCCCGAGGCCGCCCGACACACCCGTGACCAGACCGGCTTCCCGCTCGCCGGCTGGTTCTCCTTCCAGCCCCTGTGGGACGAGATCGTCCGCACCGACCCCGACCTCTTCGAGTAGGGCACCGACATGGCAACCGCCTCCGACCACCGCCCGCCCGCCGGCGTCGCCCCGGGTCCCGCAGCACCCGGTTCCGCCTCGTGGTGGCGGGCACGCTACGCCGAGCGCGACCGGCGCCGCCCCCGCACGGGCGGGCTGACCCTCGCCCGGATCACCGCGGGCGCGCTGGAACTGGCCGACCGCGACGGGCTGGACGCCCTCACGATGCGCAGCCTCGGGGAGCACCTCCAGGTCCGCCACACCTCCCTGTACCGCCATGTGGCGAGCCGGGAGGAGCTTCTGATCGAGACCGTGGACCACATGCTGGGCGAGATCAGACTGCCTTCCCTCGAAGGGGATTGGCGGGCCGGTCTGGAGCAGGGGGCTCGGGAGTTCCGCCGGGTCCTGATCGCCCACCCGGCCCTCGTACCGGCGCTGACCAACGGTCAGTTGCTCGGCCCCAACGCCCTGCGGGCACGTGAACACGCCCTCGGGCAGCTCCTGGCCCAGGGGTGGGCCCCCCGTACGGCCGTGCACGTCTACCTCACGGTCACCCACTTCGTGATCGGCTCCGCCGTGCTCGACACCGGTGGCGCGGCGCGGACCGGCCCGCAGCGCGCGGCGATGGCGGAGCTGTTCGCCGGCCTGTCCCCCCTGACCCACCCGGTCGTTCGCCGCCACGCCGACCTGCTCAACTCCCCCAACGGCGCTGAGGAGTTCACGTTCGGGCTGCGCGTGCTGGTTTCGGGGCTCGGCCACCTGCACACCGAGGAGATCGGAAAATGAAGAGCGCTCGGGTCCTGCCGCCGCTGGACGAATGGACCCGGGGCGGCACCCGCGTCACGGTCGGCGGCCACGGGGTCTTCGTACGCCAGGACGGTCCCCCGGACGGGGTGCCGGTGACCCTGCTCCACGGATTCCCCACCTCCTCCCACGATTGGGCGGCCGTCGTCCCCTCCCTCACCGCGGCTGGACTGCGGGTCACCACCCTGGACTTCCTCGGCTTCGGGGAGAGCGACAAACCACGCCGGCACACGTACTCGGTGCTCCACCAGGCCACGCTGGTCGAGGATGTGTGGCGGCTGTGCGGTATCGGACGCACCGCCCTGGTGGCCCATGACTACGGTGTCAGCGTGGCGCAGGAGCTGCTGGCCCGGGATCCGTCCCGGGTCACCCGCATGGCCTGGCTCAACGGCGGGCTCTACCCCGACCTGCACCGCCCGGTGCTGACCCAACGCCTGCTGCACGGGCCGCTCGGCCCGCTGCTCGCGCCACTGACCACGCGCCGCCGGTTCGGCGCCGCCCTGCGCGGTGTGCTGGGGCGGGAGCTCAGCGACGCGGATGTACGGGAGTTGTGGGCGGCCGCGTCAAGGGCGGGCGGCCACCGGCGCGCGCCACGGCTGCTGCGCTACATCGACGAGCGACGCCGCCACGCCGAGCGCTGGACAGCCTCCCTGGAGGACTACCCCGGCCCGACGCGCTTCGTATGGGGGCCGGCCGATCCCATCAGTGGTGCTCATGTGCTGGCTCGGATCCGCACCAGGCTTCCGCGCGCCTGCGTCGTGGAACTCGCAGGACCGCCCGCCGTCGGGCACTACCCGCAGTTGGAGGATCCGCGGGCGGTGGTCGACGCGCTGCGGTCCTTCCTGGCCTCCTGATGTCCTGCCCCAGCTGGAGGTGGTCGGGGTGGGCCAGGACCTCAACGCCCACCCCACACCAGACGGTGGCCATTCGGTGCGCCTCCCATCGTGTAATCCGGACCGGGGACGGCGGTGGGTGCGCACCGCATCGGGCCCGCCGGCTTCGTCGACTGTCTGCAGCAGGCGCAGCCAGTGCTCCCGGTCCATGGCCGGCACACCCAGTCCCCCAAGCCACCGCACGGGATCCGGTGTTGGCCGGGCGGGGCGCAGGAGGTGCAGGGCGCCCGAGCGCCACGCGCCGGCCAGAACCACCGTCCCGGCCGGCAGGCTCAGGGCGGTCACCGGCACATGAAGGCTTCCGTGCCGATGCGGACCTGTCGGCTGGTCCCGATGCTGTCGAGGCGGATCCGGTGGATGTACCAGCGGTCGATCAAGGTGTCCCGGTCCACGGGCACCGACACGCCCAGAACAGGTTCGCGGCCGCCCTGGTCCCAGACGGCGCGACGGCCTGGTCCAGGTGCACGCGCAGCCCGCCCTCCTTGAACCGGATGTCGAGGACCGACCCGATCTCTGCTCCGTCCGGCCGGGCGAAGTCGAATTCGACCATGTCCCCGGGGTGGCCGGCCGCGCGGAGCCAGGCGACGGCCGCGGCCTTCACGTACAGGTGGTCCGCGCTCGCCACCCTGCGGGCACGCCGGCCGCACCGGTGCGAAGACGCGTCCGCACCCGGGTGGTGGGCGAAGTGGCAGACGCGATCGGTGTACAGCTTCGTCGTCAGCTGGACGCCGCAACCGCCGAGGAGCAGTCCGCACCAGAACGTGTCGTGCTCGTGCCGCTTGCGGAAGGCGTCCAGCTCGATCGCCTCCAGCGGCAGCGTCAACGGATCCTCCGACGCCGCCCCGCCCAGAACCGCTGTCTGAATCTGCCGGTAGTCACCCCGCACGAATCCCGCCCCAGCTCAGCGTGCCACCCACTCCCGATTGCGGAGAGCCGCAGGAAGACACCAGCAGATCCCACTTTGCCGAGGTGGTTCGCCGCGGCCACACGCTGTGCAGCTCGTGTACCACCCTGGCCCGGCAGGAGTCGGAAGCGTGATGCCCGCGAGATGCTCAACCCTGGCCGGCGTTGGTCACGCAAGGCGGAACCGACAGTCACTCGGTGGCGGCGAATCTGCACGGCGGAGCCGGTCGAGCGACGGGCGACGAGAATTGCCCGAACCGCGGGTGGTCGAGGCTTCCGAATGAACTCCCATCGCCGACCGGTTGGCGAAGGGCAGGGGCTGTAGGAGTCGAGACGCGGAGGGGGTCGGCTGCGGCGGGGCGAGTGGTGATTGCCGCAGCATCACCAGCTGCGCGTGGTGAGGGTCTCGGTGGCAGGGTTGCTGATTTTGACTGTCCCGTGGTCGTTGTACTCGCGGGAGTGCCAGTCGACGAACGCTTTGGCCACCTTTTTGGCCTTTGGTACGTCGGGTGAGTCGGAGTCGCGGAGTTCGCGGTCGAGGTTTGTGATGATCCGGATGGAGGCAGGTGGGCCGGCCTGTTCTGTAATTACATGCATGGAGATGGCCAGGAGGTCCTTGGCAGCTTCGTCTTGTGCCAGGTGTTTGCGGAACTCTTCGGTGGCGGGGTCGCCGTTGCCTGGCCAGTTCGATGTTGGAGCGGACGCGGAGGGTGCAGCATCGGGTGCGTCGTCGTTCCCGTTGCTGCAGGCCACTGCAGCGGTGGCGAAGAGAGCGGTGGCTGCTGCGCTGAGCCCGAGTAGTCGGCGGCGGTTGCTGTGCGAGGGCCGTCGGCCGGCATCCGGTAATGCGGCGGAGTCGTTCTGGGCACTGAGCTTCATGTCATTCCGTTTCCTCGGCGGATCTCCTGCATGAGGGACGTGGTCTCCTCTGCACAGGTTCCCGGCGGGGCGCCGGAACACGTCCCGGCGCCCCGCCGGGAGCGGTCATCCCTTGTTGCCGAGCTTCCAGCCTATGTGTGCGACGCCGACCGACCCGTTCAGCGAGCAGGTGGCGTAGGAGACGCCTTCGTGGACCCAGTCTCCGTATATGACGAAGGTGCGTCCGTTGTTGGCGATGCAGGTGACCTCGGCACGGAACCGAGACGTTACGCCCTGACCCAGTTCCACCCCAGCCTCGAGCGGGTGCTGGGCCCGCGCCTGGACCACGCCGCCGTCACCTGGCTCCTCGAGCGCTACGGATCCCCGGCCGCACTACGGAAGGCCGGCCGTCGCAGACTCGTCGAGGTGATCCGGCCCAAGGCCCCCGCGCATGGCTGCCCGGCTGATCGACGACGTCTTCGACGCCCTCGACGAGCAGACCGTAGTGGTCCCGGAAACCGGCACCCTCGACGTGGTCATCCCGTCGCCGGCCCGCTCGCCGGCCGCGGTCCACGACCAGCGCCGGGCCCTGGAAGCCCAGATCAACAGCCTGCTGGAGGCTCACCCTCTTTCACCAGGTCCTGACTTCGATGCCGGGAGTCGGAGTCAGGACCGCCGCCGTCCTGCTGGTCACCGTCGGCGACGGCACTGGCTTTGCCAGTGCCGCCCACCTCGCCTCGTACGCCGGCCTCGCCCCCACGACCAGGTCGTCGGGAACCTCGATTCATGGTGAGCACGCACCACGAGGCGGAAACCGGCAGCTCAAACGCGCAATGTTCCTCTCCGCCTTCGCCTGCATGAACGCCGACCCGGCCTCCCGCGCCTACTACGACCGGCAACGAGCCCGCGGCAAAACCCACACCCAGGCCCTCCTGCGACTCGCCCGCCAACGCATCAGCGTCCCGTTCGCCATGGCTCCGCGACGGCACCTTCTACGAATCCCGGACCCCCGACGTCACTCTCGCCGCAAGACCAGCCCAAACACCCGCATACCCGGCGACACGTCCTTGACGAGGGACATAGAGACACCCCCGCCGCCCTTGCATGAGCCGTCCGCGTGTCGGCACATCCCATAGGTATGGGTACTCATGTGCGGGGCTGCTGGTGCTGCCTATTTTCAGAGGATGCCCACAGATTCGACACCATCACAGCCCACCGTGGGGAAGCACGGCTGGTGCTGCTGCCTGTTGCCGGCCGTGCTCCCCGTTGTCTGGCTGCTTGCCGCCGCTCTCCTGCCAGGAGAGGTGGGTGAGGCTGTGGGGTGGGCACCGGTCTGGCTAGTGGCCGTGCTGTGGAATGGCGAAGGCGGTCAGGGCGGCATCAGCCACCTACTCGGCTAGCGACGCTCATCACTGGCCGTTCCCCCCGAACAGCTGGCGCGAAGTGAAGTACCTTCCCCGCGGCCCAAGGACGATCCCTCGGCGAGCACCCCGACTGCCGGGTGGCAGCCTCCTACGCCTGTGACCCCTCGAGCTGGCGGCTACAGCGACGCACCGCCCTTCTGACCGCACCTTCGGGGCGCTGCGGATGTGCGCTGCCGCTCCTACTTCCGCCCCGGGTAACCCGCCTGACGTCCGAGGCAAGCCTCTCGCCGGCAGCGTCGGCAAGCCCAAGGCGATCCTGAGCAAGGGGCCCGGCGCGAGGACAGTGGCTGGGCCCGTTGTCTCGGCCAGGGTTGCGTTGCCGTCCGTGATTCTGCCGGGCGCAGGGTTCGCTAGGGTCGTGTGCAGTCCGCGCCGGCGTGGGTGCGTGGAACAGGGCCGGTGCCCAGAGCGCTCTGGGGCAGTACGACCGGACCGTCCTCGGCCCCGGTACTCCGGCAACGGAGCACCGGGGCCGCTCTGTGTGCGAGAACGAGAACGCACAGAAGCGCTGCTAGAAGAGGAAGCCGGCGCCTGACGACCACAGCGGGGCCGGACAGGAGCACCCTGTCCACCTCGCTGCCCGTTGGACAGGGATGAGGAGTTGCTGCGCGGCTGGGTCTACGGCACGGACCACGACGACCCGAATCCGAGCCTGCGGGCCGGCTGGGACTACGCCGAGCTGGTCGGCGGCTCGCTGGACGGCCGACTGCTCGACATCACCGGCTGGAGCGCGGACGAGATCCAGCCGGGCGTCGCGCTGATGACCCAGCTCGGGCAGTTCGGCCTCGGCGGCCGGGCCCGGTACGATCTGCGCCCCGGCGAGCGGAACCGATGGGACTGGTCGGGTGATCCACCCTGAACGGGGCCTCGCGACCGGCGGCACACGGCCGCCCCAGCACCGCCCGGCGCCGGCCGACTTCGCACGGAAGACGCTCGACTTCGGCCGGCCCATACCGTCCGGCCGCTCAGCACAGCCCAGCGAGGGCAACACAGCAGCGACCGCCCGAGCAACACACGGAGCGGGCGCGAAGGGTCTGGTCACCTGGCACGTGAACGTCTCCCGGTCCGCAGTCGACGACGGGCAAGACTTCCTTCAGGTTCAGCCATGATCGTGCTCTCGTCCGACAACCAGCCGGCCTGGCCTCCGACGGGCCATCGTCCGAGCTCACGAGCATCTGACACCTCTCCCTCGTGCTTGTGGCATTACCGATTGACACCGGTGCGAAGTGGAGCACTACCGATCCGGCTCGTACGAACGGCCCCTCAAGAATCGGTGGACGACAAACCGCTCACATGGGAAGTTCCGGCTCTGATAGCACGAAGAGCCTCGAACATGCCTCATGGTGAACGAAGTTCAACGAACTGGCTGATTCAGCCGTAGCCGCTCAATCGGTGTACCCACCAGACTTCTCGGTGGCAGCCCGAGCCTCGACGGTCAGGCCACCACGGCAATCTCGCCTCAGTAGAAGGAGGGGTAATGAACCGTCGGACAAAGTTCACCCTGGCCGTAACGACCGGACTCGTCGGTGCAGCGCTTGCACTCGCGCCCGCGGCCCAGGCCGACGACGTCTCGATCAGCGGCTACGACAACTGCGCGTCCGGCTGGATCTGCTTCTACTCGGAGAAGGACGGAGGCGGACAGAAATGCCAGTGGTCCCAGAACTCCACCGACACCCGTTCCCAGTGTTCATGGATGCGAGCCGGCACGAACACCCGGTCCGTCTACAACCGAACCAATAGCAGGTTCCACTACTACCACAACGTCAACTACACGAATCGGATCGGCAGCACCACCGCCGGCAACAAGGGAAATCTCGCGGGGACCTACACCATCGGCTCCCTCTGCGCCGGCTCCTGCCCGGGCTGACATCGACCTCCGGTGCGTGCGCCGGTACGAGATCCAGACCGGCGCCGCGCTGATGACCGAGATCGGGAAGTTCGGCACCCGGCGGCCGAGCCCGGTACGACCTGCACCCCGGAGAGCGGCGCCGCGGGGACTGGTCCGGCCACACACCCTGACCGGTCGGCGGGTGACACCTACGTCCTGTCGCCCGTTGCTCCCACAAGTCTGCACTGCCGTCACCTGAAGAGATCGACGCCGCCCGCACGCCCAAGGGCGGATGGACGCGTGCCGTGCCCAGCTCGCGAATGGGGCGTTCCAGCTGATCGCACGCTACGAGACCGGCCAGCAGGCCCACGCGCCCGCGTCCCCGTTTGGACGTCGTTTCTTATGGCGTGATCATTCGTTGTTCCGTGCATGACGGATCTGGTTGGCGCCGGAGGAGTTGTGGGTGTTGTTCCGGCGGGTTGTGCCACCGACTGAGGTGATACGTCCGCAGGGTGGCGGCCGACGCCGGGCGGGTGACCGCGAGGTCCTGGCCGCGATCATCTTCGTGGCGACGTCGGGCTGCACCTGGCGGCAGTCGCCGCCGGTGTTCGGTCCGGCCTGGCAGACGGTCTATCGGCGGTTCGCGCGGTGGAGCCGGGAGCGGGTCTGGGCCCGGCTCCACCGCGTGATCCTCGACGAGTTCGGGGCGCGGGGTGAGCTGGACTGGTCGAGGTGTGCGATCGACTCGGTCAGCCTGCGGGCGGCAAAAGGGAGCCTTTGACGGGACCGAATCCGACCGACCGCGGCAAACTCGGATCGAAGATCCACCTGATCTGCGACCGTAACGGACTGCCCCTGTCCCTGGGCATCTCCAGCGCGAACATGCACGACAGTCAGGGCCTGGAGCCGCTCGTCCGCGGTATCCCGCCCATCCGCTCCCGCCGCGGCCCCCAGCGCCGGATGCAGGCGAAACTGCACGCCGACAAGGGCTACGACTACGACCACCTGCGCCGCTGGCTCCGTGAACGCGGCATCCGTCACCGCATCGCCCGCAAGGGCATCGAATCCTCGAAGCGGCTGGGCCGGCACCGCTGGGTGGTCGAGAGAACCGTGTCCTGGCCGGCCGGCTGCCGACGGCTCCACCGCCGCTACGAACGCAAGGCCGAACACTTCCTCGCCTTCGTCGGCATAGCCGCGGTTCTTATCTCCCACCGCCGCCTTCAGACAGTGAGCCCGAGCGGCACGAAGTGACACCTTGCCTGTGATCAGGCAGGCAGGGCGGTTTTGCGCGATGGTGGATGCCAGATGAAGGCCTTGGCGATCTCGTCCGCGAACGAACGGTGCTGCCATGTGTCGGTGACGTCGGTCCAGTTGCGAAGGACAGCCCTGTTCTCCGCCTTGGGTATCTCTCGGTCGTAGACAAGATCGAACGAGTAGACACGGCCGTCCTCGTCTATGCACTGGCCGAACTCATGGCCACCCCCGTCCGGGAAGAGGTTGACCAGCACGGTCGTCGCCGGGTCGAGTCCCTGGTCTTCGAGGAGGCTCCTGAGCCGCCTCCAGAGGTCGAACGGGCTCGTGCGCAGAAGGTCCGTGTTCTGAACATATGCAGCCTGGGACATAGAACCCGATCTTGTGTCACCAGCATCGAAACCGCCAGTCCTTACAGGTGGACATCCCAAAAGAAACGACGTCTAAGAGGCAGCCGCTGCCCGGCACCGCGTCCTGCATGTCGGCGCCTACGCGCGCGGCGCCGACGTTCGGCAACCCGCACGCACTCACTTCTTGGGACGCGGAGGTCCCAGCGCTGCCATGGCACACCGTCCCGACCCGCGCGCGTGGCGGCGTCAGGTCGGCCGGAGCGCAGGTCCCGGCGGCGGGGAAGGCACTGACCGGATCCGATTGTGGCGCGCGTTTGCACGCCACAGGGCCAGGGAGAGGATCGGAAGGGGAATGCTCGACTTAGCATTCAGATTGGTCCGACGCATTAGAACCCAACCCAGGAAATCTCGTCACCACAGTCGATTTTCAAATTCTCGCCGGGATCGCCGCGTCGCATACGCCATCTTGATCCATTCGAACATACGGGGAGATCTAAATCTTCAGGGTAAGGCGTAATTCGAGGGTCTCTGCCGCTGCCGCCGTAATGGTCTCGGTCGCGGCCTTGGCCGTCATCTTGGCTCCCTCTGCCCAGGCAGCCGCGCCCACCGATGCGGAGATCAGCGCAGCGCTCCAGCGTCACAACGACGGCACGTGGACACAGGCGGACGTCGATCTCGTCCGCTCCGTGCCCGAACTCGCGGCCATCGTCCCTGACGTGACGCGGGCCCAGGAAATCACCACCAAATCCGTCCAGTTCTCGGCCGACGGCACTGCTGTGGACGCGGCCGCCCGGACGCGGACGCGGACGAGCGCCGGGGATTGGGCAGCGGCGACGGCCAGGAGGTCACCGAGCGCGGCGGCATCACCGGCGCCGGAGGCTTGTCCGGCGCGGCCCAGGAGTGCGGAGGCCTCCCGGATCCGGTGCTCGGCGAGCGCCCAGTCCGCAGGGGCGGCGTGCGGGTTGAAGCGCTCGCGGACCCGGGGCAAGGACAGGTCGTAGGCGAGGGTCGAACCGGTGAACCACACCGGGCTGATACCGCAGTCCGCGCAGTCCCCGGGTAGGGCGAAGGCTCGGACGGCGACGCCGGCGATGATGCCGGGCAGCTCCATGCTCTCGGCCCGAGGTCGTCCAAGTTCTACGGCCCCGGACGCGCGAGCGTGCTCAGCAACCGCCCTCGCAGCAGTAACAAGTTCCCGCACAGCAAATCAGGCAGGTGACCAGGCACAAGCTGCACCCGTAGATACAGCAGTGCGCACAGGGATCTTCCAGGATTTCTTCAAGCTGCTCATCGCTTAGGTCAATCAGTTCTTCCAAGCTCAGGCTGGGCTTCCTGATTCTGTCGAGAACACGCTGAATTCGCACCCTCCTCACCTCGTCCGGAGCCTCGTCTCGGGCTCGTTCAAGTACAGGAACGATTTCGTCTTCGTCTCGAAGCCCCTCGAGTCGGGCGAGGACCTCGACCCCGTAGTCGTCCATCCTCTCAGCCTTCCTCGCCATACGACGCAAGTCCGGCATCAAATCTTCGACAACGCCTTCCGGGGCGTCGCGTTTGACTGCCTCAATCACCAAAGCTTTCATGTAATTCGGAAGGAACCAGCGATCCGTCACGATGGCATCAGGAACCGCCTTCGTGGGATTTAGGGATGCGATCGCGGCCTTTCGGGCCTCTTCGTGGTCGATCATCCACTGGATGGTTGCGCGAATCATGGGTTGCTCCCGAGTGATTTGCCGACGTTTCCGCCCCACTCTCCTCCCCCAAGATCTCGACCAATGCTGCACACGACCGAAGCTACGCGGAACTTCACCCGCCGGCGCCTACCACTGTGTCGAACTTGCCGCCGCCGATGGAGGCGTCGACCAGGGTGTGCGGGGGTTCGGCGTTCCGGTGGATGGCGGCGATCTGGCCGCCGGCGTCGATTGCGGCCCGGCGGGCGCGCGACTGCCGCCAGGCCGTCGTGCGGCACTTCGCTGTGCAGGACCGCGGGACTTCCTCGACTCTGGCGGGGGCGTGCTGCCGCACCGGGAGCACCGTCGAGTCGGCGGGCCATCTGCGGCCAGTCCGCGCCTTGCATCAGCACGGCCAGAACGTCGTCACAGAGGTCACCGCGCAGCTGGTCGACAGTCCAGACCGGCACCATCGCCCCGGCCTGGATTGGGCGCAACAGCGGGGAGCGGCCCGAAGGCGTACGCAGGAGCAAGCGAGAGGGGGAAACGGGGCGGAGCGCGTCGCCGGCTGGCCCTTCGCCGCCCCGATTCGGTTCCGCGCGGCCGCAACCGCACGGGCGTCCGCCGATCGCGTCCGCGGCCTTGCCGGGCCTGGACACGCGGATCCCCCTAGAGCGGGGAGGCCTGCCTCGCCGACGCCTCCGACGCCCATGGCCTGTATCGCGCACACCCTCGCGGCTCTGGGTGCCGACCACACCCTCGCTGCCGACCCGGATGTCCTGCAACATCTCCAGGACACGGCCCACCGCACGCTGCGGGCCGCAGTACGACCCAAGGCGGCGACTCGTAATAGAACTTACATTCTGTAAGAGAATTTATTCTCGAAATTTTCGACCGCCGAAAATGCGGATTAAGGACTATCTCGTGGACTCATTGTCCGGATAGCATCGGCCGGGCTCGTGATCGGCGAGCGCAATCCTGCGGAGCCTCGAGAAAGAGCGCAGAGATATGACGACTGAAACACGGAAACCGGAATCGGCGGGCGCCGCGTCGCGACCGCGCCGGCGGCCGATCCGGCGCACGGTGACGTCGGCCCTGCTCAGCATGGCCATGGCCGGCACCCTGGCGATGGTGACGCCCGGCACCGCAGAGGCGGTCACAGTCCGCCCCGGGGCCAAGTGGGGACAGGTGGACGTCCTCCTCGACACGTACGAGACAGAGCAGGTGCGGCGCAGCTTCTGGGCGGCGACCGTGGTCTGCTGGAACTCGGGGGTCGGCGGTGCACTCCTGTCGATCGGGGTGTGCCAGACGGCGATCACCGTGTGCGCCGCCCAGGCGTACTACGCGAGCCCGCGGAGGCGGGCCGGTATGACCGTGACATTCTGGGGTCAGTACTGGTGCTGGAAGTACTGACCGCATTCCGCCGGTCGTTCGACAGTGAATCGAATTCGGATACGAATGGGGAGAGGCGGTTCCCGGCTCGACCGGACCCCCCGGGCCGATTTCAAATTCCCGGCGGGCGGGTGATCCGATCCGCCGGGGACCGCCGAACGGCCCCGGCACAGGTCGCAGCGGCAAGGGCTGAACCACGCCACGCCAGCCGCTTTCCGCAGTCCCTGTGTCTGCTCTCCGCCCCCACATTCAGCGGAGGCGTGAGCAGAGGCCCATGTTTCCCGCACCGAACGGCAGGTTGGAATGCGGCCCGGCCGGAAGGATGATGCCGAGATCGTGAAGCAACTCCCACAGCGTCGGCACCGGTTGGAACCTCTACACGGCCGGGGTTCTGGTGGCACCCAGAACCCCGGCCGCACTCGCGTACGGCCTCCGGCAGAACCGGAGAGTCGTCTCATGCCCCAATCGTCGCGCTCCCCTGACGAATAGCCTCCATGGCATGGACCAGCGCAGCCCGGCGGTCAAGACTCATCGGACGTCGCACCAGCCCCCTCCCCCGTGCATGGCGTGCAGGGCCGTCCGGGCCGGCGCCCTCTGCAGGCGGTAAAGGGCCTCGGAGGCGGCGCGCTCCCCGCACGGCGTGCCCCGGGCCGCGCGTAGGCGGTGACGGCGTCGAGGGAGAGCTCCGGCCGGTCGGATGACGCGCGCGTCAGGGGTTGCGGCGGGTGAGTGAGGCGTTCAGGGCGGTGGCGAAGGCGCACCAGGCGGTGTAGGGCAGCAAGGCGCGGGCGGCGACCAGGTCGACTCGTGCTGTGCAGCGGATGAGTGCGGCGTTGCTGAGGTCGAGTACCAGCGTGCCGGCCAGCGCGGCCCGCGGGCTGCGGCGTCGGAAGAACAGCCAGGTCCATCCGGCGTTGAGAACAAGGTTCACCCCGAACAAGGCAGCGGTGCCGGCCCGCTCCCGCCCTTGGGCGCGGCCGAGCGCGTGGCCGGCGGCGAAGGCGATCGACGCATACAACGGCGTCCACACCAGGCCGAACGCCCACGACGGTGGCTGCCAGGCAGGCTTGCGCAGACTGCGGTACCAGTCGCTGTCCGCATCGACGGCCACAGCGCCCGCCGTGGCGGCCGCCGCTACCGCGGCGGCGGCTACGGTGTACCGCTTCCAAGAACCGGATGGTGCAACGGAACTGGAGTGCTCACTGATCAGCCTCATGTGAACATGCTTCCCTTTCAGCTGTCGGATCTCATCGAACCACTGCCCGGCGCGTCGGACGTCGCTGCTCGTCTGCACAACCGGAGTCGTCACGGGCGACGGCGCTGTACGTGCCCCAAGGCCGTGTGCGTGCTGCGCTCGTGCCGCGTCACCGCTGTCGACGGCCCCCATGGATCGGCAAGATCGTCCAGGAGGGTGGTGCCCAGAGCGAAGGGCGCCGCATCGTCGGCGCCGTCGGTGCCGGCCGCAAGTAGCCGAGGCAGCACGCGTTCGTCCGCCGCGCGCACCGCATCGACGAAGGCAGCGATCAGCGAATGCGAGGTGGCGGATGTGGGCCGGCCACACCCGCGTCATGATCAGGTCCGTCGTCATCGGGCACAGCGTCCACGGGGTCGTCAGGGTGTGCTCGGAGAGCAGGTTCTCCAGCAGCGCGCCGGTCGACATGTGGGCGTGTCAGGAGCTCCTGGCCGTCATGCGGCAAGAGCTCGAAGGCAACGAAGTGGGCCGGCCGACGGGCTGTGAGGAGGGCGGCGGCACACAGGCCCGGGTGGCTGCCCGGGACTGCAACGCCTCGCGCGGCACACGGCCCGCCCCGGCGTACCCGAAGCCGCTGGTGTCGTATCCGGGCGCTGCTCATTCAGCTGCCTTCCTGTCACCGGTCCCGCGGCCGGCGGCCGGCGGGGTCCGCAGCCGTGGACGTTCTCCTTGAGGCCCGAACATGATCAGATACTCGACCGGTCCGGCGGATCCGGCGTTCGCGACTCCGTGAGGGGTGCGGGTGTCGAACTCGACGATCTCCCCGGCAGTCAGGACGAGATCCTGGTTTCCGAGTGCGAGCCACAACCGCCCGTACAGGACGCACAGCCACTCGTAGCCCTCGTGGGACACCTGTCGGGGCCGTCCGGGCGGCTCTGCGACGGCAGGCAGGACATGCTTGTGAGCGTGCAGGCCGCCGACGTATGAGGTCAGTGGCAACACCGCCTTGTCGTCGCCGAAGCTGTGCGGCGCCGTGCTGCGGGGCTCGGCCACAGGGACAGGTGCGGTGCCGGCCAGTTCGTCCAGGGCGACTGCGTATTCCTTCGCCAATTGCAGCACCACCTCCAGGGTGGGCTTGCGCCGACCGGTCTCGATCCGCGACAGCGTGCTGGGCGAGATGCCGGTCGCGCGGCTGACATCGGCGAGTGTGACGCCCCGGCGCTCGCGCACGACCCGCAGCCGCGGACCCATCGCCGCCAACGTCTGGCGCACATCGTCACTTGCCACCGTCCTCGATCCTTCCCGTCGTGTCGCTTCACCGCCCTGTCCTGCAACCTTGCCAGAACGGCAACGCTGATCGCGCCGAGCGGGCGCAGCGCCGCATGATCGACGGGTTCCCGCCGACCGCCCGCGAACCGAGGAGAAGTCCCCCATGCGATCCGAGCCGACCGCCGCACTCCGCCACCGCACCGTCGAGACCGGCCGGGCGCCTGCACCTGGTCGAGCAGGGCACCGGCCCGCTGGTCCTGCTCGTGCACGGCTTCCCCGAGTCCTGGTACTCCTGGCGCCACCAGCTCCCGGCCCTCGCCGCCGCCGGCTACCGGGCGGTGGCGATCGACGTACGGGGCTACGGCCGCTCCTCCAAACCCGCCGAGACCGACCCATACCGACAGGTGGACCTGGTGGAGGACAACGTCGCCCTCGTGCACGCCCTCGGCGAGGAGAACGCGGTGGTCGTCGGCCACGACTGGGGCTCCAGCATCGCCGCCACCTCCGCCCTGCTCCACCCCGGAATCTTCCGCGCCGTCGGCCTGCTGAGCGTCCCGTACGCGCCGCCCGGCGGCCCCCGCCCCAGTGACATCTTCGGCCGGATCGGCGGCCCCGAGCAGGAGTTCTACGTCTCCTACTTCCAGGAGCCCGGCCGCGCCGAGACGGAGATCGAGCCCGACGTGCGGGGCTGGCTCGCGGGCTTCTACGCCGCCCTGTCCGCCGACACCATGCCCGCCCAGGGCGAACCCGACCCGCACTTCGTCGCCCACGGCGGCCTGCTGCGTGACCGTTTTCCCGCCGGCATCCTCCCCACCTGGCTGACCGAGGACGACCTCGACGTCTACGCCGGAGAGTTCGAGCGCACGGGTCTGACGGGCGCCCTCAACCGCTACCGCAACGTGGACCGCGACTGGGAGGACCTCGCCCCCCACCGCGGAGCCCCGATCAAGCAGCCATCCCTGTTCATCGGCGGCACCCTGGACGCCTCCACCACCTGGATGTCCGACGCCATCGACGCCTACCCCACCACCCTCCCCGGCCTGACCACCTCCCACCTGCTGGAAGGCTGCGGCCACTGGATCCAGCAGGAACGCCCCGAGGAGATCAACCACCTGCTGACCGGCTGGCTCAGCACCCTCACGGGTTGAACCGCCGGTCACGGCCGACGACGGTCTGCCGCTGCGGCCCAAGCCCGTACGCGTCCGCCGGTCCGAGGACCCGCTCGCCCCCGAGGAGATCGACCCCGGGAGCGGCTCCAGGCCGAGCCCCGCCCGAGCGCCGAGATGCGGTAGGCCCGCCCACGACCTGCCCTGATCCCATGATCGCCGGCTTGGCGTTTACCGCTGTACCGATGTTCCTACCGGTCTCACACCCGGATCAGCGGGGCAGGATGCGCAGTACTGCCTCGCGTTCGCCGCTGAGCCGCAGGCCTTGCTGTACTGCGGCGTTCAGATCGAGGTCGCCGAGCAGGGTCGCGGCGAGCAGGTGCGGCGGTCCGGTCAGTGACGCGGTGGGGTGGTCGACCCGGCCGGCGTGGGTGTGCACAGAGCCGTCCTTGACTTCGATGACCAGGTCTTCGTTGCCGTCGGCGTGCAGTTGCAGGGCGATTGCCGGCTGGTCGGGGCGGTGGTCGGTCAGTGCCCTGGCGGGCATGTCCAGCCAGTGGGTGCGGAAGGTGTCGCTGCCGGCCGGCTCACGCAACAGCGGAATTCCCCATCGGCTCAGTTCCCGCAGCACCGGCTCCAGCTCGCGGCCACGCTCGGTGAGGGAGAACAGGGTGGTGGCCACCGGCGGCGGGGCGGCCTCGCGGTGGATCAGGCCGGCTTCCTCGAGTTCGCGGAGCCGGTCGACCAGCAGGTTGCTGGCGATCCCGGGCAGCCCGTTGCGCAGGTCGGTGTGCCGGCACGGACCCAGGGCGAGCAGTTCGCGGACGATCAGCAGGGTCCATCGGTCGCCGATCGTGTCCAGTGATTTCGCGATGCCGCAGTACTGCCCGTAGGTGCGCATGCCACCACCCTACAACGTGGTGTTGAGATTCAAAACTCTCTTGTTGACTTTCTCAACAACGTCGGTCTAGCGTCGCTGCCCATGACCACCACCCTTTCCGTGCGTCGGCTGGCCTGGGCCGGCGTCGAGATCCGTCTCGGCGACACCCGCCTGCTGATCGACCCGCTCGAGAACGTCGCTCCGCTGGCGCCGGTGATGGGGCCGCCGCACCGGCCGGTCGACCCGGTCGACACCCCGCCCGGCACCCACGCCCTCATCACCCACCTGCACCCCGACCACTACGACCACGACCTGATCGCCCGGATCGCGGCCACCGGCACGATCGGCTGCCACACCCCGAGCGCGGCGGCGCTGCACAAGGCGGGCATCACCCCCGTTGCCCAGGACCTGAGCCAGTCACGCCGCATCGGAGAGCTGACCGTCACCCCGGTGACCTCGCTGGACTGGCGCGGCAACGACTGTGACCAGGTCGCCTGGGTCGTCGAAGGCGCCGGCCGGCGGGTCATCCACTGCGGCGACACCCAGTGGCACGGCAGCTGGTGGCAGATCGCCCGCGACCACGGCCCGTTCGACGTCGCGTTCGTCCCGGTCAACGGCGTCATCGCCCACTTCGAGGGCTACGCGGCCAACGTCCCGGCGACCATGACCCCCGAGCAGGGCGTCGAGGCCGCCGTCGCACTCGGCGCCGACACCGTCTGCGCCATCCACTACGGCCTGTTCCACAACCCGCCGTTCTACACCGAACAACCCGACATCGAGCAGCGCTTCCAGCACGCCGCCGACGAGCGGGGCATCACCGCGGCCATCGTCGCCGACGGCCAGCCCGTCCTGTGACCATCAGAAACAAGGAGCAACAACACATGAAGATCGTCCTGTTCGGTGCCGGCGGCAACATCGGCCGGCCCACCACCGAGGAACTACTGCGGCGCGGCCACACCGTCACCGCGGTCACCCGAGCCGGCCACGTCGACGGCCTCGAGCACAAGGCCCTGACCGTGACCACCGGTGACGTCACCGACCCCGCCGCGGTCGCCGGCCTCGCCGCCTCCCACGACGCCGTACTGTCGGCCGTCGGTCCCCGGATCGGCCAGGAGAACGACCGCGCCACGATCGTCGGTGCCGCCCGTGCGCTGATCGACGGACTCCGCCGAACCGGCATCACCCGCCTGGTCACCATCGGCGGTGCCGGTAGCCTGCGCACGCCGACCGGCGCCCGGGTCATGGACGACCCGGACTTCCCCGCGCTGTGGAAGGCCAATGCCGAGGCCCAGTCCGAAGCTCTCGACCTCTACCGCAGCGTGCACGACCTCGACTGGACGTACGTGTCGCCCGCCGCGGTCATCGGAGCGGGCGAGCGGACCGGGGCCTACCGCAGCGCCGGGGACACCCTGCTCACCGACGACGACGGCAACAGCCGCATCTCGTACGCCGACTACGCGATCGCCTTGGCCGACACGATCGAGAGCGGCACCGCGATCCGCCGCCGCATCACCGTGGCGTACTGAGCCATGAGCAACGACGCCGCCGGCCGGCACACCCAATTCATCGTCCTGCTCGCAGCGCTCGTGGCCCTGGGACCACTGTCCATCGACGGCTACCTGCCCGGGCTGCCGGACCTCGCCGGCGACCTGCGCGCCGGAGCCGCGGCCACCCAGCTCACCATCACCGCCTGTCTGGCCGGGCTGGCCATCGGGCAGCTGATCGCCGGGCCGCTGAGCGACACCTACGGCCGGCGGCGTCCGTTGCTGGCGGGCCTCGCCCTCTACACGATCGCCAGCGCGCTCTGCGCGGTGGCACCCGACGTCCGGACACTCATCGGCCTACGCCTGGTCCAGGGCATCGGCGGGGCGTTCGGCATCGTCATCGCCAACGCCATGGTCCGCGACCGCACCTCCGGAACCCGCACCGCACGTCTCTTCTCCGCACTGACCTTGATCACCGGCCTGGCACCGGTGCTCGCGCCGGTCCTCGGCGGCCAGCTACTGCGCGTCACGGCCTGGCCGGGGATCTTCCTGAGCCTGGCCGTACTCGGCGCCGTGATGCTGGCGGCCTCCGCCGCAGGACTGCCGGAGACCCGGCCCTCCGCATCACGCCGGCCGCTGCCGGCTGTCGTCGGGCAGCTGCTCAGCGACCGGGTCTTCACCGGGTACGTCCTGGCCAACGGCCTGGTCTTCGCGGCGATGTTCGCCTATATCTCCGGCTCGCCGTTCGTCCTGCAGGAAATCCACGGCCTGTCACCGCAGCAGTACAGCGCCGTGTTCGCCGTCAACGCCGCCGGACTCATTGCGGCCGCCCAGATCAACGGCCGGCTGGTGGCCCGGGCCGGCGCCCGCATGCTGCTGCTCGCCGGTCTGCTGGGCGCGACAGCCGGTGGCACCACGGTCCTGGGCGCGGTGCTGACACGGGCACCCCTGCCCGTGCTCCTGATCGGCCTGTTCGTCCTGGTCTCCAGCGTGGGCCTGGTCATGCCGAACGCCTCGGCCCAGGCCCTGGCCGACCACGGCGGACACGCCGGGTCGGCAGCCGCTCTGCTCGGCTTCAGCCAGTTCATGTTCGGCGCGGCACTTGCTCCGCTGGCCGGCGCGGGTGGCGCCACCGACGCCTTGCCGATGGGAATCATCGTCGCCGTGCTGCCGGCACTCGCTCTGCTCACACTCGGCGTCCTCACCCGGTCGATGCCCGGTGAGCGCACTCGCAGACCGGCTCGCCAAGGACGTGCCGGGCACCGGCGACCGCGCCGGCACATCGATCGCAGACGAGCCGGCATCCGGTGAATCGGGCCGGCGTCCGGCGAACAGGGTGATTCCGCGATCAGCGTGACAGACGTACGACGACGGTCGGGTGCAGCGACGCGTGGAACGCGAAAGATCGGCCTCCCGCCGCAACGAGGCAGGACCTCCGCGATCCGCCGGCTCGTCCTCCAAGCCCCGGCACCCATCATCGCGAAGGCACTCGGCTACCACGACAAGACCGCCACCCGCCTGGTCACCGAAGCCGGAGGAACCTGGAGTCGATATGCACCTGGCGACCACACACGCTGACAGGAGCGACGTGGCTGCTCTGGTGAGTACAGACCAACATGGACACTCCGCACTTCCTGCCGATGCCAGAAACATCGCCCACCCCTGCCACACCCTCCCGGACCGGTGGCGAGGGGGTAGGGGGCCCTGCAGGCGCCGGCTTCGGTGGTGGCTGCGGCGGCGGATGCGGCGCCGGCATTGAACCCACTGCCGCGAGCCGACCATGCATGGGGCCGGCTGCGGGCAGCACTTTGAGGTCGATCCTTCCCGGAAATCGCGTGATATGCGGGGAAGGGAAGTTGCCCTGGTATGCCTCACGCATCAGTCGAGCTCCGGATCTCCTGTCACGTCCCCTCGGGTGCGGATGCGGTAGCGGACTCGGGTCCCTTCAGGGCCTTGGGCTCGGATGGCTCCCCAAGGGATCGTCTGGCCGGTCTTCAGCGTGGTGAAGTTGGGGTCCTCGACCACCTGGATGGAGACCCCATTCACCTTCCGGGTCAGGGACAGCACGTCGCGGGGTTCACGGATCTCCACGGACGACTTGTGACCGACCGCCACATGCAGAACGATCAAACCGTTCTGCCCGATGACCTCGCTGTTGTCCCGAACCGCCACCACGCCACCTCTTCCAGTAGGAGTCACCCCGCCATCGGCGTGGCGCTCACATCGCGCCGACGAGCCTAGGGCCGCACTCAAAGGTGGTGGAGTAGCCACACCGCGAACACCACCCCGACCAAGCGCAGCCCGCGTGCTTCGGCAACCTCGAACCCGGGCTGGCGCAACGCGCGGCTAGCTCCGGAAAGCGAGGCGATGACACCATCCGGGTTGCTCGGAGACCAGGCTGGCTGTGGCCGGCACAGTGACGGCGACGGCCATCCATGTCGGCCAGATCATCTAGGAGGCGACGGCAGCCACACCCAGATGGATCAGCTCCACGGCGATGGTCACTACGCCCGGAACCGGCACGAGGATGTTCGCGTCGTCCAAGAGGAAGAACCGCTCCAGCTCGGGCCTGGTCGGCTCCTCGGCGAACCGCTCGTACGCGTCAGCCCGCGGTTGGCCGCGCGTGCTGCCTCCAGTTCCGCCTCCCTCTCCTTCAGCCGAGCCGTCAGCTCAATGTTCGTCCGCTCCAAGTGGGAGACCTGGCGGTCAACTTGACCCGGCCCTGAAGGACCGGGCTTGGAGGTAGCGCCCAACTGGCTGCTGGGTGGACTCCTCCGTCCAGACATCCCGTTATGGGATGGCAGGGACGCGTGACTCACGCCCCGCGGTCCACACGGTTACGCCCTTGCGGGCGATGTTGTGGGACGCGTTGTCGTCCGCGTTCGCCAGGAACCCGCAGGCTCGGCACGCGAACGTCGCTTGTGACCGGCGGTTGCGCCGGTCGATGTGGCCACACTCGGAGCACTGCTGGCTGGTGTACGCCGGATCGACGTACACCAACGGCACGCCGGCCCGCTTCGCCTTGTACTCGGTGAAGGCGGCGAGCTGGGCGAAGACCCACGAGTGCAGTGAAGTCCGCTGGTCCTTGCGGAGCCGTACCCGGCTGCGGATGCCCGTCAAGTCTTCGAGGGCTATTCCGTGGCCGGTGCGTTCAGCGGTGGTGACGATCGTCTTCGAGACGATGTGGTTGATGTCGGCGGTGTGCCGGGCTTCCTTCCGCGAGCGCTTCTTGAGGAGGCGCTTCGCGGACTGGGTTCCCTTGGCCTGGAGCTTGCGGCGGAGTTCGATCTGCCGGGCCCGGTGCCGGTTCAGGCCACGCCCTGCGGCTCGGTAGCCGGTCGAGGTGGTGGCGAGGTTGACGATGCCGAGATCGACGCCGACGAACCCGTCCGGCTCGTGCAGCTCCGGCTCGGGAATGTCGCAGACCGCGACGAGGTAGAACACGCCGTCGCGTTCGATCAGGTCGGACTCGCCCTTGCGGTGCTCGCGCAGCATCTTCAGGGCGTCCGGGGAGCAGGCGAAGCGGACGTTCTTCAGTCGGCCTGCCACCGTCCAGATCGACACCGCCCCGGCGTCGTACTGCCACGACAGACACCGGTCGTCGAACGGCTGCGCCGCCTGCGGCCGGAAGCTGATCGGCTTTGACTCCGCCTTGGTCCGGCGCTTCGAACCCGGCTTGCCGTAATTACCGGCCTTGATGTTCGCCTTGAGCGTGGTGTAGGCGTCGCGGGTCTTCTTGATGACGTCCTGAGCGGCCTGCGCCCCCAGCCCCCGCGCCTTCAACTCCGCATAGGTGTGCTTCCGCAGCTCGTACTCACGCGGAACGCCCTGCTCGAACGCCACACCGGATACCCAGTTCGCGGCCTCGTTGACCGTGCGCAGGGTGGAGCGCAGGGCGGCGGCCTGGTCGGCCTCCGGCAACAGCTTCACCTGCGTCACGAGTTTCATGACCGTGATCGTAGCGCTGGCCTATGTCGCCTCGCTGGGAGTCGGATCCCAATATTCGCAGGGGTGGAACCGTCGTCCAGACCCTCCACGCCCACTTGGTCTTCACGCCCAGGTACCGGCGTGGTCCGTTCACCGACGAGATGCTCACGCGCTGCGAAGAAGTCATGCGCGCCGTGTGTGCGGACTTCGAGACCGAGCTGGTGGAGTTCAACGGCGAACGCGACCACGTACACCTGCTCGTGCATTACCCGCCCAAGGTCGCCCTGTCCCGGCTGGTCGGCTCCCTCAAGGGAGTGTCCGCACGCAGGCTCCGGCAGGAGTTCCCCGACCACATCCGCACACACATACCTGTGGGCAGCACACTTCTGGTCCCCGTCGTACTTCGCGGCGTCGTGTGGCGGGGCACCGCTCGGCATCATCAAGGAGTACGCCGAGCAGCAGAAACGTCCGAACTAGGCTGCGGGTCGGAGCAGTCCAGAGAAGCGATTCCTCCCAGGCCTGAAGGCCTGGGGTTCCTCGCCAGATCCCGCTGAAGTTCCCCACGGGCAGCGCGGGCACCGCGACCGGCTGCAACCCGGCGACCCCGTGCCCCTTCCCCCCATTTGAAGACCGCGCTCAACGACGGCGACGCACAGCCGACCATCCGCACCGTCGCGGTGGGCAAGGGCCGCGACAACATGTGGATCGGCGCCGTCGACGGCCTGCGAATCAACAGGACCATCTACGACTTCGAGGCCACCGGAGCCAAGACACGCCGCGCCGGCTGAACCCGCGACCGGCAGGGCATCGTCGTCCGCAGCCGCGAGGCTGCGGACGACTCGATCCCTCAACCCGCCCGACCCAGCCGACCGGTGGGCCAGAACTCACGAAACCGAGACAGCGTCACCCCTCACGCGACAAAGGCCTCCGGACAGTGATCCCCCACCGGTCTCTCACATGCCCCCGCTGGCAGACCGACCCGATCACGCCTACGGCCCCGCCCGCACCCTGCGGCCCCCACAACCGGTGCCGTTGGACCGAGCCCGCCCGCGGACACGACGAACAGCGGCGAAACGGCCCGTGTGGAATCGGCCCGATCGGACTCCGGATGCACGTCGCCCCCGCCGACCGAAGGAGCCGATCGCCCGCCCCCGGTTGACCGACCCCTTCGACGTGTCCGGCTCCCGGGCCTCAGCGCCACGGCCTTATCGCGCGCCGCGGGGTGGACGAGACGGACGTGGCACGCCGCAGACGTGTGCGGCGTGCCACGGTCTGGCTCGGGATCGCCGGCGCGGCCGGTGCGATACCGATGGCCATCGACGCCACGGAGCACAGGCCCTGGTGGCTCAACCTGACGGTCTCCCTCGTCCTGGCAGGCGTGGGAGCACGCTCGAAGCGGGCGAGAGGGAACTGGGTCAGTACCGGGTGAAGCTCGTCCCCGAGGGCACTCAAGCGCCCGCACCCTTCAAGCCGGACGACTACACGTCCTACTCCCTGACGACGACCACCCGACGGCTCCAACTGTGGGAGTTCGGCTACCTGTCGCAGTGGAGCCACCCGCGGAGGGAACTGCACCTGGCCCTGGAGGGACACGTCGTCGCCATCACCGGGCCCCAAGGCCTGCTCGGCCGGTGCGTCCTGGAGAAATAGGTCGTACCGGACGAACTCGTCCTGGTCTCGAACCGCCTACGCGCCCGCACACCCGGCCGGTCGTGACCCGCATCCGTACGACTCCCCACACCGGCTGAGCCCAACAGAGGCACGGGCGCGGCAGAGCGCGCATCGCCGTGGTCGGCGAAGACGGAGGTGCAGGTGCTCGACCACGACCTCGTGGCCGCGGTCCCGGAGTGCTCGGGCCAGATGTTCGATAGGGCCGCTGGCACTCTTCCGGACCAAGAACTCGTCCTTGGCTGTACTTCGTGCAGGGCCCAGGCGGCTTCGCGTGTCGCCCGTCTTTGCCGGTGACGGGCTGCAACGTCTTCATTTGTGGTCGCGCAGGAAGGTGGGGATCTCGTCGCGGGTCGGGTGGTTCGGCAGGGGCGCCGGCTCGTCCTGGAGGAAGGCGTTGATGACGGCGGCGGCTCGGTGGTTGTTGTCGTCGAGGCCGTTCCACATGTGGTGTCCCACTCCGGGCATGTACTGCGTGCGCTGGATGGCGGGGTCATCGGCGAGGACGGCGGTCGCCCATTTACGGACCTGGGAGGAGCATTCGGCGATCATCAGCATCGCGGGGGTCCGGGACTGCCTCAGTAGCGGTGCGATGGAGGGCGAGGCCTTGACCGTCTGCTGGACGCGGAGGCTGGCGGCGGGGCTGAAGGAGAAGTTCTGTGTGGTGTCCTCGGAGGGGATGCGGTGCGCGTCGCGCGCGCAGTAGGCGGATGCGGTGTCGCTGCCGAGGTCTGCGACGGTGAAGGCGTTGTCGCCTTCGGCCTGTCCGATCAGTCCGGTGTCGGGGGTGAGGAGTCCGAGTCGCATGAGGCCGAATGCCACGGCGTAACGGGGGACGTGCGTCGATCGCGGTCCGGTCGGGGCTGGTGCGAGGCTCCGTGCGGATGCTCGGCCCTTGTGCCCGGTGATGTGTGCGGTGGGGCCGTCCATGGGTCCGGGCTCGGCAACGATCGCCCGGTGCAGGCGTGCGGCGACGCTGGGGTCCGCCAGGGCTCGGGTGAGTACGACTCCGCCTCCGGAGAATCCGAGGATGTCGACCTTGCCCTTGTCCAGGCGGTCGACGAAGGCGGCGAGGTCACGGACCGACCTGGAGATCGTGTACTGGTCCATGGGGAGCAGGTCGCTTCGTCCGCCGCCGGCCTGTTCGTAGGCGTAGACGTCGTAGCCCTGGTGTGCCAGGAGTTGCAGGAACCGGTGGTCTTGCACGGAGATGCCGCGGACGGGGCCTCCGTGGAGGTACACGAACGGGACGGGATGCCGGGGGCCGGGGTTGGCGGGCGGGTAGTGATAGACCGCGACTCGGCTGCCTGTGGCCAGGTTCCAGTGTTGACCATCCACGGACGGCAGCGCGGGCGGGTATCGCCGGGCCGTCGGCACGGTCGGGATGCAGACCGTCGCCGTCAACGCTGCCGCGACGATCACCGGCAGGAACGGCACGAGCCGCGCGGGCCAGGTGCGGTTCCGGCCCCGCCACAGCGCAAGGACAGTCCCGGCCCCGAGGGTTGTGAACCACGCGGCGAGCCCCGAACCTGCCCCGTCCGTGAGGGCGATCAGTACGAGAAAGACGACGACCGGCGTCGCGACGGCGGCCAGGGCCAGGAGTAAGCGTCCGGTGAGGCGGACAAGACGTATGGCGGGCTCGGGCACAGCGGACCTCCGACAGTTTCAGAACACTGTTTCAAAACGACGTTATCAAAGAAGGTAGGCTGCTGCCCGTGGGTAGGCCCAGAACGAACGACGACGCCGTCAAAGAGCGGCTTGTGGAGTGCGCGACCGAGATGCTCGCCACCCGGCCGCGGGATTCGGTGACGGTCCGCGCCGTGGCCGCTGCCGCCGAGGCGTCGACGACGGCGGTGTACTCCCTGTTCGGTGGAAAGGACGGTCTGATCGGCGCAGTGCGCGACAGGGCCGTCGCCGGCCTGTTCCAGGACGTGTCGGCGTTGCAGACCTCAGCGGACCCTCTCTCCGACCTCTACACGCTGGCCGTCACCTACCGTCGTTGGGGGCGCGAACACAGCCACCTGTACACAGTGCTGTTCGGTGGCGTGCAAGCCTTCGACCCGTCGGGGGAGGTCGGTGCCGGTGACCCGATCCGCCCGCTCCTCGCGGCGATCGATCGCGCCTTGACCGCGTCCGTCCTCGCCGGCGACGCAACGGAGATCGCCCTGTCGATCTGGGCCACCCTGCACGGGCTCGTGACGCTCGAACTGGCCGGGGCCCTCGACGCCACCACGGCCGACGCCGCATTCCGCTCGTCGATTCAGGCCACGCTGCGCGGCTGGACGACCGCGGAGGTGTTCCGCGGTCTTCGCCAGGCCGAGCTCGCTCGTTGACAGGATCAAGGCCGATATCCGGGCTCTCCCGATCCTGTTCGAAGCAGTGGTGCGTGGTCGGCGAAGACCGGCATGCCGAGGTCGACCAACATCGCCACGCGCAGCGGCCTCCTTCATCCGGGGGGAGCCGCCCAAGCCACCGGCTCGACCCCGTCCGAGGGTTCGCCCCGTCCAGCCTTCGAACCTGTCGGACTCGCTGCTCGTCCTACGGCCGTCGGCGCCACGGACGGCCGGCACCACCTCGGGTGGCGGGGGCGTGTTTCAAGCGTGGCGGCGACCGCCAGGATGTCACCGAGAGCGGCGACATCACCCGTGCCGGAGGCTTGTCCGGCGCGGCCCAGGAGTGCGGAGGCCTCACGGATCCGATGCTCGGCGAGCCCCCGGTCGGCGGGGGCGACGTGCGGGGTGCAGATCGCGCGGACCCGGGGCAGGGACAGGGCGTGGGCGAGGGTCGAACCGGCGAACCACACCGGGAGGGACCCGCCGATGCGCACTCACCGGGCAGCGCCCTGGACGATGACCGGTTCAGCGCTCACGCGGCTGGGTCCGCGACAACGCGCCCGCACGTCGTGCGACGAGGTCCGTCTACCGCTACCGGAGTAGAACCGCGCCGTTCAGCGGGACGCGCCGCACACGGTCCGCCGTGCTCAGGACACGAGGCCGTGCTCCCAGGCCCAAGCCGCGATCTCCACACGGTTGCGGGCCGGGAGCCTCTCCTGGATCCGGCTCAGGTGACTCTTGATGGTGCTGACGGCCAGATTCAGCTCGGTGGCGATCTCGTTGTTGGTGCGCCCGCGCGCGACGAGGGTGGCGACCTTCAGTTCCTGCGGTGTGAGCCGCTGGATCTGTGTCGTGTTCCGCTGGGCAGGAAGCCTGTTGAAGTGGCTCAGCAGCCGCACCGTGGTGGACGGTGAGATGAGCGACTCTCCCCGGGCCGCCGCGTGTACCGCTTCCACGAGCAGGCGCGAGCCCGAGTTCTTGACGATGAAGCCGTTGGCCCCGGCACGCAGCGCCTGGTAGGCGTATTCGTCCAGGTCGAAGGTCGTGATGATGACGATCCTCGTGCGGGACGCCGCGACATGAGGGCCGGTCCGCAGCAGTCTCGTCGCCTCGAGGCCGTCCAGACCCGGCATCCGGATGTCCATGAGGCACACATCGGGGGCGAGCCGTCGTACGGCCTCGACGGCTTCGACCCCGTCGGACGCCTCACCGACCACGGATATGCCCTCGTGGCTCTCCAGGATCAGCCGGAATCCGGTCCGTACCATCTCCTGGTCGTCGGCGATCACGACGGTGACAGTCACGGCTGGTGCTCCTCGGGCTCAGGCCGGTCGAATCCCGACGACGCATCGCTGCCGGGAGGCAGGGACTCAAGGTTGGCACAGCCGCCCTCGTCGGGTGACGGCGGCCGCCGCCGGCTACTTCAGGGGTATCGAGGCGTCCAGCTCCCAGCCGCCCTCGGGCATGGGGCCGCAGTTGAGCTCGCCACCCAGTTCGGTGAGCCGTTCGGTCAGCCCGATCAGGCCGAAGCCACTGGGGCGGAATCGTGGGCGTGCGCGGTGGCTTCCGGTCGCGTTGTCCCGTACCCGTATGACGACGCGGTCCCCTTCGCTCCCGAGCAGGACGTGCACGGAGGTGGCGCCGCGGGCGTGCTTACGGACGTTGGTCAGGCCTTCCTGCACCAGCCTCTCGACCGACTTGGCCAGTTGCGGCGACCACGTGGTGCTGTCGACCTCCTCGGAGACGGTCAGCCAGGTGCGCTGTTCCGGTGTGTCGGCACGGCGTACCAGATCGCCGACCCTGGTCAGTGCCGGCGTGGTCGGGGCGGCTTGCTCGCGGGTACCGGGGTCGCGCAGCAGCCGCACCATACGGCTCATGGCCACGAGCCCGTCCTGACCGGTCCGCTCGATGTCGGAGAACAGCCGGCGGGCGGTGGCGGCATCCCGTTCCGCGATGTGTTCGCCCGCCTGGGCCTGCACGATGATGGCCGTGACGTGATGGGCGACATGGTCATGCAGATCGCGCGCCAGCTCCAGTCGTTCGGCCTGTCGCACCTGCTCGGCCGTCGAGCGCCGTCGGCGGTCCTCGGCGCGCAGATACACGCCCAACAGGGCGAACGCTGCCGGCAGCAGGGTGAGGAACCCGTCCAGGGGGCTGAGCAACGGCACGTCCGAAAGCCCGGGTGCCCGCTGGCCCAGCCGCGTCGTCGCGGCAAGGAGCGCGGCCGCGGAGAGCACCAGCGGCAGTCTGCGGCTGTAGCGGCAGGTCACGCACATCAGGAGGAGCAGTCCGGCCAACTCGGCCCAGCCGGGGGTCCGCTGCAGTACGGACTCCTGCACCATCGACGTCACCAGCAGCGAGAGGGCGGAAGCGCCTGTGGTCAGGGCGCAGGCCGTCCCGTGCCGGCCGCGGCGAAGGCTGCGGGACACGGCGGCCACCGCGCAGCAGACGAGTACCTCACAGCCCACGACGGCCAGTCCGAGCCTGGTCCTGCTGACCACACCCGTATCGACCGCCAGGAGCAGGACGGCGAGGAGGCCGGCCGCGAGCTCGGGAGAGGTGAGGGCGGCCGGGAGGGGGAGACGGAGCGGGGGCGGGAGACGGAGCGGGGGCGGCATGGCGAAGAGGATAGACGCCCCTGGTCAGAGCAGCGAGGACGGGAAGACGGGTGCGTACTTTTGGTGGAGGCCGTCGGTGCGAATGCGTTCTTTCGACCGCTGGGAGGGGCGTGCCCGACCGCACAGAATGGTCGGCGCAAGCGCCCCGCAGAACGTCTGGAGACCTCATGAATTCCGCTGCTTCCCGCTTCCCCCTCTCGCACCGCGCGGCTCGTCGCACGCTGCTGGCGAGCGCCGCGACGCTGCTCGCCGCCACGACGCTGACCGGGTGCGGCCTCTTCGGCGAGAGTTGGGACGTGAAGATGGAAGTGACGGGGACCGGACAGGCCGACATCGCGTACAACTTCTCCGGGAAGAACAACCAGACGAAGGCTCCGGGCGAGGCGTTGCCGTGGCAGGTCTCCCAGAACGTCGGCTTCGGCTTCAACGGCGTCGCGGTCGTCCACGCGCCGCCCGGCACCGCCTGCCGCATCTACGTCGACGGCAAGCTCCGGGAGAGTTCTGACCAGCCGGACGCCGACGGCGCCGTTTCCTGCACCGTCAACCTGCAGGAGAAGTAACAGTGTGACGATGCGCGGCCCGTGCCGGACGGCCGGGGACCGGGGGCCGGGGAAGGCGGGGGCTGCACCGGGTCCGGCGGCCGGTCGATGTGGTGAGGTTCCGCCGGCTCGCAGAAGTCGTGATGCCACCGGCGAACTGCGCCATGATTGCGGACACGAAACCGCGCCAACTTGGGCCCCACGGGTCGCGATTCACGCCGGACTCGACGCAGTCGCCCGAGGCGATGCTCAGAGGCCCAGGCACACCGACGGTCCTCGGCCACGGACCGTTCACCGGAGCGGTGGCCCGGCAGCAGCCTCCTCGTCGCCGGACGTAGGGCGGGCCCGCCCTACGTCCGTCCCGTCGATCGTCAGTTCCGGAAAGCATTGGGTCGTGCCGGCACTCCACAAGCTGAAGCTGGATCGCGGTTCCCGGGCCGGCCGCCAGGATGAGCGCGGCTGCACGGGGCCGGATGGGACGGTGGGGTGGTTCCTGCATGGGCAGCCCGTCGGGGCGGTGGACGAGGAAGCGTCCGCTCCTCCGCCCTCGATGTCGATGGCCAGTTCCGGCCCGACGGAGGTGTTCGGCAGCAACGCGTCGCTGACGTGATCCCGGAACAGAACGCCCTGCCCCACACGCCGCATCCCGCGCCGAACTGCGGAAACAAGCATCACGGATGCCTACTCAGGCCGCAGCGCGGCCGCTCGCGCTCAGAGGGCCCGCGACCGCGGACAGCCCGACCGGCAGAGTGCGGATGGCCGCGTCGTCGCCATCACGCACCGCCTGAACGCTGCGCTCCTAGGTCTGCAGGACACGTGGACCCATGCCGGCCCCGGTCACCGCACCGTCCGCGCCCGGCCGGGAGCCGGGCGCCTTCCGTTTCGCCCGGGTGCGTCCCGAGTGATCGGGACGGACGCGGGGAGAGGGTCCGGGAGCGGCGCCAAGGCCGCCGGTCAGCAAGCGCATCTCACGGGAAGTGATCGGTATGACGCACCGTTCTCGGACACAGCGCCTTGTGACGCTTTCGGCCTCCGCGGTCCTCATCGCAGGAGGTGTGCCTGCTTCCGCCGCGCTGGCCGCACCCTCCGCAGCTGCGCCGCTGCACGTCACGGCCCTACCCGCCACGCCCGCCGTGGACTGGGTGGAGACCACCGATCCGCCCAGTGGCATCACCGCAGAGCTCCCCGGGAAGGCCACCGTCCGGCAGGCGACCGCTTCCATCGACGGCAAGCCCGTCAACACGCGCGCGTACATCGTCGAAACCCTGGACGGAGCGGTCGGCTTCGCCATCCACGACATGCCGGGCGACCGATACCCGCTCGAGGACAATCTCCAGCGCATTCTCGAGTCCTACATGGTGAACACCGTCGAGCCTCTGACCAGCAGCAACATGCGGAAAGTGACATTCGACGGCCGTCCCGCCCTCGACGCACGCCTGACCTCCGAAACAGAGGACGAGACCCTGACCGGCTTCATCCGCCTCATAGAGGATGACAAACACCTCGTGCAGGCCCTGGCCCTGGGTCCCGCAGCGAACGAGAAGGCCCTCAAGGCCATGCACGAACGGCTCCTCGCCAGCCTCCGCATCCCGTGAGCCCGCATCCGTGACAACCTCCGGGACCGGATCGCCGAGGCAGGGCGCGGAGGCCGGCTCGGCGAGATCGAAGGGCTCCGCGTCAGCCTCGCCGGTGCCGAGTCCAAAATCGACCAGATCGATTCCGCAGGAGGCCCATCCTGCTGCGCCTGCCCACGCCGCGGCCTGCCAGGAAGCAGGTCCTGTGCAGGGAAGGCGCCCGGCTGTACAGCACCGCAGGCCCCGCGCCATACAGACCCAGGCGCCGTGAAGCCGGCAGCCCCTGCCGGATCCCGGTGGGTCCGGCGGGGCTGATCGACTGCGGTCCCCTTCTGCACGGTGCGCTCAGGCCTGGGTGCGCAGAGCCACGATGTCGGAGGTTCTCGGCCTCAGCCGGAAGCGGCGGAACTCGCCTCCACGGGGGCGGACTCCAGATCTGGAGCGGACGCCTGCTCCGGGGCCTCGGGCGCGGTCTCGGGGGCTTACCCTCCCTTGGGCGCGGTCTCGGGGGGCTGGACCTTGTCAGGGTTCTCCTTGTCCACGATCACCGGGTCCGGCTTGGGGGCCGGGGCGGGCTTTTCGGTCTTGTGCTCGCAGTAGACCTTGCCCTGGTAGTACTTGCAGCCCGGCATGTTCTCCACGTCGCGGACCTTGTTCTTCTTGCCGTAGTGCTTCTCGTTCTTCTTGCCCTTGCCGTGCTTCTTGTTCTCCCACTTCTCCTTCTTGTTCTTCTCGTGACCGCTCTTGGCGTGGGCAGCGACCGAGGTCGTCGCGGACGTTGCCGGGGCGGCGAAAGCGCTGGAGGGGACCAGCACGCCCCCTCCGACGATCGCGGCCGAGACGGTGTACATCGCGAAACGCTGCTTCCGGGAGGTGGTACGGAACATGAGTAAGGACTCCAGAGGAGAGGTGGGGGAAGCCGGGTCCAGAGAACTTAGGGCGAAATGCCCCATTTGCTCTCTGATGGAAAGACTGGCTTCCGGACTTCATGAAGCTGTCCGTCGCCTGTCACAGGCGCGTGACAGGCGGCTCCGTCGAACGCCCATGAGCACGGATGCGGGCCGGGCCGGGCAGGGCGGCCGACCATTTCATCGGCACGATGAACGCCACCAGGTTGCGCGTCGGTGGGGATGCTGTCGATGACCTCGCGGACGCCCTGGCCGTCGAGGTGGCGGCCTCATCTCCAGGCTGCCCTACGGGGCGGGGGTGAACTGCAGGTCGATGCCTCCGCAGCCGGCCGCTATGTCCAGCAGGCGGTCGCGTTCCAGCTCCTCGACCGCGAGGCCCCAGCGGAGCTTGGTCGCGGTTAACTCCGCGCCGCACCGGCACAGACATCCGGCGCCGGCGGCAGCCACTCCGCACGGTCCTGGTCGGCGTTGCTCCGGTTCGAGCGGGCCGTCACCGCGACCAGGGAGGCCGGCCGGCCCTGGTCGTCGCGTACACCTCCCTCCGGGGCCGGCCCCGGCGCAAGCAGCGGACGTAGGCGCTGGTCCCTCACACGGTCAAGCCCCGAGAGCCAGGGTCATGCCCCACCCGTGCGGGGTGAGGCCTACTGGAGCCAGGAGCCGCAGCTCAGGGCGGACGGGCACGCACAGGGCTCGCTCGACGTCTTCGACCGCCTGGCGCACAGGCGATTCGTTGGGTCTGCGGTCGGCGGCAACCCGGTCCGGTCAGGCCTGGTGACGGGTGACCGGGGGCCGGAACGGGCCCGGGAACCCGGCGGGGCGCAGCCCACGGGTCACCGGCCGCACCCATGCGCGCCGCCGGCACATCCCTGGCCCGGTACCGCGGCACCGGCCGCAGGAGCAGGAACGGTAGTCGCCGCCGGGGCGGTCGAGGCCGGGGCGAGGGAAGGGGCTTGGCGGCGGCTGGGGTCACGGCGACGACGGCCCGGTCCACGCACCCCGGCCGCGTGGGCGCCGGTGAGGATCCGGGCGACGTCGATGTCGACTTCGCCGGTCGCCTTCAGTAGCCGCACAGACCGCTCCCGGTCCGTGTTCGCCCGCTCCGAGCCCGCGACCCGGTCCCCGTAGGATCATGATCATGGATGAGTGGAGTGCTCTCGGCCCTACGGACGAGAAGCTGACGCAGGAAGCGGCCGAAGTGGCTGTTTCCTGGGTCCTCGCGGGAGAGCTGACGCATGAGCAATCAGAGCAGCTGTTCGTGGGCGACCACCTGGGCAGCCACAACTGGCTGGGGGAAGCGGACCGGCTCCACCACTGGGAAAGAAACCTCCGTGACGCCCTCACCGGCGCCACCGACAGCGAGGAGGGCCGACAGCTCGTGGCCGCGGCGGAGGACACGGCGCTCCGGGAGATGCAGGGCCACATGTACTTCGAACTCAACTGGGTAGGCTGGCTCGGCCCCACCCCGGGCTACCAGCGCGTTTGCGCATCCCTGCGCCGCATAGTCGCCACCGGCCGCCCTACGGCCCCGTAGGGCGCGGCCGGGCAGCGGTCCATTGGCCACCGCCCGAAGCCGGGTCCAGGCCACGCACCGGACGCGTCCTGCGGTCCTGGCGGGAATCGCAGCTTCGACCGGGGCCGGGTGAGAACATGACGTACGAAAGCAGGCCAGGAGCACCCGGCGGCGGCCCGGCGCACGTGACGCTCCCCTGGCGCGATCCCGAACCCGCCCATGACTGTCCGCAGTGTGCAAGGGCCTTGGGGCGGCCCGGCGGTACTGCTGCCCCCAGAGCGCTCTGGACCCCGAGCCTCACCCGCACACGCCCAGTCGGCACGGGCTGAGCAGGACCCTAGTTTGATCGATAGCCCGCCGACGGGGGCTGCCGATCTTTCACCCTGACCACCTGCTGCCGCCACGCGCGGCGGTACCCGGCCCGGGGTCGGCTCGGCGAGGGGGACGGCGTCTCACTGCGGCGCCGGGGCGGCGCCGCGCCGCCGAAGGTCCTGCACCGCCAAGGCCACGCCCCGACCGTCGGCCATCATCGCCCAGAGCCCCATCGGGACGACAAGCCACCGCCAGGCACTGTGAAAGTGCATGACCACGGCGACCACGAACACCAACTGGGCCGCACAGAGCGCGAGGTTGCCCAGCAGGCGCAACACCGGATGCGGTCTCCTGCGGAACACCACCTCGAACCAGGACTTCTCCACTTTCCCACCCCTCATTCAGACCGGGCCACCCCGACGACGGGGAAACGGTAGCGGCGTACTCGAACAGACACTCACCCCGTGGGAGCCGGCCTCTGGTCGGAGATGTGCCGACCCCGGGTGAGAAGCTGTCTCGCGGTGGTGTGGTCGCCGCAGAGCGCGGCGGCGTGGGGCTTGCCGACGACAGCGTTCAGCGGGCGCAGGGACGGCCGGTCGATGATGGCCATCGCCGGTGGTGTCGGGGTCGGTGATGCGGGAGTGCAGGACGGACTCCTCGATGAGGAACGCGAACCGGCGGCCGCGTTTGTGCAGGACCTTCGAGCGCTTGACCCGGGCCGCCGCGGCGGCCTCGACGTCGTCGGCCGTCCGGTGGAACGTGCCGTAAGCGGCGATGACGGCAGCCGCGTACGCGGGGGTCTGGAGCAGGCCGGGCAGACGTGGGAGCAGTACAACCGGAAGGCGCGGGTCCGCTCGACCAGGGGGACGATCTCCTGCTGAAGATTGGCCGGCCCGGCCGGGTTGAGGCGTTTCCACTCCGCGTACAAGGAGGTGGCACTGCGGGCGGCGGCGATCAGGTACTCGGCCTGGCCGCCGGCCCCGCACGCCGCGCACAGGCGCGGATGTCGGCGTCGGAGGGCAGGGCACGGGTGTTCTCGATCCGGGAGGTCTTCGCCGGGTGCCGGCCGCACGTGAGGGACAGTTGGTGACCGGCCGGGCCCGCGTCCAGGCGCAGGTGCCGCAGGCGCGTGGCGAGCGCGCTACGGGCGGCCTGGGCACTGGACAGGGGCGAGGGCATCGGCGTTGCTCCGGTCAGGGATTGTAGTCCTCGTAGGGGACGGCGCGCTCCCACGCGGCCGTGAACGCCGAGGCGCACAGTGCGGCGGCCGGGTCGTCGGACATCTCACCGCCGGCGGAGGTGCCGTTGCCGGTGAAGTGGTTCCAGCGGACGAGACGGCCGTCGATCAGCCAGAAGTCGGTGCCGGGAAGCGCGATGTCGGAGGCGTGGCGGCGGGGCAGGTAGCGGACCTCCTCCCCCGCTGCGATGTTCACCACCGCCCCGGCTTGGCTGTGGCGGGAGTAGTCCGACAGCGGCTCCGACACGATCCGGGCCCGACGCACGGACACCCCGCGGGCCGTGGTGCGGCGCACCAGGCCGGCCCAGAACGCCCAGTACTCCGAGTCCGGATCCGTGTTCCGCCGGCCGGTGGCCGGCCAGTCGGCGAACCCGACGACTCCTCGGCGACCCCGTACGCGTCACGCATCTCCAGGTGGAACGCGGAGTGCCGGGCGCCGTCCAGCAGGACGTCAAAGCCCGGCGCAGCGTCGTTCCGCGTCATCGCATGCCTCCCTCAGCATCGCCACCATCCGGGCAGGGATCCGTACGGCTCCCTCGGTGTGGGGAATCGAACCGGTCTCCAGGCACCGGGCAAGCATGAACTCGTCGGCCTTCCAACCCTGGATCACGAAGTCGGCCGTGTCCTCGTCGACCCACCCCGTCGGGCACTGCCCGGTGTCGGAGTCCGGGTCGATACCGATGAACCGTAGTGCCATGCCGGCCTCCTGCATCGCTCCGCTTGCGGGAAATTGCGCTCACCCCAATGGACCAGGAAACGGCTGCCGACAGCCGGAGAACCGGAGAACAGCGGATCGTCTTCCGCGACCGACGCTCCGAGCAGTCCGCTGTGTGGACGATCGCGTGATTCGGCTCTGTCGGAGATCTTGTGATGCTCCTTCAAAGGCAGGTACGGCGAGTCACTCCGCAGTTCGTTCAGCTAGCACTGGCTCAAGACGGAGAAGTTCCTCGGCGGAACAGTCGGAATCAGGGTCTTCTACCAGGCAAAGATTGAATCCTCGTTCGTCCCGTCGGACCAGAGCCGACAAAAGACAGGAGTCCTTCGGAGAATCGATGCGCAAGGAGACGGTGTCGCCGCTGGTGAGCGCATCGTCAGCGAAGGAGGAACCCGCGTCGTTCGGCGAGCTGAAGAAGCTCCAGTGGCCGGTTGCAGCGTCCGGGCACGATGTGCCCCCCAACATCGCACTGTTCAGGCTTTCCCCCGTCATACCGTGGTCCGCCCGCAAGTGAAGAAGACCGCCACCCGGGCTACTCCACTCGCCCACAAGCGCCGACTGATCAATGCGAGCCGCGTCTCCACCTGCATCAGCGCAAGCAACGCAGGCCCACGCCAACGCGACGACCAGAGCCGGCCACCGCCTCATTGAAGTACTCATTCACATCCCACCTCGCACCCGACTGAACGCGTTCAGAATAGACGGCGGGCTCAGACGATCTCATAGCGGGAGGTCCCTGTCGCAGGGTCATGGGCCCAGGAGTATGCGTTGGCGTAGGAGGTCGAGGTTTGCTCGGCCGTAGCCCATGCGCTCGATGAGTTCGACGTGGGTGACGTGGCCCTCGACCTGGCCAGAGCTCCATGGTGTGGAGAGTCCTGCGGTGACGGCGTCGAAGTCGCGTCGCAGGCCGCTGACCAGTGAGTGGAGGGCTGGGAGGTCGGTAGCGAGGACTCGCTCCATCCAGTCGGGAAGTTGGTCTCCCCGGAGGTCGTGGAGCATTTCAGCGAAGTCGTGGACGTGCCGTGCGGCGGCGTCGAGGTGAGGGCAGGCCGTACGGATCTCCTTCAGTTCCGCGGCGTCGGCGGCCGCGAGGTGCTGGGGGTTCGTCATGATCCAGCGGACGACGCGTCGGGACTTCGGGGCCGGCCCGGGCCGCGGTCGGGACACCGGCTGCTGCTTCCTGCCTGGTTGGCGGGGAGGTCTGAAGGCGCGGAAGTAGCGGCGGAGGCACTGGACGCTCCCGGCGAATCCGCGCTCGCGCAGCCCGGCTGCGGCCGAAGGTGCGGCGAGCGCCTGCCCTGGCCATTCCGGATCGGCTGTGGGACGAGCTGTTCACGCAGACGAGATGCGATCGGAATCGTGCCCTGCCGGCCTGCTACGTCAGCTCCGGCGCCCACGCCGGCGAACTGCTCGGGGTGCGCCTGGAGGACGTGGACCGGTCGGCCGGACGCCTGTGGATGATCACCAAGGGCACGGGTCAGCGGGGCAGTTGATACGCCCTTCGGGTGATGCGGTTGCGATGGGTGTGTCGCGGACGGTGCAGAAACGTTGATGCCTGCGTGGAGCCACGTGAACAATGGGAACGCAACGCGCTGCTGGCCGAGGCGTTCTGCAGCAGGGACGATCGAGTGCGTGAGGCGCAGGCGGTGATGGACGAGGCGCTGGCGAGCCGGACCAGGGCACTGGCCGCGTTGGCCGTGACGGTCGGCAGCGACGCCGCCGTGGCCGACCTGATGGGGTTGAACGAACGCGAGGTACGAGTCGCACGCCGCACAGTTGGCAAGGACGACGCCCGTACCGTCGCCGACCAGCTGCTCAACCCTCCTGCTTCGCCGGCCAGCCCTCCGGCTGAAGCGTCTCCCCAGCCGCCCCCACCCATCAGCCCTCCCGCCGAAACGTCTCCCCAGCCACCCCCACCCATCAGCCCTCCCGCCGAAACGTCTCCCCAGCCACCCCCACCCATCAGCCCTCCCGCCGAAACGTCTCCCCAGCCACCCCCACCCATCAGCCCTCCCGCAGAAACGTCTCCCCAGCCACCCCCACCCATCAGCCCTCCCGCAGAAACGTCTCCCCAGCCACCCCCACCCGTCCCGGATTCCGGATGGGCGCCGCACACGGAAGCGGTGCGCTCGCATATGCCCCATCCGCGCCCGGAAGCGGTGGCGCCGGCCCATACGCCTGTGGTGGAGAGCGGTACTCCTGCTGCCGGGGTGACCTGGACGACCGGGATGGACTCCGTATTGCAATGGAGCTGGCAGTCCGGCCTTGATCTTCAGACCGTGGCGGAAGAACTCGGCCTGAACCCCAAGGAACTGCTCCTGCGGGCACAGATGCTTGCCACCGAAGGACGACTGCAGCCGAAGGCCCCGGTGTACGACGTGAGCCAGTCCGGCCGCCACCGTCGGCACGACTCCATGCAGTACAGCTTCGTCCCCGACAGCCCGGAGACCCTGTACAGCTCGTACAGATCGGCAAGCCCCTACATCTGAACCGCCACCGCATCGCCGCCTCGGGAGGACCTGCCTCTTCGGCTCGCGCACCGCTTGTCTCGACCGCCCCGGCGCGACCGGCGCCGGACTGTCGGACACCGCCACCGAACACCGTCAGCTCACTTCGGCGACGATCCTGTTCCTCACCGCCCGGCCGAGGTGCACCCGGCCGGGCGCAGCTCAGGTGAGGGCAGCGGCCAGCAGGGCGAAGGCGGCAATGATGACGGCGACGCGAACGTAGTGGAAGCGGTCCCAGCGGTTGCTCTGCTCCTTCCAGTCCTCGGGCCGGTTCTCGGGGGTCCACGTCTTGCTCCGGTTGTTGATCGGGACGAGCAGCAGGATCGACATGACCACGCTGACGATCAGCAGCACGCCGGCGGTGACGACGAGTCCGGAGCCGGGGCGGTGCCATCCGGCGATGGCCCATACCGCGACGAGGACGAGCGAGGTGATGTACCAGACCGGCATCACGGCGCCGAGCAGCTGGCCCCCGTGGGCGCGGCCGAGTTGGCCGCTGTCCTCGGGGAGGGCGTTGAGGATCGGGTTGATGACGAAGGCGACGGAGAACTCCACCCCCACCATCACGCCGACGAGCACAGTGGTGAAGACCTCGAGTGCGTTGAGCATGATGACCCCTCCAGAAATCTAGCGTCGCTAGCTGATGAGGCGACGCTAGTACTACTGCTGCTCGATTGTCTAGCGATGCTAGGATCGAATCATGTCGGTACAGGAACGCAAGCAGCGCGAACGGGCGGACCGCGAGCGCCTCATCGTGGCGACGGCCCGTGAACTCGCCGAGCAGCAGGGCTGGGACGCGGTCACCACCCGCCGGCTCGCCGAGCGCATCGAATACAGCCAGCCCGTCCTCTACAGCCACTTCCGCGGCAAGCGCGAGATCATCGGCGCCGTCGCCCTCGAAGGCGCCGCCGAGATGGCCGCGGCACTGCGGGCCGCGACCTCCGTCGCGGACGGCCCGCGTGCCCGGGTCACCGCCCTCTCCCGCGCCTACCTGGACTTCGCCGAAGGCAACCCGGCGGTCTACGACGCCATGTTCCAGCTCGACGGCGGCCTGGCGTTCGCGCAGGAGGACACCCCCGAGCCGCTGAAGAACGCCTTCGCCGTCCTGCTGGAGAACCTCGCCGAGGTCGCCGGGGACGGCGTCCACGCGGGGCTGTTCACCGAGGTGTTCTGGGCGTCCCTGCACGGGCTGGCGACTCTGACCAGGGCGGGACGGCTGCCGCCGGAGGAGACCGGGCGGAGGATGGAGCTGCTGGTGGACCGGCTCGCCATGGTCTGACGCACCAAACAGGAGGCTCAGCGATTCGGCCGCAACCTCTTCGTTGTCGGAGGGCGGCGCTGTCGATCGGCGCCGGCTGCTCGTTGACCTCCTCCGGGCCGGGGAAGGCCCCCTAACTGAGCTCGCCTAGCACGCGGGGCCTGTCGGCCGGATGCCTGCGCGGTGTTCAGGGCCATCTCGTGCAGGGACGGATTGCTGCGCGGCGAGCGCCCGGTCGCCCGCGGGCGCGTGTCCCGGCTGCTCACTGGTGCTGCGGGCAGAGTAAGAGTAATCCGCCAGGCGCCGGCTGGCCGTCCGGCGTGCGGTCGCTGGACGTCGGCCACGGTGTTCAGGCGGTGCGGTCGAGGAGCTCAGGCGCGGCTGCCGTGGCTTGGCGCGGGAGGTGGGTGAGTCCGGCCTTCTCGGCGCGGGCCCGGGCCAGGGCGCGGGCCTCAGCGGTTCCACTGGACTGTTCCCGTTCCGTCTGCTCGCCGAAGCGTTCGGCCTCGGCCCGTGGGCGAAGACGGTCTCGGGCTCGAGGATTCTGGTGCGGATCTGTTCGCGTGCGGCTTGGGCGATCCGGGTGTTCGTGGGGAGCAGCAGTACCTTGGCCGCGTCGCGCACGGTGCACGCCCTCGTGCCGGAGCGCGCGAGTGCGTCGAGTGCGTCGAGTGCGTGCAGGGTGCCCAACGGATGCGCACGGTCGGTGGCGCTCCGGCGGCCCTCAGCGTGGACGGTGGCGGGCCGCCCGTGGATGCGGCCGTCGAGCAGCCACGCCCACCGGCTCGCCGCCGAGGTACGGGTACGTGGGTGGGCCGGGATGCCACCCAGGTCGACCCCGGGCAGCGGGCGCAGCTGTGCGGCGGTGACCCACGTGCTGTTCTCCGCCAACTCCACTCCGCACCCACTGTCCGCCCTCCCGCAGGGAGGGAGCCCACTAGACGAGGGTGGACAGCATTCCGTGCCGTCCGAGCCAGTGGGCCAGGGCCGGCCCGGCGATGCCGGCTCCCGCGATCAGCACGTTCCGGTGTGTCATGACACTCCCTTCCGTCTTCCTCGTCCTCCCTCACACCGGGCGGCTGCCCCGGTGCAGGGTCCGTTCGGGCCGGCCGGGACCGCCTGCCGTGCACGCTCCCCTGCAGGGGCTCACACGGTGAGGTGCTTCTTGCCGCCGAAGCCGTCGGCAGTCGTCTCGGGGGTGATGCCGTGCTGCTCGTCTTCGGGGCGGCCCTTCTTGGGCAGCAGGAAGGTGATCGCGAAGAAGACCACCAGCAGGCACGCCTGGACGATCAGCGCGCGGTGGAAGCCGTCGGCGAAGTCACCGGTCTTGGCCTGGGCGAAGAACACCGAGCCGAAGACCGCGACGCCGATGGAACCGCCGAGGGCCTGGACTGCCGACAGGACACCGGAGGCGGATCCGATCTCATCGTCGTCGACCGCGGCCAGGATGAAGCTGAACAGGGCGGCGATCACCATGCCGGCGCCGATGCCCGCCACCGCCACGCCGGGAGCGACGTCCCAGATCGAGAACGAGGCGGCATCGAGGCCTTCGAGCTCGAACCACAGCACGGCCGCGCCGGCCAGTTGGACGAGCGGTCCGATCTGCAGCACCTTGCGGCCAATCTTGTCGGCGAGGAACGCGCCGCTGATGGCGCCACCGATCGCGGTTCCCACGGCGAGGGGCAGGTTGCCCAGTCCCGCCTCACCGGCGGTGAAGTGCCGGCCGATCTGGAGGAACAGGGTCAGCACGAGCTGGGTTCCGACGAGGCCGCCGAAGAACAGGGCGATGCCGCCAAGTCCGACGGTGAAGGCGGGCTTGCGCAGCAGGCCCGGGGTCACCAGCGGCTCGCGGCCCGCGGTGGCCGTGCGGCGCTGCTGGAGGGCGAAGAGGGCGAACCCGATCGCCGAGGCGGCCATGGACAGCCACGTCCACAGCGGCCAGCCGTTCTCCTGGCCCTGGTTGAGCGGCAGGACCAGCAGGGCGCAGGACGCCACGACCAGGGCGGCGCCGGTCATGTCGACCCGGATCGTGCGGTCGCCCGCCTTCTTGGGCACGAACTTCGCGGCGACGATCAGTGCTGCGATGCCGATGGGCAGGTTGATCAGGAACACCGAGCGCCAGCCCAGGCCGAAGAAGTCGCCCCCGACGAGGAAGCCGCCCAGGACCGGGCCGATGATGCCGCCCAGGCCGAGGAGGGGGCCGAAGATCGCGAAGACCTTGGTGAGCTCGGAGCCGGAGAAGTTCTCCCGCAGCAGGCCCAGGCCCTGGGGCAGCAGCATCGCTCCGGCTGTGCCCTGCAGCAGGCGGAAGGCGATCAGCGACGCGATGTTCGGCGCGATCGCGCACAGCAGCGAGGTCGTGGTGAAGGCCGCCAGGCCGATCAGGAACATCCGGCGCCGCCCGTAGCGGTCGCCGAACCGGCCGCCGAGCACCAGCCCGGCGCCCAGGGTGAGGGCGTAGCCGCCGATCACCCACTGCAGTCCGACCGAACCGGCACCGAGGGACCTCTCCAGGTCAGGCCCGGCGACGTTGACGATCGAGGCGTCCAGGAGATCCATGGTCTCCGCGACGATCATCACCGCCAGGATCAGCCACCGCCACCGGTAGGACTCGGTCGTCTCCTCGGGGGTGGGGGACGGGTCACGCATTCCAGATACCTCCATGGTGAAGTAATTCCACGGTGAAGGTAAAATGGTGGCGGTAGGTTGTCAAAGCGGGATGACCGTGCGGACCGCGTGACAGAAGGAGAAGGGCGGAGGCGTGGAGGAAGCAGTGAGCGACGGTGTCGCGGAGCAGCGCGAGCGGCTGATGGAGTCGCTGAGGATCTACGGCGGCCACTACGCCGACCTCAGCCGGCGCTTCGCCACCTGGCTCGGCCTGCACTCCACGGACGCGACCGCGGTCCTGGAGATCGCCGCCGCCGAGGAACGCGGCACCCCCCTGTCACCGGCGCGACTGAGCGAACGTATCTCCCTGTCCACGGGCGCCACCACCGCACTCCTGAACCGCCTCGAAGCGGCAGGACACATCACCCGCGCCCGCGAGCACTCCGACCGGCGCATCGTCACCCTGCGCAGCGGAGCACACATCCAGGAGAGGGCGGACGAGTTCTTCGGCCCGCTCGCCGACCGCCTCGATACCGCGATGTCGCACTACCCACCCCAGTTCCTGGAACAGGTCGAAGCGTTCATGGCCGACCTGAACACCACCATGGGAAACCACCTCACAGAACAGGACGCGGTGGCACCCCGCTCCCTTCGCAGCCCCGCTGAAGTAATGCCCTGACCGGCTCGCGGCCCGCCCCCGGTCAGCTCTTCTTTGCCCATGCCCCTGCCCTACGCACCTGGTGCAGGCGCCTTCGCGCCGGGCGGACAAGGACCACTCCTCCTCTTCACGGTCCTCGGGCGTGTCCGGATCACGAGAGGGCCGCATGCCCTGACCGGGACCGCTGGCAATGATGTTGAAAAGGTGCCGGCCCAGGAAATTGATGTGCCGGTCCCAGCGGGGACAGGCGGGCGACGTCCTCGTCCTTGATGTCGTGGCCCTCGGCACGGAGCCGGGCCACGGCGGCGCGCCGCGCCCCACCTCCGGGGAGTCGCGCATACGGGTTGGCCCTGGTCATGCTCGGCGCACGACGCTCAGCCAGTACCCGGCGGGAAAGGCGTGCTTCTCGTCGTGGAACGGCTGTCGTGGACCGTGAGCGGAACGACCCCCGATCGAATGGCGTGGCAACGCCCGTGCCGCCGCAGACAGCCCGGCAAGAGTCTCCCCGACGTCATGGCCACGGCCACTGGTTCCGTCATCGTGCTTCACCCCGCTGACCGAACGGCGCCCGCCCGGGCCCGCCTGCGCGATGTAGGCCCCGTAGGCGGCCGGCAGAGCGGGCCTGGCCGGCAGGAGTGCGCAGCTGACATGAAGCCGAGGGGCCGGACAGGTCCGTGCCCGCATCCACGTGCGGCCGGAGCACAGCGGGATCGCGGCCCGATGAACGCGCCGCCGGGACCGGTCGTAGTGAAGGGCTCATGGTCGCGAAGGGCGCTCACCACGCCTTGAAGGGTCTGCCGGTCGTCGAGGAACTCGGCGCCACCAGCGAACCCGGCACGGGATCATTCGAGAGTCCGATCCTGGTGAGCGGGTGCCCAGAAGGCAGCCAGGTGCCCATCGTGGCCATGACCCGGGGGGAGGTCTTCCCACCCGCCCCGAAGGTCCACCACCACGACGCCCGACGTCGGGAGCTTCTCCCCCAAACGTTCCAACAGTTCCGGCGGCCCGGTCCCGCAAAGTGACATGGCAAGCTCGTGGATGCCCGTGTTGTGGCCGTGGCCGACCAGCATCACGCGGCCCAGCCCCACTCCCCGCTCCGCCAGTACGGTGGCCAACACGTCCGGGGCCGCGTTGTAGAGCCTGTCATCGTAGACGGCGGGCGGAACGTACGGCAGGGCCGGGGCGATCAGCTCCCATGTCTCCCGCGTCCTTCGGGCCGGAGAACACAGCACCAGATGGGGCTCGAAGCCCGACTCGGCAAGCCAGCGGCCCGCCTCCGGCGCATCAGCCCGCCCGCGGTCGCTCAGGGAGCGTTCGAAGTCCTCGGCCACATTTTTGGGCACGGCCTTCGCGTGGCGGACCAGCAGCAGTCGACACCCTGCCGCAGAGACGGAGGACGTGGGGCAGGACGCGGGACCGGAGGACATGATCACCTCCTTCGCCGTGGCGGGACGGGTGCACGACCTTGACTGCCATCATCTGGCCGCCTCAGTTGCGGATCCGCTGTATCGGCCCCGTCGGTACCGCTCAGAGGTCCAGCATGATGGCGTAGGCAAGGAAGAAGAGGGCGCAGACCAGGGCCAGCAGGCAGATCAGCACGAGGGGGCCCATGGCCCACCCGCGCGTGAGGGGACGGTACGGGCCCGAGCCGGAGCCGGTGCTCGACTCGCCGGGCGGAGTCTCGCCCGGCGGTACGCCGCCGTACGGTCGGGACGTGTTGCGTGCGGCTGGGTCTGGAAGGTGTGCGGACATGTCTGACTCCTCGCCGCGAAGGCCAGACCTACCCTTCCGGCAGGCCGGCCGGGACTATCCCGGCGCCTACCCGCCGCCCGGCGGCCCACTCCTCGGGACCGCCCGTTCAGACCTCGATCCGAGGCGGCCCGGGGCACGGTCACCTACAGAGAAGGCGCTCAGCAGGAGGGACGGCGGGCTCCAGCGGGTCGGCACCTGCGCCACAACATCGACGACCCCACCGTCCCCACGGCGGTCGACGGCACGCTGACCAACCCCACCACACCGCCGTCCACGGCCCTGGGGGTGACCGGCGCCGCGTACACCAACAACAACCTGGACGCGGCGACAGCGACCTCGCTGTTCGACCTCGACACGACGGCCGACCGGATCTCGCTGCAGTCCCCGGCCAACGCCGGCACGCTCGCCCCGACCGGCAACCTGGGAGTCAACGCGGGACCGGACGCCGGGTTCGACATCTACCACGACGCCAAGGCCGGTACCAACAAGGGCTTCGCCACCATCAACACCGGCCGCGGATACGGCCTCTACGCGATCGACATCCTGACCGGCAAGGCCACCGGCCAGGGCAGGTTCCCGGCCCGTCAGCAGGTCACCGACATCGCCCTCCCCCTCAACCAGCACTGACCCCACGCGCCCCGTGGTGCCGGGCCGCTCGGGGGCAGCCCGGCCCACGGACCCACCCGATGGGCGACCGAGGGAACTGATCGCCTGCGCGTCCAGCGGCGTGCGAGTGATGTAAGACGCACGACCGGCGCGGTGAGTGGCGAACACAAGATCACTGGGCTGTTCTGGTGGCGCCTCGGGCACCCCAGAAGGGTGCCTGCGGCTCACCGCCCCTCGCCCACGGCCTTGCCGTCACGCCGCCGGCCCGGGGCGAGGAGAGCGGAACCCGCGCGAAGCGACTCCGACGCCCCGCAGTACTGGCGCCGATCCGCGCCGCACGCCCGGATCGCCCTGCCGTCCCCGGAAAATGGGCGTAGTCAGGCTGTCGTCGAGTTGCCGGTTGGCGTAGTCCGCCCTGCAGGGTGAGCCCGTCTGTGGTGGCATCACGCCATGAAAGACCCATTCTCCTCCGCGGAGGTATCGACTCTCGCGGCCCCGGTGGGGTTCGTGGACCGGGACGCGGCGCGGCGCGCGGTTGCCGAGCGCGCCATGGATCGCGCTGATCTCGCGCAGCTACTCGACTTGCTGGGCCTGTGGCCACGCGATGATCCGCCCACACCAGGCATGGCCGGCACGTGGCCGGATTCCGGACGTGGCAAGGAGCTGCCAGGCTGACCACCGCTGCTTTCACCACTGCGTCGTACGCCCCGCGTAATCTGACCGCGAGGGTGCGAGGCGCAGACGTGGTCCTGAGCGGGCAGATTCTCTCGGGTCAGGCACGGCAGCCACTTGCGCCGACTACGGCTATCCGCGGCCGGAGTGCAGGGCCGCGGCCCGGCGGGACCGAGCCCGGCGCACTAGCGAGCTCAAGGTCACCCTCTCACCCTCACCAGCCACAACAAGCTCGCCCGCCTTACAGCGCAGGCGCCATCCAGCCGTGCCGGTCAGCGGCGTTGGGGCGGCTTCCGACGCAGTAGAAGCGGCTGTCGGGCCCTGCGCAGGCCATTCGGAACGGCGACTCAGCCCTCAGCGGCAAGTCCTGGGCGCAGCCGCTGGAACACAGCAGGTGGCGGCAGGCGTCCCCGCGGTGATGTCGTGGCGGGCTTCCCCGGCTATCGAGGAGCCCCCGGCTTCCAGGCGTGGCTGAGCGTGGACGCGAGGTCGATGCCCGGCCGCCATGTTCAGAGCGCAGCAGGGCGGGCCGTCGCCCGGTGAGGGCGACGGCCCGTGCTCGCGTGAGGGTCAGTGGTCGTCCGGCCATAGGCGGGTCATGTCGTGCAGGTTCCGTGGCAGGCTGCCTGGCCGGCCGGGTAGTGGGGTCAGCGGCGGCGTCCCCAGGTCTCGGTTTCGACGGTCCGGCCGCGGTGGTCGCGCAGCGTGGCGGTGTCGGCGCGGTTGTCCCAGACGTAGTCGCGGCGGTCCTGGAAGAGCGCGGGCGCCGATGGGGTGCACCTGGCGCACGAGCGGCAACCGCTACCCCAGCAGGCAGGTTTGCCACGATCTCCGGGGCCACGAGCCGGCCGCCGTCGAAGCGGGGCAGCGGATCTCCGAGCTGTTCCTCTCCAGCGGCCCGTGCCGGCTGCGCCGCACAGCTCCGTCACGAGAGCACGCCACTTGGCGGTCTCCGGCCGCCCGCGAACAGGGACCGGGCCATAAGCACCCGCGCCCTCCACAACGTCAGCCAACCAAAGCCCGATATGACGCTCCGTCAGAATATTTACACTCAGTCCAGGGTTGTTTTCATTTTTCGAGTCTGGAACTGTCACTCACGCAACTCACCCCCCTCACAGCGGACTTGGGTGCGGAACGTTCCGGGCTGCACAGCCTCACGCGCCCTGACCCGGCGCGGCGACACGGACTCCATGCATCCATTGCGCGCCCCTCATGGTGCGGCTACGGCCGACAAGGGGCACCAACCGCTTCGCCAGGACGAACTGGGAGACCAGGCAACAGTGAAACGTACGAACACCCTCGCCCTGACCGCAGCACTGCTCGCTTCATCCGCACCGCTCGCCACCATCGGAGCCGGTACGGCACACGCCGCGGCCCGCACGTACTTCGTCAGCCCCAGCGGCAACGACAGCAACTCGGGCACCTCCACCCAAGCTCCCTTCCGAACCCTCCAGAAGGCCGCAGACAGCGTCGAGCCGGGCGACACCGTCTCGATCATGAACGGCACGTACTCCGAGCGTTCAGCGGGGTCGAACGTGCTGACCATCAAGCGCTCCGGCCTCCCCGAAGCCCCCATTACCTTCACCGCTCATCCCGGCCACCATCCGGTGATCCACCCGGTGAAGGCGTGGAACGGCATCAGCGTTCACGGCGCCTCCTACATCTCCATCAAAAACCTAGAGGTCAAGGGCAACAACGCAGCCCTCACCCTGGCCGGAGCCGAACGGGAATCGAAGAAGGGCGACCCCACCTACAACACGAACTGCATCTCCGTGGAACAGGACCGGTCCACGGGTGCGCTGTCGCACCACGTCGAGGTGACCGGCAATGAGGTGCATGGTTGCGCCGGCGGCGGCATATCGGCCATCGACTCCGACCACGTGACCATCTCCGGCAACCACGTGCATGGGACCTCCTGGTACGCGGTGTACGCAACCAGCGGAATCTCCGTCCTCACCCCACGCGACGTGGGGGGCGGCGACGCCGGGACGTACAAGATCCGCATCACCGGCAATCGCGTCCACGACAACGAGACCAAGATCAAATGGGAGAAGTGCGGCTGCTACTCCGACGGCAACGGCATCATCATCGACACCCTCAAAGGCGACGCCGATCACCCCGCCTACAGCGGACGCGTACTGGTCGCCAACAACCTCTCCTACGACAACGGCGGCTCCGGCATCCACTCCTACAAGAGCCAGCACGTCGACATCGTCCACAACACGGCCTACGCCAACGGGCGCAGCACCCGCATGGAGAGCTACGCCAACATCTTCGCGCACGACAGTACCGACGTGCGGCTCCTCAACAACATCGCGTACGGCCGGCCGGGGCAAGCGACGAACAGCAAGTCCCGCAATGTGGACGTCACCTACGACTACAACATCTACTTCGGCGGCAAGGCCCCCGAGGTCCAGGGCCCGAACGATGTCATCACCGATCCGAAGTTCGCCAAGACGGGCACCGGAGCTGACGCGGACTTCCGGCTGAGCGAGAGCTCCCCCGCCGCCGGCTCGGGTACGCCGTTCGCCGCCGTCACCACCGACTTCACCGGAGCCCGCCGGGGCGGCGGCGCGCCCGACCGGGGCGCCTACGGCTTCGGCGCCAAGAGCAGCGGTGGCCCGGGAAATGCTTCCGACTCCTCCCCCGGCCGGCAAGGGGACGCCTCCGCCGGGAGCGGTCAGTCCGCCGGAAGTGACCCCGCCGCCTCACCGAGCGTGCTAGCGGCCGACGGCACCGATGGCGGCTCCGGGCTGAAGCCGCACAGCGGAAGCGGTCCGCTCGCAGAGACGGGCGGCTCCAACCCTGCCCTGCCGCTGGGCATCGCGGCAGTGGTTCTCGCCATCGGGGGCGGCCTCCTCTTCGCGGCGCGACGCAAGCGCGCCTGATCCCTGCGGATTACTTGGGGTGCCAACACGTGGTGCCGGCCCCGACGCCTCTCCAAGGGTCGGCACCACCACGCGCCCGCCGGACCCGCACTCACGAGCCCGGTTCGCCGAACGGGCTTCGGCCCCTGGCAGACTGGCCACCATGGCGGCGGCAAGGCACCGGATCGAAGTGGCGACACTCGCAGGTGGGTCGGAACCCGACCCACCGCGCGTTGCCTGGCGCAAACAGATGAGGCAGCGCGTATTGGACGCAGCTGGCGACCTCACCTGCGAAGCCGGCTGGGACCAGGTCAGCCTCTCGGCCGTCGCTGCCCGCGCCGAAGTGTCGCGCCCCTCGGTGTACAAGGAGTTCGGCAACCGCGCCGGCCTGGGCCGTGCGCTGGTAGTCCGTGAAACCCAGCAGTTTCTGGCGGGTGTGGCCGATGCCCTCTATCCCGGCGTACCCGATTCCCACGCCTGCCTCCGGGCGGCCATCCTGTACGTACTTCAGGAGGCCGACAATCAGCCCCTCATAAGGGCCGTCATCACAGCCGCCCGAAAGGGCTCCGACAGCCTCCTGCCCTACCTCACCGCCCGGGCGGACCCGATCTTCGACGCCGGTCAAACCCTCGTCCAGGGCTGGCTGGCCACGCGCTACCCACAACAGCACACAGAGTCTGTACGAATGGCCGCGGACGTCATCGTCCGCATGACCATCAGCCATCTCATCCTGCCGGCCGACGAACCACACCTCACCGCCCAACGACTGGCGGCTGCAGCCCTGAAACTACTGCAGTAGGACGTCCCCGCACCCGTGGGGAGGATCCCTCCGTGCGGCTGGGTCTCGAAGACCTGCCCGCCTGCTCCCCGCAACTGCGGGGACGTGCTCGATGACGCTGCAGACACCAGTCGAGGGCATGGGACAACGCTGCTTCCTGGGGCGAGAGGCAACCTCTGGGCACCTACACCTGAAGACCTTGGATGGTGGAATCGGCGACGCTCCGCAGTCGGCCCGATACGCCGGTCGAGCCAGTGGCGTGCGCCGCGAGAGCCACTTCGTCAGCATCTAGCAGGCTCGCCGTTGACCCGTGCTGGTTCCGTGCTGACTTCGATCGCGCAGATCCTGGGATACGGCAGGTCCTAGCTCTGATCGGATGAGTTGTCGTACCACTCGATGGTGGTCCCGATGAGGCTCGCGGCGACGACGCGCTTGATGGAGCCGGAACTTGGGGACCGTGCGGTGGAGGCGACCATGGGTACCACTTCCGGACTGGCGGCGGGGACGGTTCCGTGTCGCCACATCATAGGAACGCCCAGGTCACCCGCACATGTGGCGCGTCACCGCAGTTGCCCCCGAAGCATGTGCGCTGCACCCATCGGGTGTCCCGCGCTTGTGATCCGACCGTGCGGGCCGATCGGTCCGAACGATCGGCCCTCGCGTTCCTACGGCTCTCTATAGGCTTGCGCCGGACCAAGTGGGTGGGCGCAGAAGGAGCTGGTGGGCGTGGCGGATCCGTTGCCTCAGGTACCGAGGATGCAACTGGACGAGCTGCTGAAGGAACTTCAGGCCCGGATCAATGCCGTACGCGGCACCCGGGACCGCGTGCACAGCCTGTTGGAGGCGGTCGTCTCCGTCGGCCGCGAGCTGGACCTCTCCCAGGTCCTGCGGCGCATCGTCGAGGCCGCCGCCCTCCTCGTCGAGGCCGACTACGGAGCGCTGGGCGTGATCGGGCCCGACGGCCGGACGCTCTCGCAGTTCCTCACCGTCGGCCTGTCCGACGAGCAGATCACCCGGATCGGGTCGCTCCCCGCCGGCCACGGCCTGCTGGGCGAGGTCATCCGCCACCCCGAACCGCTGCGCCTGACGGACCTCGGCACCCACACCGCCTCGCACGGCTTCCCGGCCGACCATCCGCCGATGCACACCTTCCTCGGCGTACCGATCCGGGTCCGTGACGAGGTCTTCGGCAATCTGTACCTGACCGACAAGCGCGACGGCCAGGACTTCGACACCGAGGACGAGGCGGTGATCTCCACCCTCTCGGTCGCCGCCGGCGTGGCCATCGACAACGCCCGCCTGTACGAGGGTTCCCAGCGGCAGCAACGGTGGCTGCAGGCCAACGCCGAGATCACCAACAGCCTGCTGTCCGGCAGCCCCCGGCCGGCGGTGCTCGCGCTCATCGCACGCCGCGCCCAGGAGATCACGGGCGCCGAACTGGCCGACATCTCCATGCCGCTCGACGGCACCGACGACCTGGTCGTGGAACTGTCGGTGGGGCCGGGCAGCGAACAGCGACGGGGTTTGGTCGTCCCGGTCGAGGGCAGCCTGTCCGGCGCCGCGTACAAGGGCGGCAGTCCGGTCACCTCGGCCGGCCTCGCCACCGACCCGCTCTACGGCAGCGACGCCGGGCGACCGACCGCCCTCGGGCCCGCGGTGGCCGTCCCTCTGGGCACGGCCGCCGGGGACGGGCGAGGCGTACTCCTCCTGGCCCGGGCGACCTCGGAGCCGGTGTTCACCGACGGCGAGCTGGAGCCGCTGCTGGCCTTCGCCGGCCAAGCCGCACTCGCCCTCGAACTCGCCGAACGGCGGCGCGACGCCGAACAGATAGCGCTGCTGGAAGAGCGCGACCGGATCGCCCGCGACCTGCATGACCTGGCCATCCAGCGGCTGTTCGCGACGGGGATGACCCTGCAGAGCGCGGCCCGTCTGGTGGACCACGACGGTGCCGCCGATCGGGTCGGGCGGGCCGTCGACGACCTCGACGAAACCATCAAGATCATCCGTTCGACGATCTTCGGGCTGCGCGCCAAGGACCGTGAGTCCGCCCCCGGCCTCAGGGCGCGGGCCGCTCGCGCCGTGGGAGAGGCGGGAAGGGCACTCGGTCATCCGCCCCGCCTCAGCATGGAGGGGCTGCTGGACACGGACGTGTCCGCCCATGTCGCCGACCATGCCGTGGCCGTGCTGACCGAGCTGCTGAGCAATGCCGCCCGCCACGCGCACGCCACCCGGGTGGGGGTCTCGCTCAAGGCCACGCACGACGAGATCGTCCTCAAGGTGACCGACAACGGGCGGGGAATCCCCGCCCAGGGCCGCCGCAGCGGCCTGCGCAACCTCGACGAGCGCGCCCGGAGCCTGGGCGGCACGTTCGCCGTGGAACGGCCGGTCGAGGGCGGCAGCGTGCTGATCTGGCGGGCCCCGCTCGCCGGGGCGGCCGCCGGGTGACCGGTCAGGAGCCGCACATCTCCACGGAGTCCACGGGCTCCGCGGGCTCCACCGGCTCGGGCGGGTGGTCCGCCGCCAGCCGGAACCCCGTGACCAGATCCGGTGTGATGCGCAGCGCGCGCACCATGGTCTGCGCCACCCAGGGGCGCAGCCGCGAGGCGTAACCCTCCGGGTCCTCCACCGGGGTGGCGTAGCCGGTCACCACGACGCTCCAACCGAGATGCGTGTCGGGGTCGATGACGTCGGCCTCGTAGGCGACCACGACCCCTGGGGCCTCCGACGGTGCGAGGAGGGCGGCGAGCGCGCCTCCCCCCTCGTGCACCCTCACGATGATGCTCTCGCCCTCGACGAGGTGGTTGACGGGCCGGACGGCCGGCAGGGCGTACTGGGTGAAGACGATGCGGCCCAGCGACACCGTCGCCAGCAACCGCAGCGCCTCGTCACGGCCGAGCTGCTCCATCCGCCGTGCCGGGGCCACGGCCGCGGCCCCCGGGTGTGCCGCGTTGCGGTCCATGCTCCACGCCTCCCTTCGCGTCGGGCGGCCGCGGTGCGCGGCCTGACCGCCGAGCTCGTTCGCCGGACCGGTCGACATCAGGGCCGAACGGCCCCCCTTCAGCCGCCCGGGCGGCCCCGAACGGTCATCTCCCCGACGACAGCAGCACCCGGTCGGCGCCGAGGACCCGCATCGGCCCGGCCACCGGGCGGGGTACTCCGGCGAGTCTGAGCCGGGTACCGCGGACGGCGCACGACCGGTGGATCCGCAGCAGCAGGTCGATACCGGAGCTGTCGCAGAAGGTGAGGCCCGACAGGTCCAGGGTCAGTTCGGGCCCCCATGACCGCGCGATCTCCATCAGCCTGGGTCCGACCTGCGTACTCGTGTAGAAATCGAGTTCGCCTCCGAGGGACGCCGTCACTTCGGACCCCTCTCCTACCGCGCACGTCAGTGCGATCAGCTGCGTGGCCATGACACACCTTCACGTTCCGTGCGGCTCCGTAGCGGCGGCCGCGCCCTTCCCCGTGCTCCGCCTAGCTCATCGGACCGTCGCCACGTGCGGAAGGACCGGTCGGCCCCTGCCAAGGGCCGAAGGTCCCTCTTTCCCCGTTGCCCGGCGGGCGCGGGGAGACGTGCCGGAACAAGGGCCGATCGGCCCTGTCCGATCGGCCCTCGCGAACGGCAGGATGCAAGCATGCGCACGCCCGCGGAAGGTGGGCGCCTGTGAAGGAGTTGCCTCATGCCGGCGAGCGGCCCGTCTCCCGTCACGTCGCCCGCGAAGTCGTCCGCGAGGTCGTCCGCTCCGATCAGCGTGTTCCTCCTGGACGACCACGAGGTCGTACGCCGAGGCGTCCACGACCTCTTGGACGCCGAGCCCGACCTGACCGTGGTCGGTGAAGCGGGCACCGCCGAGCAGGCGCTCGTCCGTATCCCGGCGCTGCGCCCGCAGGTGGCCGTCCTGGACGTGCGACTGCCGGACGGCGACGGGGTCGGCGTGTGCCGTGAACTCCGCTCCCGCATGCCCGAACTCGCCTGTCTGATGCTGACCTCGTTCGACGACGAGGAAGCACTGCTGGACGCGGTGATGGCGGGCGCGTCGGGCTACGTCCTCAAGCAGATCACCGGCACCGACCTCGTCTCCGCCGTCCGGACCGTCGCCTCGGGCCAGTCCATGCTCGACCCCGGCGCCACCACCCGTCTCATGGCCCGGATCAGGGGTGACGCCCCGAAGCAGGAACAGCCGCCCGGCCTGCCGGGGTTGACCGACCGGGAGCGCGAGATCCTGATCCTGGTGAGCGAGGGCCTCACCAACCGGGAGATCGGCAAGCAGCTCTTCCTGGCGGAGAAGACCATCAAGAACATCGTCTCGCGGCTGTTCACCAAACTCGGTGTGGAACGGCGCGTACAGGCGGCGGTCATCGCCAGCCACGCCTTGCTCCCGCCGGACCGGCGCCCGCCGACGCCGACGAACCCGGCGAACGACGCCGCTCGCCGCTGACGGCTGAGCCGTGTGCGGTGCCGGACGGCGCGGCCCCGGCCTCGCACCCGGTCGGCCGGCGGGACACACTAAGTAGGTGCTGATCAGACGAGAAACCCCCGCCGACCTGGCCGCTGTCCGTACGGTGACCATCGCCTCCTCCTACAAACCGCACGAGGAGGAGCCCGTGGAGGTGATGCTGCAGAACGCACTGCGCGAGGGCGAAGACCGGATCCCGGAACTCTCCCTGGTGGCCGAGGACGCGGACGGCGCGATCGTCGGCCACGCTCTCTGCTCCTGGGGCCGAATCGGTACCGTCCGGGTCCCCAACCTCAGCCTGCTCGGTGTGCACCGTGACCATCGCCGCCGCGGCTTCGGAACGGCCCTGGTCCACGCCGCTCTCGCCGCCGCGGACGCCCTCGACGCCCCGATGGTCGTCGTCCTCGGCGACCCCGACTTCTACGGGCGGTTCGGCTTCCGACCGAGCACCGACTTCGGCATCGTCGGCGAGGAACCGGCCTGGGAGCACCTGTTCCAGATCCGCACCCTGGCCGCCTACGACCCGGACGTACAAGGCGAATTCGTCTACCCCGAACCCTTCGGCCGCGTCTGACGCCGGCGCGGCGGCGCAGTGGAGTCCGGCCTACCTCAGTGGGCGTGCGGGACGACCGCGACGGGGCACGGCGCGTGGTGGAGAGCAGCCAGGGCCACCGAGCCGATACGGGTGCCGACAGGGCAGTGGCGTATCCGGCGGCCCACGACGAGGAGTTCGGCGCCGGCGGCCGCCGAGAGCAGTACCTGGCCCGCGCTGCCCGTCCGGACCTGTTCGATGACCGGAACCTCCGGGAACTTCTCCCGCCACGGCTCCAGCGCCTGCTCCATGGCGACCTTCTCGTACGGCTCCACCCCGCCGAGCTGTTCGGCGAGCCACATCGACCCGGGGCTGTATGCGTACACCGGCGGCAGGCTCCAGGCCCGTACGACGCGCAGGGTCGCGCGCCGGGCGGCCGCCACCTCGAAGGCGAAACGGAGGACGGCGCGGCTCTCGTCCGCGTCGCCCTGATGGCCCACGACGATCTCACCGTTCCGGGGCGACCCGGCGACGGCGTAGCTGCCGCGCACCGACACCACGGGGCAGGGCGCGGCGGCGATGATCTGCTGACCGGAGGAGCCCAGCAGGAAGTCGCGCAGCGCGCCGTGCCCGCGGGTGCCGATGACCAGCATCTCCGCCCCCTCCGCGAGCCGCAGCAGCGCGGGGACCGCGGCTTCCGGGACCAGGGAAGCGGACACGGGAAGGTCCGGATACCTCCCGGTCACCTCCGCCTCCGCCTCGCGGACGACCCGCTCGGCGCGGTCGGCCTCGGGCTGCCGGTCCAGGGTGCGGGACTCGGTGAGGTGCTGCCACGGCCAGGCGTGCACCAGGTGCAGGTGCGCGTGTCGGCGTACGGCCTCCTGTGCGGCCCAATCGGCTGCCGCGAGGCTCTCCGGGGATCCGTCGATTCCCACCACAAGGGTCTCGGTCACTGGTCTGTCCTCCGTACTGCCCCGGCTCGGGGGCGTGGTCAGAGCGTGGATTCGGCGGCGGGACGGGACACTGGCGCCGTCGAACTTCAGCCTCGTCCTCGCCTCGGCGCTGCCGGCAGGGGCCGTTGGTCCCTCCGCGAGGGCCCACCCTCCCCTGCCGGCCGACTGCCGTCAGGAGCACCGTGACGGTGTCGGCTCAGTCGACGAACCTCTCGGTCTGCCGCACGAAGGAGCGGGGATGACGCAGTACCCGATCGCCGAGCTCGACGCCCACTGGCGCGCCGCCAACTACCTGGCCGCCGGACAGATCTACCTGATGGACAATCCGCTGCTGACCGAACCGCTGCGGGCCGAGCACATCAAGCCCCGACTGCTCGGCCACTGGGGCACCTCCCCCGGCCTCGACCTCGTGTACACCCACCTCAACCGGGTGATCAGGGAGCGCGGCCAGGAGGCCCTGTGCGTCTGGGGACCGGGGCACGGCGGACCCGCCGTACTGGCCAACTCGTGGCTGGAGGGCACGTACACCGAGACGTACCCGGACATCGGGCGGGACGGCGAAGGCATGCGGAAGCTGTTCCGGCAGTTCTCCTTCCCCGGCGGGGTCCCCAGCCATGTGGCGCCCGAGACCCCGGGCTCGATCCACGAGGGCGGCGAACTCGGCTACTCCCTCGCGCACGCCTACGGCGCCGCCTTCGACAACCCCGATCTGCTCGTCGCGTGCGTCATCGGCGACGGCGAGGCCGAGACGGGACCCCTCGCGGCCTCCTGGCACTCGAACAAGTTCCTCGACCCGGTCCGCGACGGCTCCGTCCTGCCGATCCTGCACCTCAACGGATACAAGATCGCCAACCCGACCGTCCTGTCCCGCATCCCCGAGGCGGAGTTGGACTCCTTGCTGCGCGGCTACGGCCACGAGCCGTTCCACGTCACGGGCAGCGATCCCCTCAGCGTGCACCAGGCCATGGCCAGGGCGATGGACCGGGCCATGGACCTCGTCTCCGAGATCCGGCGCGAGGCTCGGATCGGCAAGGGCGATGTCGCCCGCCGCCCGTGGCCCATGATCGTCCTGCGGACCCCCAAGGGCTGGACCGGCCCCGCCATCGTGGACGGCGACCCCGTCGAGGGCACCTGGCGGGCCCATCAGGTCCCGCTGGCCGGCGTTCGGGAGAACCCGGAGCACCTGAGGATGCTGGAGCGGTGGCTGCGTTCGTACCGGCCGCAGGAGCTCTTCGACTCCGAGGGGCGCCCCACGGAGCAGGTTCTGGCCTGCGTTCCGCGCGGTGACCTGCGCCTCGGCGCGACGGCGTACGCCGACGGCGGGCGGCTGCTGCGTCCGCTCCCGCTGCCGGACCTCGATGCCCACGCGGTCGCGGTGGACAAGCGCGGCGGCTCGCTCCACGAGCCCACCCGGGTGCTGGGTGCCCTGCTGACGGACGTGATGAGGGAGACCGAGGAGCGGCGGGACTTCCGCGTCGTCGGCCCGGACGAGACCGCCTCCAACCGGCTCGACGACCTCTTCGAGGTGACGGGCAAGGCGTGGCAGGAGGAGACCGAGCCCACCGACGTGCATCTGGCGCGCGGTGGGCGGGTGATGGAGATCCTCTCCGAGCACACCTGCCAGGGCTGGCTGGAGGGGTACCTGCTGACCGGCCGGCACGGGCTCTTCTCCACGTACGAGGCCTTCGCGCACATCGTCGACTCGATGGTCGCCCAGCACGTGAAGTGGCTGCGGACGGCGCGCGAGCTTCCGTGGCGGGCACCGATCGCGTCCCTCAACTACCTGCTGACCTCGCACGTCTGGCGCCAGGACCACAACGGCTTCTCCCACCAGGACCCCGGTTTCGTCGACCATGTGCTGAACAAGAGTCCGGAGGTCGTACGGGCCTACTTCCCGCCCGACGCGAACACCCTCCTCGCGGTGGCCGACCACGTCCTGCGCAGCCGGGATCAGGTGAATGTGATCGTCGCGGGCAAACAGCCCTGCTTCGACTGGCTGACGATGGACGAGGCGCGGACCCACTGCGCCCGCGGCGCCGGCATCTGGGACTGGGCGGGGACGGACGACGGCACGGGCGTGCCGGACGTGGTGCTGGCCTGCGCGGGGGACGTTCCGACGCAGGAGGTGCTCGCCGCCGCGGCTCTGCTGCGCGAGCATCTGCCGTCGTTGGCGGTCCGGGTCGTCAACGTCGTCGACATCGCACGGCTGATGCCCCGGGAGGAGCACCCGCACGGGATGACGGACATCGAGTACGACTCGTTGTTCACCACGGACGCACCCGTGATCTTCGCGTACCACGGCTACCCGTGGCTGATCCACCGGCTCGCCTACCGCCGGACCGGCCATCCGCACCTGCACGTCCGCGGCTACAAGGAGTCGGGCACCACGACCACGCCCTTCGACATGGTGGTGCGCAACGACCTCGACCGGTACCGCCTGGTCATGGACGTGATCGACCGTGTCCCCGGCCTGGCCGGACGCGCCGCGGCCCTACGGCAGAACATGGCCGACCGGCGGATCCGCCACCACGACTGGATCCGCGCCCACGGCAGCGACCTGCCGGAGATCGTGGACTGGTCCTGGCCGTACTGACGGTGGCGCCGACGCCGCGTCGGGCCCGGTCGAGCGTGCCGCAACGGCGTCAGGCTCCGGGGTCCGGGGCGGCGGAGTGGCCGCGGGCGGGGTCCTCGGCGGGGCCGGCCTGGGGGGCGCGGGCTCCGGGGCGGGCCGTGAAGTGGGTGAGGGTGCCGGTCAGCTCCAACAGCTTCTCCAGCTGCGGGGGCCGCCCGTCGAGGTGCAGGACCGCGCCGACCTCGTCGGTACGGCGGCGGACCATCAGCAGGGCCGACAGACCGCTCGGGTCCACGGTGTTCAGGCCGGTGCAGTCCAGCCGCACCGTGCGCGGCCGCCGGTGGTCGGCCAGCGCGCCGCTGACGGCCTCGACGAGGAGGTCGGCGTACCGGTGGTCGAGATCGCCCCGGAGTTCTACGCGGAGGGTGTCGTCGGCATGGCGGCACGACAGCTGGAGCGGGGTGGCGGGCGAGTGCGTCATTCGGCACCCCGGGCGACGTTCTGGTGGGTGAGGCGGGCGGCGCCGGCGCGGAGCACGGCGCAGGCTCTGGGGAAGTCGCCGAGCCGGCGGCGCAGCAGCGTCAGGGCGGGCAGCAGGGAGGCGGCCGGGACGTGGCGGGCGTTCAGGACGTCCGCGGTCCAGAGCAGGAATCCGCAGAACACTTCTTCGTCGCCGGTGTACAGGGCGGTGGCGAGGAACTCGACGATGTGGGAGAGGTCTTCGGCGGTGCGTTCACGCTGTACGTCCGTGTAGTCGCGCAGGGCCGGGTAGGCGTCCGCCAGCTCGGCGAGGACCTCGCGGACCAGGCGGGGCCGGCTGCGGGCGACGAGGGTGTACTCCTGGTCCTTCAAGTGCGGGAGGTCGTCGATCATTTGGTGGCCGGGGCGGGGCTGGGGCAGCGGGCCGCGGGCCAGGTCGTCGGCGGCGGTGCGGGCATCGGGCGCCCACGCGTCCGCCCCCAGCAGACGGGCGTGGCGGCCGCCGGGGCCGAACGCGGCTCCGCCGACGATGACGGGGGTCCCGACGGCCTGGCAGGCGGTGATCGTCGCGTGTGCGGTGGGCAGGCGGGTGGGGATGGAGCTGGAGAGGGCCACCGCGTCGGGCCCGGTGCGGTGCAGGTGGGCGAGCAGGTGCGGGGTGGGTACCTGGGCGCCGAGGTAGTCGACGCGCCAGCCGCGCATCCGCAGCACCTCGGCGAGCAGCCGCGCGGGCAGGGCGTGCCATTCGCCGTCCACGCAGGCCACCGTGATGCGGCCCCGGTAGGGGTCCGTCCGTGCCGCGGGGTGCAGGGCCAGCGCCGCGACGGCCCGGTCGTTGATGGCGGTCGCGGCGTGTTCCTGGGCGACGGTGATGCGGTTCGCGGCCCATTCCTCGCCCACCCGCCCCTGCACGGGGCCGATCACGTCCAGCAGGACCGCCTCGGGGTCGAGGCGGTCGTCGAGGGCCTGGAGGACGGCCCGGACCGCGGCGGGTTCGTCGAGGGCCATGACGGCTTCCCATACCCGCTCGGCCAGGGCCTCCGTGCGGGTGGTGCGGGTGGTGGGGGCCGTGCCGTGCTGTGGAGTCATGCGGTGAACCTTCCCCGGGTGTGGCCGTCCACCGCGCTGAGGTGATTGGTTCGCGGTGCGGAGATCACCACGAGCGCCATGTCGTCGTGCCGACCGCCGCCCACCCACTGCGAGGCGATCATCTGCACGTGTTCCACGACCGCCTCGGCGGGTATGGCGGCGCACTCCGACAGGGCTCGTCGCAGCCGCTCCTCGCCGAACATCACGTCGCCCATCGGCCCGCCGCGCGCCTCGCTGATCCCGTCGGTGTACAGGACGCAGGCGTCGCCGGGTGCCAGGGTCACCGAGACCGTCTCGGTGGAGATGTCCGGCAGCACGCCCACCAGGGTGCCTTTCGTGGGGGCCGGCTCGATGCGTCCGTCGGAGCGCAGGACGAGGGGGGCGGGGTGGCCGGCGCTGGTCAGCCGAAGGCGTACGTTGTTGCCGTCGCGGGCCGCGGAGGCCAGCACCATCGTCGCGAACCGGGTGCTCTCGGAGTTCAGCAGTGCGGAGTTCAGCAGGCTGAGCATCCGCTGGTGGTCGTCCGCCATGGGCAGCAGCGCGTGCAGGGTGTTGCGGATCTTCCCGGTCATGACGGCGGCCTCGAGCCCCTTGCCGCAGACGTCTCCGAACACCACCAGGGACGCGTCGCCGTCGGCGGTGGCGGGGTGGACGTCGTAGAAGTCGCCGCCGACCCGTTCGTGGTCCTTCGCGGGGCGGTAGCCGCCCGCGTACTCCACGCCGGCGACCTGGTGCAGGACGGGCGGGAGCAGCTCGCGCATCAAGGTGTCGGTGATCGACGCCTGCTCCGTGTAGAGGCGGGCCGCCGACATCGCCGCGCCGGCACGGGCGGCGAAGAGGCGCGCGAAGACCTCCTCGCTCTCGGTGAAGGCGGGGGCATCGGTGCCGCGCAGGAGGACCAGGGCGCCGGCGGGCACCCCGTGGCCGGGCAGCGGCGTGATGACGATCGACCCCACGCCGTCCAGGCCTTCCGGAACCAGCCAAGCCGGCGCTGCGCCGGGGTCGATCCACCGGGACGGGACGGGCGGGAACCCCTGAAGGGCCTCCGCCAGGCCCGGTACCGCGCCGGGGTCGACGGCCAGGAGTTCCACCGACGGGGTGCCGCCGCGGACACAGGTCACCACCGGCAGCTCGGAGCCGCGCGCGGGGGCGATGACCAGGGCCGCGTCCGTGAGGTGCTCCGCCGCCAGTTGCGCGGTGACGTCCATGCAGCGGTCGAGGTTCAGCGAGGACAGCAGCAGGTTGGACGAGCGGACCAGGAACGCCGTGCGCTCCCGCTCCGTCCGCAGTGCGTCCCGGGCGAGTTGGTGGCCGGTGTCGTCCACCAGCCACCACACCACCGTGCCGTCGTCACGGACGGTGGGATGTGCCTCGAACGATCCCTCGCCCACCGGTCCCCGTACGGCCCGGTCCGCCCCGTCGGTCGGCCGCCGTGCCGCGGGCACGTCCTCGGCCACGTGCCGCGCGTGGGCCGATGCCAGCCACGCGGGCACCGCGTCGGCCAGGGGTGTACCCGGTCGGGCCTGCGGGAAGACGAGTCGGGCCGCCTCGTTGACGATCGCCAGGCGTGCCTGGGGATCGACGGCGAGCACGGGGTACGGGGCCTCGCTCCACCGGAAGTCCGCTGCCGGTGAACCGGATGTCATCTGCGGGGAAGGAACCACACATCGAAGGCCCGCTGTGCGAACCCCTCACCTCTTCGTCGAGACGGAAACCGAGACGGAAACATCATTGCCCTGCGGCAACCATCCTCCATCCACCGCGCCCGCCGCAACCGGGCCCGCGTACGACAGAGTGACGAGACGTCATCCGCGCGGGTGTCGGGGGCAGGTCACGTACGCCCGGGAGGGACTCCGTGGCTTCCCCGGCCCCGCGTGTAGGAGGATGTCGGGGTGAGCGGAGAAGAAGCGGTCGTCACGACGACCATCGACCGAGGCGTGGCACTCGTCAGCCTGCGCGGTGAGATCGACGAGGACCACGCGCCCGCCCTGGCCCGGGCGCTCGCGGCAGCGGCGGCGGGCGGCCTCGCGCTCACGGTCGTGGACCTCTCCCGTACGCGGTTCGCGGACTCCTCCGTCCTGCACGCCCTGTTCGCCGCCCGGCGGGCCCATCGGGCCGCGGGAGTGGGCCTGGTCCTCGCCGGTCCCCTGCAGGCGGCGGTGCGGCGGCTGTTCGAGGTCACCGGGGCCGCCTCCGCCTTCCGCATGGCGGACTGTCCGGAGGCAGCGATGAAGCCATGAACACCTCACCTGCCTCCGAAGACTCCCCGAGCCCGGACAAGCGGCTGCCGGGCCGCCCGCCGGAATCCGCGGCCGCCGCCCGCGCGCGGGTCTGCGAGGTGCTGCGGCTGGCCGGCGTCGGTCTCGACAGCGTCACCGCGGCGGACGCCTTGCTGGTCACCTCGGAACTCGTCACCAACGCGATCCGCCACGGCGGCGGCGTCACCGCCTTCCGGGCCGACATCGCCGATGACGTCCTGCTCCTGTCCATCGGCGACGCGGACCCCAGGCTGCCCGCCCCTCGTACGGGTACGGTCGAGCGCCCGGGCGGGTACGGCTGGCCTCTGGTCCAGCGCCTCGCCGAGCGGGTGGACTGCCGTACGCACCCGGACGGCAAGACGATCAGTACCGTTCTGCGCCTGGCCTGAGGGGCCGGCCCCTCACAGGAAGCGGCGCAGCGGGCGCACCGCCAGCTCCTGGGCGCGGTGCAGGAGGGAGCGCCGCTTCCAGCGCCCTGCGGCGATCCGCGTGCAGTTCCCCAGGTCCTGGTCGTAGTGCTCGTCCAGGGTCCGGGTGACGTCGGGGTCCATCACGGCGAGCATGACCTCCTCGTCGTGGTCGAGGGAGCGGCGGTTGAAGTTCGAGGAGCCGATGAGGGAGACCACCCCGTCCATGGTCATGATCTTGGCGTGCATCATCGTCGGCTGGTACTCGTGAATCTGCACGCCGGCGGCGGTGAGCGCCTCGTAGTGGTGCCGGCCCGCGAGTTGGCACACCCGCTTGTCGGTGTGCGGCCCGGGCAGCAGGATCTCGACGATGACGCCCCTGCGGGCGGTGGCGCTGAGCAGGTCGACGAAGAAGTCGTCGGGAGCGAAGTAGGCGGTCGCCAGGCGCACGCGTTCCTCGGCCGATTCGAGGATCACCCGCATCAACGTCTGCATGTCCTGCCAGCCGAAGGCGGCCGAGCCGCGCACCACCTGGACGATGGCGGTGCCGGCGGGCTCATGGGGCACGAAGCGGTCGCGCGCGTCGAAGAGTTCGGGGTGGCACTCGGCCCAGTTCTGGGCGAAGGCCGCTGCGATCCCGTCGACCGCGGGCCCACGGACCTCCGCGTGCGTGTCGCGCCATTCGCGCGGGCCGCGGGCGTCGCCGCACCACTCCTCCGCGATGCCCACGCCGCCGGTGAAGGCGATGTGCTCGTCGATGACGAGGACCTTGCGGTGGCAGCGGTGGTTCTGCTTGAGGGGGGAGAGGAAGGCGGGTCTGCGGAACCAGGCGATGTCGACGCCGGCCTCGTCCATCCGGTCCAGCAGGTCCTGTTCAATGAGGCGGCTGCCGAAGCCGTCGAGGAGCAGCCGCACCCGTACGCCTTCTCGTGCGCGCTCGGCGAGGGCCTCGGCGAACCGGCGGGCGATGGCGCCCTTCCAGTAGACGAAGGTCATCATGTCGATCGTGTGGCGGGCGGAGCCGATGGCGTCGAGCATCGCGGTGAAGATCTCGTCGCCGTTGCGCAGGGGGTGTACGGAGTTCCCCTCGGTCGCGGCGATGCCGATCAGCCGTTCCAGTCGGCGGCGGATGCGGTGGATGCGCTCGTCGGCCGAGGTGGCTGCGGAGGCGGGACCGGGCCGGGGTGACCGCGCGGTGCGGTCGGCTCCGGCGGCGACGGTACGTATCCCGGCGGCTTCGGTGTCGGTGACTTCGGTGTGCGTCATGCGGGGCTCCTCGGGCCGGGCGCTGCGCGCCGTGGCTGCGGCCCGCTCGGGTAGGACCCGCGGCGGAACCGATGGTTGTCGGATGCCCTTCTGGCCGGGATCGCCGTTCTCAAACGCCGCCGGGTGCCCTTCGCCCCCGCTCCGTGGGGTCGGTCAGCCGCTGCGGGGTGGGACGACCATGGTCGTCGCCTCGGTCACATCGGGCGCGGTGGCGAACGCCACGTCGGCCCCGGTGATCTCCAGGATCCGGGCCATGCGGGGCGGTACGGTCCCCGCCAGAACCACGGGCCGCTCCAGCGCAGGTTGCAGCAGGACGCTGAGGGCGGTCGAGTCGATGAAGGTCACCCCGGCGACGTCCAGGACGAACCGGGCGACACCCGATGCCCGGGGGTCCATGGCGAGCCGCAGCTCGGCCAGGGTGTCCATGTCGAACTCACCCGCCATCACGACGATGCGCACATCCCCTTCGGATCGCATCTCGACGTGACTGCGTGCCTCGGCTTCGTGCGTGTCCCAGCTCATGGCAGTCTTCCCCACATTCCTTCGTGCGCTCGCGGCGCGTCGCCTGTGTGTCCGGTCCTCACCGTGTACGGGGCAGCTTGACGACGGTGATGAAGAAGTCGTCGATCTGCTGGATCGCCCTGACGAACTGGTCGAGGTCCACCGGCTTCGTCACGTAGGCGTTCGCGTGCAGCTTGTAGCTGCGCAGGATGTCTTCCTCGGCGGCCGAGGTGGTGAGCACGACCACCGGGATGTGGCTCAGGTCCGGGTCCTTCTTGATCTGTTCGAGCACCTGCCGACCGTCGTACTTGGGCAGGTTCAGGTCGAGCAGGATCAGGTCGGGGCGGGGCGCGTTCGTGTGCTCGCCCCGACGGTAGAGGAAGTCCAGCGCCTCCAGGCCGTCGCGCACCACGTGCAGCACGTTCCCGATCTTGTTGTCCTCGAAGGCCTCGCGGGTCATCAGCTCGTCGCCGGCGTCGTCCTCGACGAGCAGGACTTCGGCGGGGGCGACCTGAGACCGGTCGGTGGACATGCTCATCAGCGGTTTCCTTCGGTGGATACGGGGAGCGGCGTGCTGTCCGCGGTGTCTGCGGGTTCCGCATCGTCCGTGGTGTCCGCGGTGTCCGCGGCGCCGGGCAGGGTGAAGACGATCCGGGTGCCCCCGGTGTGGGCGGTGTCGATCCGGATGTGGCCGCCCGCGTGCTCGACGATCTTCTTGCAGAGCGAGAGGCCGATTCCCGTTCCGCCGTACGTCTCCCGGGCGTGCAGCCGTTGGAAGATGACGAAGACCTTCTCGGCGAACTCGGCCGGAACACCGATGCCGTTGTCCGTGACGGCGAAGGTCCGGAAGCCCGGTTCCGCGGCGGGATCGTCGACCTCCGTGACCTCGACGCGCGGAAGGCGGTCGGGCGAGCGGAACTTGACGGCGTTGCCGATCAGGTTCTGCCAGAGCATCGTCAGGAGCGTGGGGTCGCCCACCACGTCCGGGAGGCGCTCGGGCCGGGTGACCTCGGCGCCGCTCTCCTCCACGGCGGTGGCCAGGTTGCGCAACGCCCGGTCCAGGGTGCCGTCCAGCGCGACCGTCTCGCGCGCGTCCTGGACCCGCCCCACCCGGGAGAAGGTCAGCAGGTCGTTGATGAGCACCTGCATGCGCTTGGCGCCGTCCACGGCGAAGTTGATGTACTGGGTACCTCGGGCGTCGAGCTGGTCTCCGTAGCGCTTCTCCAGCAGCTGGCAGAAGGAGGCGACCTTGCGCAGCGGTTCCTGGAGGTCGTGCGAGGCCACGTACGCGAACTGCTCCAACTCGGCGTTGGAGCGGCGCAGCTCCGCCGCCTGCGCGTCGAGTTCGGCGGCCGTCCGGTCGAGTCGCTCGGCGGTGCGACGTGACGCCTTCAGCTCGGCGACGGTCCGGTGCCTCATGGCTTCCACCGCGCGCGCCAGGGCCCGTAGGTCGGCGGGGCCCCGCAGGGGGATCTCCTCCTCGAAGGCTCCGTCCGCGACGCGCTGCGAGGCGGTCCGCACCAGGCCCAACGGCCTCAGCACTCCCACGTGGAGCAGCACCGCGAGACAGCCGCCGGCCAGCAGGAAGGCAACGATGATGGCCAGGAGGATGTGGTCGCGCTGTGTGCGCGCCTCGCCGAAGGTGGTGCGCGCTTCGGACTGGATGCGGTCCAGGCGTGCTTGTTGCGCGGCGATCCGCCGACGGACCTCGTCGAAGCGGTCCTTGCCGGCCTGGAGCGAGGGCGGCGGGCTGCCGCTGTCCACGGAAGCGATGGCGGGGATCGCGAACTCGTCGCGCCAGACCCGGGCGGCCTCCTCCACGGCCGCCAGGTCCCCGCGTACCCCGGTCTCGTCGTCGAGGACCGTCGCCAGGCGCTCGGTGGCCTTGCGCTCGTTGACCAGGCCGCGTTCGTACGGCTCCAGCAGCGCGCGTTCGTCGACCAGCAGGTAGCCGCGGACGCCCGTCTCCTGGTCCAGGAGGGCCGTCTCCAGGCGGAGCGCGTCCCGCTGGGCGGGCAGGATCCCGTCGACGAGGCGGTTTCCGGCCGTGGTCGTGTGCGACAGGAGGGCGGCTCCGACGGCGCCCGTGCCGACGATCATGAGGGCCAGCACGGCCAGCACGGTGGTCAGCCAGCCCTGCAGACTGGGGACGCGGCGGTCCGGGGCCCGCACTCGGGAGTTCGCTGCCTGCTGTGCGGGGGAGGTCACGTGGGGGTGTTCCATTCGAGGTGGAGTACGGCGACGTCGTCGGCCAGGCCGCCCCAGTCCGCGGCGAGGCCCTGCGCCGCGTGGATGAGGGAGTCGACGAAGGGTTCGGCGGGCAGGTCGGTGTGCTTGCGGGCGATCTCCAGGAGACCGGCTTCGTCGAGGCGGTCGGAGCCGGGTCCGATGCGCCCTTCGATCAGTCCGTCGGTGAACAGCATCACGGCGCCACCGGCTTCCACCGGGACCTCGGTGACGGGCCAGCCCGCGCCCCATCCGGGCAGGATCCCCAGCGCGGGCCCGCCGGGCACCGTCCGAAGCTCCACGCCGGCCGCCGAGCGGACCAGGAAGCCGGGGTGCCCCGCACGCTGCACGGAGACGGCGCGGCTGCCGGGAGCGCGGGTGAGGGAGACCAGGGTGGCGAAGATCTCCGGGCCGGACCGCTCCGCCAGCAGGATCTGCTCCAGCAGCCCGAGCAGTTCGGCGTCGCGGGCCCCGGCCATCACGAAGGCGCGCCAGGCCACGCGCAGGCACACGCCGAGCGCCGCCTCGCTCGGACCGTGGCCGGACACGTCTCCCACGACGGCGTGCGTGGACCCGTCGGAGGTCTGGACGACGTCGTAGAAGTCCCCGCCCAGCAAGGTCTGGGCGCGTCCGGGGTGGTAGCGGGCGCAGACGGAGACGGCGTCGGCCGGGTCGCCCCGCAGCAGCGGCGTCGGCAGCAGACCGCGCTCGAGGCGCGCGTTCTCCTCGGCCCGCAGTCGGCCGGCTTCCAGGGCGACCGCCGCGAGTTCGGTTCGCTTGCGCTGGATCGCGTACCGGATGGCCCGCATGAAGACGTCGGGCTCCAGACGCCCCTTGACCAGGTAGTCCTGTGCCCCGGCCGCGACGGCGCTCAACCCCGCCCGTTCCTCCGACAGCCCGGTCAGGACGACCACGGCGGCCTCGGCGGACACGGCCAGGACCTTCTTCAGGCCGTCCAGACCCTGGGCGTCGGGCAGGTTCAGGTCGAGCAGGACGCACTCGGGGGCTTCGTCCGCCAGCATGTCCAGGGCCTCGGCGAGGGAGGCGGCGCGGCCGAGGCGGACATCGATCCCGCTGTCTTCCACGAGCTCCTCGACGAGCACGGCGTCGCCCTCGTCGTCCTCGATGAGCAGGACGTACGGTGGTACGCCGTTCCACAGGGCCAGGGAATCGTCCGGTTCCGCGGCGGAGGCCTGCCGGGGGTTCGCAGCCTGCTGAGATGGCGTGCGGGGCGCTGGGGGTCGGGCCCCCAGCCCGAGAGTGCTCGCCATGGCGTCGCGTCTGTCCCTTCTTCACCGCTGGAGGCGGACGCCCGACGGACGCCTGGTTGCGCGGGGCAAGCGTAGAATGATCATTTGCCGTAAGGCAATGTTTTACGAACTCAATGATTGTGCCGTACGGGCGGACGTGGATCGGACCCCGCCCCGGGAACGGCTCGTTTCAGGTGCTGTTTCACGCGCTGTTTCAGGCGCTGTCCGCGATCCGCGCGATCGTCCGCGCCGCACCGGTGTCTCCTGGCGAGCCGGCGCCCTCGGCCTGATCGTCGGAGGTGTCCGCGGGGCGACCGGACGGCAGCAGGCCGTCGGCGGCCTCTCGGAATGCCGCCAGACCTGACATCAGCGCGTCCACCGCTTCCGGTGCCATCCGGGCGAGGACCGCCGAGAACGCCCGGGCCCGGATCGCCCGCCGCTCCTCCAGCAGCGCCCGCGCCCGAGGGGTGAGGCGCAGCTCCACCTCGCGCCGGCTGCTCGGGTGCGGCGAGCGGGTCAGCAGTCCCAGGGCCTCCAGCCGGTCGCAGAGCCGGGTGACGGACGGCGGGCGGGAGCCGAGCACGTCACCCAGGGCCCGCAGGTTGATGCCCTCGGCTGCCTCCACCGCGATCAGCGCCCGCAGCTGCGACGGGGAAACGGCCGGATCCGCGCCGTCCTGGCCGTGGGCGTGCAGTACCGCGAGGAGTTCCGCCGCGCCGCCGAGGGCCGCGGCCGGGTCCTCGTGCGCACCGGGTCGACCGGGACGGGGCATACCACCACTGTGCCACCCTCCCGTTCGGCCGGCGCCGAGACACCCCTACTCCGCGCCGGGTCGGCCGTGCCAGTCGAGACAGACGACCATGGCGTCGTCCGCGGCTTCGATGCCGCCCCGGTGCGCGGCCAGCTCCTCCAGCAAGGCCCGGGGTACCTGCGAGGACGGCAGCAGTCTGGTGTTCATCACGGCCCGGGCCAGCGCGTGCAGGCTGTAGGGATCACCGGCCGGGGACAGGACGTCGTAGACGCCGTCGCTCAGGAAGAACAACCGGTCCCCCGGCAGTACGCGGAAGCGCTGGACGGTGTAGACCGTGTCCTCGAACATGCCGAGCGGCAGCTGGGCTTCGAGTACGACCTGCTCCACCACTCCCCCGCGCAGGCGCCACAGCCGGGGGGATCCGGCGTCGATGACGTCGACCTCGCCGGTGTCCAGGCTGAAGCGGAGCAGCAGCATCGCCAGGTGCAGCCGTCCCTGGTACTGGCCGTACAGGGCCTGGTCCGCCAGGGAGGCCTGATCGGCGAGGTCGAGGCCGGACCGTCGGGCGTTGCGCAGGGCGCTGACGGCGAGGCTGGTCAGCAGGGCCGCGTCGATGCCCTCACCCATGCCGTTGTTGACGGTCAACGTCAGGTGGTCGGCGGAGGCCGACCAGTCGAAGCAGTCACCGAAGATGCCGTACGCGGGCTCCAGCTGGCCGCCGAGGTCGTACTCGGGGCGGGAGCAGGAGCGCCCGGGCAGGAGCTGCCACTGCATCTCGGCGGCCAGAGTGAGCCGTCTGGCCCGTCGGGCCATGAGAAAGAGGTCGGTGTCACGGTCGGCGACGAGGATCTCGTGGGCCAGGGCGTCCGCCACGTCCCGCAACGGGCCGAGGAGTCCGGGACCGTACGCGCCCGCCGCGTAGCGCACGCTCAGGACTCCCAGGCGGTCGCCGCGCACGCTCACCGGGAGGTGGACGATGACTCCGTCCTCCTCGGTCACCACGTGCGGCTCCTGCGCACCGAAGGCCCGGCCCTCCGGACCGTTGTAGGCCGACACGGACTCCGCGGTGAAGGGGTGCGCGGTGACGGGTTGGAGCCGGGCCGCGGCGTAGTCCGCCATCAGCAGCTCGGCGCTCCGTGCCCCGTGCTCGCGGGACAGGACGTCGCGGACCGTCTCGAACAGCCTGTGCGGGGCCGCGTCCCGCAGCGCGCGCTCCACTGCGTTGCCTTCAGTCACCGGTCCGGTACCTGCCTCTTTCGTCGACTGCCAAAATGGGGGCCCAGAAGCCGCCGGTTCGCCGGCGAAGGGCAGCCCGTGGGCCCGGTAGGGAGTGTCACATGAGCAAGCGGGAGAGCGGCTCCAGGCGACCCGTACGGTCGGCGGTGGCGGAAATGAGTGAGCTGATCGAGCTGTTGGAAGTCGTCTGGGAGCGGGGCCGCGACACGGTCAGCGCCCCTCCGGTCTCCTCCGCCCAGGCCAGGGTGCTGTTCCTGGTCGACGGGAACGGGGGGATGAACCTGAGGGAACTCGGCAGGCTGCTGGAGGCGGCCCCGCCGTCGGTCACCCGGCTCTGCGACCGCCTGCAGGCCGTCGGATTCCTCGAACGGCACCCCGGATCGGACGATCGGCGCGAGGTGCTCCTCCAGTTGACGCCCGCCGGCCGGACGTACCTCGAACGCCTGCGTGCACGGAGGCAGGAGGCGCTGGCCACGGCGATGGCCGCGATGCAGCCCGCTTCCCGTGCCGCGCTGGCGGTCGGCCTGGCCGACTTCTGCGCGGCGGTCGCCACCCCCCTGAGACTGCCGGCCCAGGAAGCCCTCACTCACCGGAGCGCCTGACCCCGGGCGGGGGCCGGGCGGGGCCGGGTGGGGAACCGCGCCGCGAGGGCGGGGTCCCTCGTCCCCACAAGCGTGATCAAGCCATGATTCCGTCACCCGACCGGCTCATCAGGACCTAGAGTGTGCGCGTGACCGAGCAGAATCCCGAACTCATCGCCGGCCGGTACCAACTGGTCGAACGCATCGGACAGGGCGGCATGGGCCGGGTCTGGCGCGGCCTTGACCAGCAGCTCTTCGGGCGCGAGGTCGCCGTCAAGGAGATTCTCTTCCCGCCGGGCATAGAAGACGGCGACCGCGCCGCGCTGCTCCGGCGGTTCACCGGCGAGGCCCGCGCGGCGGTCACTCTCAGCCACCCGGGAATCATCACCATCCATGATGTCGTGGAGCATCACGGGGCCCCCGTCATCGTCATGGAGTTGGTCCGCGGGGAGTCGCTGGCGGCCGCGATCCGCAGCCGGGGCCGGCTGCCCGTGCAGCGGGTGGCCGAGATCGGCGCGGCGATGCTCGACGCGCTGGCCGAGGCGCACGCGGCGCGGATCATCCATCGGGACATCAAGCCGGACAACGTGCTCCTGACCAAGGACCGCGTCGTCCTCACCGACTTCGGCATCGCGCACCTCGCGGACGCCACGACCAAGCTGAGCCACAGCGGGATCGTCATCGGCACGCCTCAGTACATGCCGCCGGAGCAGCTCGAAGGCAAGCGCCCGACCCCCGCCAACGACCTGTGGGCGCTCGGGGCCACCCTCTATCACGCCGTCGAGGGACACCCGCCGTTCGATGTGGAGGGTCTTCACGCCCTCGCCGTGGCCGTCTTCACCCGCCCGCATCTGCCGCCGGTCCACGCGGGACCGCTGGCGCCCGTGCTGGACGCCCTCCTCACGAAGGATCCGGCGCAGCGCGTGGACGCCGCGGAAGCGGCGCGGATGCTGGCTTCGGTGCTGCGCCCCTCGACACCCCCGGCAGACCCGTCCACCGGGCACGGAGCGGGACACGAGACCGCGCCCACTCCCCCACCGGATCCGCGGGTGACCCCGGCACCGGCGCCCACACCGGCACCGGAAGCCGCGACGGAGCCGACGCGCCACACCCCCACGGTCCTGGACTCCGATTCCGACTCCGCCGCCGATTCCCCGCGGCGCCCCGTGCCGGACCGGCCGACGGTCCCGCCCGTACCCGTACCCCCGGTCGGGGACACCGGCACGCTCGGAACGTCGGCCACGGCCGAGCACGACGAGGGAACGTCGGCCCGTCCGCGCGCCCTGCCCCGGCGAGCCGTGATCCTGGGCGCGGCACTGGCCGTACTGGCCACGGGCTCCGTCCTGACCTGGAGCCTCACCCGTGACGATGACGCGCCCCACGGCGGCGGGACGGCCGGCAACGGCGCGGCGGGGTCCGCCGTCACCGTGGTGATCGGCGTGGACGCGCCGCTCAGCGGTGGGTTGTCCGCGATGGGCCTCGGTGTCAAGAACTCCGCCGACCTGGCGGTGAGGACCGCCAACGAAATCGGGCACGTCCCCGGCGTGCGCTTCGAGATCAAGGCCCTGGACGACGGCGCCGATCCCGCCAAGGGCGAGGCCAACGCCGCCCGGTTCGTGTCCGACGAGAAGGTGCTGGGCGTCGTCGGCCCCCTCAACTCCGGTGTCGCCAAGACCCTGGTGGCACCGCTCGCCCGGGCGAACATGGCCGTGGTGTCCCCGAGCAACACCGACCCCGTGCTGACGCTGGGCCCGGACTGGGCCGCGGGTACCACGTCCCGCCCCTACTCCACCTACTTCCGCACCGTCGCCACGGATGTCGTCCAGGGGCCGTTCGCCGCCCGGTACCTGCACGGCACCGCGAAGAAGTCCAAGGTCTACGTGGTGGACGACGCGAGCGCCCACGGCACCGCCCTCACCTCAGGCTTCACGCCCGAGTTCGCGAAGCTCGGCGGGACGGTCGTCGGTACCGAGCAGGTCGATCCCGCGGAACGCGCCTTCGCGGGCCTCGCCACGAGGGTGCGGTCCTCCGGAGCCGACGCCGTCTACTTCGGCGGCTACTACGACACCGCGGCCGTCCTCTCCCAGCAGTTGAAGCAGGCCGGGGTCGGCGTCCCCCTGATGGGCGGCGACGGCATCTACGACGCGCAGTACCTCACGACGAACCCGAAGGCCGAGGGCGACCTCGCGACCAACATCGGCGTCGCCGCGGAGGAATCGGCGGCCGGCCAGGACTTCCTCACCCGGTACCGGAAGGCGGACTACCCGGAGGCCGCCGGTTGGTACGGTCCCTACGCCTACGACGCGACCTGGACGCTGATCGAGGCCGTGAAGGCGGTCGTGACGGCCAACGGCGGCACCCTTCCCCCCGCCCCCGACACGCGGGCGAAGGTTCCGCAGGCCGTGACAGGAGTCGCCTTCGACGGTGTCACGGGCCGCGTGGCCTTCGACGGGAACGGCGACACGCTCGACCGCCGGCTCACCCTGTACTCGGTGAAGGACGGCAGGTGGGCCATGGTGACGAGCGGGACCGCCGCCCGCTGACGCCCCCCGGGGGCGGTCAGGAGAGCCGGCACGGGTGGAACCGGTGGGAGTGGATGTTTCCGAACGACGCGGGGATCCGGGCGATGCCCTGGCCCGGGCGGACGGTACGGCTCCGGCCCCGGTACTCGGTGCCGTTGTACACGGTGACGCACCGGCCCCACACCTCGCCGTTCCGGCGCCACGTCCCGGCACCGTTCCAGACCGACCCACCGCCGTTGAATCCGACGTACGCGGTCGTCTCCGGGTAGCGCGGCATGTCCTGTGCGACGAAACTCGCCACGCCCGTTTAGTCGGGGCCCGTCCAGCCGCACACCCAGCCCTGCGCACAGATCTCGGACGGGACGGGGAGGGCCGCCCGCGCCGGTGCGGCGGCAGGGGCGAGGGTGAAGGCGGCGCAAGCCGCACCGGCGACCACGACGGCGGCCAAGGCGTGGACGGTCACGGGGATCACGCCGCTCTCGCGAGGCGGCAGGCCGCGCGACGGCCTGCGGGGACCGTTCCATCGCACCCCCGTTCCCCCTTGATCGCACCACCGGAGACCGTGCGCGGTCTCGGTCGTAGCCGCCCGTGACCGACCGTCCGCGTCCTGTCGGCAACCTCCCGGCGGGTGCTCGGGCCCGTTCAGTCGGTTCGTGGTGTCCAGGCGGCTTCGGCCGCTTGTGCGGTGGGGTGCACGGGGAAGACCTGGTCGAGGCCGACGATGCGCAGGATCCGGACGACCCGTTCGGGAACCGCGGCCAGTGCGATCGACGCGCGGGCGGCGAGGGCGTGGTTACGGGCGGCGATCAGGACCGTGATGCCGCTGGAGTCGCAGAACGTGAGTCCTCCCAGGTCGATGACGAGCTGCCGGCCCTCTTCCACGGCCAGTTCGGAGAGCAGCCCGCGGACCTGGGCGGCGCTGTGGTGGTCGAGGTCGCCGGCGAGTTCGATGACGGGGCCGGCCGACGTGGTGCGGGTGCTCATGCTCAGCTGGGTCACTGCGGCCCTTCACGGTCGGGGTGGGAGGGCACGCTCACGGCCAGGACGGCGGTGTCGTCGTCGACCCCGGCGCCCAGGGTGGCGAGGAGGCCCCGGATCGAGGCGACGGTGTGCTCGGCGGTGGTGGGGGCCAGCTCGTGTCCGAGGTCGAGGAGGGCCTTGTCGCCGTAGCGGTCCTTGTCCGCTGTGGTGGTGTGGGCTTCGGTGAGCCCGTCCGTGTACAGGAGCAGGGTGTCGCCCGGGTCGAGGCGGAAGGTGGTGGTGGCGATGTGGGCGTCGGGCAGGACGCCGATGAGCTGTCCGCCGGGGGTGGGCAGGTAGTCGGCGGTCCCGTCCGCGCGCATCAGGAGCGCCGGCGGGTGGCCACCGCCGGCGAGGGTGATGTGGAAGCCGCCCCGGTCTTCGTCGGGGGTGAGGAGCCCGAAGACGACGGTGCAGAACCGCGGATCGTGTCCGTTGTACTCGTGGTGGAGGACCCTGTTGAGGTTGCCGAGGACGGCGGCCGGGTCGGGATCGTAGACGGCGGCGGCGCGCAGGGTGTAGCGGGCCAGCGAGGTGACGGCCGCGGCTGCCGCGCCCTTGCCGCAGACGTCGCCCAGGAACATGCCCCAGGTTCCGGCGGCCAGGGGGAACAGGTCGTAGAAGTCGCCGCCGACCTCGTCGGCCGAGGCGATGTGGTAGTGGGCGGCCACGTCCAGGCCCGGGACGTTCGCCAGGGTCGGGGGGAGCAGGGTCTGTTGGAGGGTGGCGGCCAGCTGCTGGAGGCGTTCGCGTTCGCGCTCCGATTCCCGTCGGGCCCGCAGCAACTCCTCCTCGTAGGCCCGGCGGTCGCGTGCGTCGAAGACGGTGGTGCGGATCAGCAGCGGCTCGCCGTCCCCACCGGTCTTGACCGTCGAGGTCACCAGTACCGGGATCCGTCGGCCGTCGGCCGCCTTCAGCTCCAGCGCGATGCCGCTGACCTCTCCCCGCATGCGCAGCAGCGGCGCGAAGTGCGTCTCGTGGTAGAGCCGTCCGCCGACGGTGAGGAGGTCGGAGAACCTCCTCGTGCCCACCAGGTCGGTGCGCCGGTAGCCCAGCCAGTTCAGCAGGGTGGTGTTGACCTTGGCGATCTGCCCGTCCAGCAGCGTGGAGAGGTATCCGCACGGGGCGTTCTCGTACAGGTCCTCGGCGCTGTCCTCCAGCAGGGCGGAGAACGCCCGGTCCTGGTCCGAACATCCCTCGGGGTCGGGGTGGTCCTGTTCCTCGGTCCGGCTCATCGGCGCAGGGCCAGCGTGAACGCGGTGATCGCTTCCGCGGTCTCCTCGGGGGCGCTGAGCTGGGGGCAGTGCCCGGTGGCGTCCAGGGTGACCAACTCGCTGCCCTGGATCCGGGCCTGGATGTAGGGGCCGACCTCCGGCGGGGCGATGGCGTCGCTGGAACACTGGGCGACCAGGGTGGGCACCGTCACCCGGTCGAGGTCGGGTCGGCTGTCGGTCAGGAACGTGACGCGGGCGAAGACGCGTTGGATCTCCGGATCGGTCGCGCAGAAGCTGTTCGTCAGTTCCTCGCCCAGCTCGGGACGGTCGGGGTTGCCCATGATGACCGGGGCCATGGCCCCCGACCAGCCGAGGTAGTTGGCGTCCAGGGACTGGAGCAGTTCCTCGATGTCCTCGGTGCTGAAGCCGCCCCGGTAGCCGGCGGCCGGATCGTCGATGAAGCACGGGGAGGGTGCGAGCAGCACCAGGCCCTCGAAGTACTCGGGATGGCGACCGGCGGCCAGGACGCCCATCATGGCGCTCACGGAGTGCCCGACGAACGTCACCGGCCCCAGATCCACCTCGCGGCAGATCTCCAGCACGTCCTCGACATAGCCGTCCAGGTCGGAGTACCGCTCCTTGTTCCACGCCGACAGGTCCGAGCGGCCCGCGCCCACGTGGTCGAAGAGCACCACCGTGAACGCGCGCTCCAGGGCCGGCAGCACCAGACGCCACATGTTCTGGTCGCACCCGAACCCGTGCGCCAGCATCAGCACCGGGCCGCCCGGCAGGCCGGACACCCGCACATGGTTCCTGCTTCGCACGGTCATACGCACGGTCATGCGGCTCATTTTCGCAGAGAACCGAGGGGGCTCCGCCGCGCTGCGGGCCTCGCCCCGGTCACCGGGTGCGGTGACCGGGGCGTCCGGTGTCCGGTCGTGGGAGTGTCGCGGCCGTGCGGCTACTCGGGCATCAGGGCTACTTGGGCATCAGCACGGTGTCGACGATGTAGACCGTGGCGTTGGCCGTGGGGACATTGCCGCAGACCACGGTGGAGGTGTCGTTGACCTTGTAGGACTCTCCGGAGCCGGCCGTGGTGATCCTGCCCTTCTCCAGGGTCTCGAAGGAGCCGTTCTCCAGCTGCTTCGGGGTGAGCTTCTGACCGACGACGTGGTAGGTGAGGATCTTGGTGAGCGTGGCCTTGTCGGCGAGGACCTTGTCCAGGTCGGCCTTCGGGATCTTGGCGAAGGCGTCATTGGTCGGGGCGAACACGGTGATGTTCGAAGCGTTGTTCAGGGTGTCGACCAGTCCGGCCTGCTTGACGGCCGCGACGAGGGTCGACAGGGCCGGGTTGTTCGAGGCGGCCGTGGCCACCGGGTCCTTGGCCATGCCGTCGAAGGAACCGGCCCCCTCCTTGGGCACACCCGCGCAGGCGGTGCCGAAGGGCTTGTCCATCGCGGTCGCGGGCTCGGACGAGCCCGTGGCCGGGTCGGATCCGTCCGCGCTCGCCGAGGCGGCGGGTGCGGCGTCCGAGGACTTGCCGTCCTCGGAGCAGGCGGTCAGTGCGAAGGGCAGAACGGCCGCGGTGGCGACGGCGAGGGCGGTACGACGGAAACGAAGGGCGTTCATGGTTTTCTCCATGGCGAATCGAGGTGTGTCGAGGGAAGAAACAGGGAGGAAAGGGACTCTTCGGGCTGTGCAGATGGGTCCGATGGTCCGGGTGGGTGAGGTGGTCCGGGGTAGGTCAGGTGGCGGTGACGAAGACGCTGTGCCGTCCGCTGGCCCCGTCGGGGATGGTCCGGGCGCGCTGATCGGTCTGCACCTGGCCGGTGCCGTCGGTCGCGCGCACGGTGAGGTTGTGGCCTCCGGGTGTCGTCTTCCAGGGGAAGGACCACTGGCGCCACGTGTCGGTGGTGGCCTGCTCGGCGAGCTCGGCCTCCTGCCAGGGGCCGTCGTCCACTCGGACCTCGACCCGCTGGATGCCACGGTGTTGGGCCCAGGCGACACCGGCGACCGTCACCGTGCCGGCGTTGGTCCGCGCGAACGGTTTGGGGGTGTCGATGCGGGCCTGGGTCTTGATGGGGGCCCTGCGGGCCCACCCGCGCTTGACCCAGTACGGGTCGTAGGAGTCGAAGGTGGTCAGCTCGATGTCCTGGATCCACTTGCAGGCCGAGACGTACCCGTACAGTCCCGGTACGACCATCCGTACGGGAAAGCCGTGGTCGAACGGCAGCGGTTCGCCGTTCATGCCCAGGGCGAGCAGCGCGTCGCGGCCGTCCATGACGTCCTCGACGGGTGAGCCCAGCGTCATGCCGTCGACGGAACGGGCCACCAACTGGTCCGCCCGGCCGCCTCGGGACGGGGGTGTGACGCCCGCCTCTTCGAGGAGGTCCGCGAGGCGGACCCCCAGCCACCGGGCGCTGCCGACGTAAGGGCCTCCCACTTCGTTGGACACGCAGGTCAGGGTGATGTCGCGTTCGATCAACGGCCGCCGGAGCAACTCCTGGTAGGTGTAGGTGCGCGGGCGGGTGACGCCCTTGCCGTGGATCCGCAACCGCCAGGTTCCCGCGTCCACCTTGGGCACCACGAGCGCGGTGTCCACCCGGTAGAAGTCCTTGTCGGGGGTGGTGAACGCGCTGATACCCGGGATACGGAGTACCGCGCGGGGCGGGACGGCAGCGGCCGGGGACGCGGGAGCGGGAAGCTTCACGGCTGCCCGTGAGGCGGCCGCGCCCTGGCCGGCGCGACCGGTCAGGGTCCGGCCGAGCACCCCGGCTCCGGTGGCGGCGACCGCCGTGACACCGGCGCCGATCAGGAACCCGCGCCGGTTCCAGCCGGTCGGCCCCACGGTGGGCCCGCCTTCGCCTGTGCCCTCGCCCTCGCCGTGCCCGGACGCCGCGGGGGCGACGGTCAGGTGGCCGACGAGCAGGTGGAGGACGGCCGCTCCCGCCACGGCTCCGAGCAGCGAAGGCAGTACGTCGCCCACACCGCCCGAGTCGGGCCGGGTGAGCGCCGCGACCGCGCCGACCGCGCCGAAGGCGAGCACGCCGGCCGCTCCCGTACGCCGGTGCCGCAGGGCGACCAGGCCCAGCAGCGCCGCCAGCACCCCGATGGTGGCCAGGATCCCCCACCGGAGGACCAACTTGTCGCTCTCGCCGAAGGTCCGGATCGCGTAGTCCTTCAGCCAGGCCGGTGTCCGGTCGATGGCGGCTCCACCGACCACGGTGACCGGCCCGGCCTGAGGCCGCACGAGGGAGGCGACCAGCTCACCCACGGCCAATGCCGTGAATCCGGCGAGCAGTCCGCTCGTCGCGGCGAGTGCGCCGCGTTCGATGGTCCTTCGATCGATCCTCACGCTGGGCATTCGGCACCCTCCGCACCCCGGATGGGTCACCTCACCCGATCAAGTGAAGATCGGTTTCTTGCTGACGTGGGAGGCCGGGCCCGGGCGGCCCGAAGGCCGGTCCTCCGCCGACAAGCGAGGACCGGCCTTCGGGGTGGCGCAGGTCAGGCGTTGACGCAGGTGTTGCCGAAGGCCGGGTTGAGCAGCCCGATGACGCTGACGGAGTTCCCGCACGCGTTGACCGGGATGTGGATCGGGACCTGGATCAGGTTGCCCGACAGCACGCCCGGCGACCCGATGGCAGCCCCCTGGGCCCCGGCGTCCGCCGAGGCCATCGACGCACCCCCGACCACGACGGCCCCGGCGGCCAGGACGAGAGCGGCGTTCTTCAGAACACGCGACATGAAGAGATCTCCTCGATCGGAACTCGACGGCATCCCCGGTACGGAGTTGCCGCGCGGCCCGGTGACCGGCCCGCACGCCCCATTCGTCATCGCGCGGTTCCCGGCTCGGTCGCGCGAGCCGTGTTCCCCCGAAGGAATGACCTGTGGGCCACTCGGCTCGAACACCCGAGCCTCCCCGGTCCGGGTGAGCGGTCAGGAAGGGTGCTTCCACCCGCGACTCGGGCGGTGCGCCCCGCCCGTCGCCGCCCGGCGGTCGCCGGGTGGAACCTGCCCGATCCGGGCGCGCGGCGCCTTCGTAGGGCGGTGGCATGCCCGATGCAACCCCCGCCGTCTCCGGCGGCCCCGAGGCCGCCGCGCCGCCGCTGACCGGTGCGCGCGCCAAGCTGTCGGCATCCACCGGCTCGCGCTGCTCTGCCTGTTCATCGCGGTCCTCGCCGGGCGGATCTTCCCGACCGACGACGACCCCGTGGAACTGCCGGGCCCGCTCGGCAGCCTGGCGCCGCTACCGTCGGATGCGGAGCGGAGTGCAACTGAGCCTGTGGTCGCTGGTCCGGCGGCTCGGCTGGGCCAAGCTGATCGTCGGACAGGCGGCGTGGTGCACGCTCGTCGCCGTGGTCGTCGTGACCGTGCCCCGCTTGGAACGGCTCGTCCCGCAGGTGCTGTTCTGGGTGGCCCTGGTACCGACCCGGCTCACCGTGTGGTCCGAACGCGCGGCGATCCGCGCCTGACCACACGACACGTGAACGAGCCACTTCGCACACGGCGCTCCGCCGAGCCCACCCTGGAGAGCCGAGGCGTCAGGACGACGCCGAAGCCGGCGCGCTCACGCCGGGGCGGTGGGGCGGCGGTACCCGAGCCGGCAGCGCGTCGCCCAGGAGCCGCCGGGCCGAAGGCGTTCACCGCTCGCGCGCGCGACCACCAGGTCACCGTCCTCGAAGCCGATCCGGTCGCCAACCGCCAAGCACAGGGGGCGTTCCAGCTCGAAGGCGTATCCGTCGTCGGTTTCGAGTTCGTTCATGAGCACCGCACGCGAGGCGGCGGTGGTCCCATCGGCGATCAGACGCATGCCCGCATGATCCCACGCGGCCGCTCGGCTTGTACGTCAACTTCGGCCCGGCCCGCTGCTGTTCGGCCCGCTCGCGGGCCGGTGGCAGAGTGAGCCGGATGATCGGACACCTGTACACCGTTGTCATCGACTGCCCCGACCCGGATGAACTCGCCGGTTTCTACGAGAAGCTGCTGTCGCTCACACGACAGGACGACACCGGCGACTTCGTCGTGCTCCAGAACGCGGCGGGCACCCCGGTGGTCCTCTTCCAGCGGGTGGAGGACTATCGCGCGCCGCGGTGGACGGATCCCGCACGTCCTCAGCAGATGCACCTCGACGTGATGGTCACGAACCTCGATACGGCAGAGGCCCAGGTGCTCGCCCTCGGCGCGAAGCTGCTGGACGGTTCGGACAAGCCGATCGGATACCGCGTCTACGAGGATCCCGTCGGCCATCCCTTCTGCCTGATCACCCCCGAGGGAGCCTGACCGTTCGAGAAGGACGCGATCGGCCCGGCTCGCTAGCATGCGACGCATGGCCATCAAACTTGAGAACGTCGGCATCGCCGTTCGCGACCTCGAAGCAACGGTCTCCTTCTTCACCGACCTCGGTCTCACGGTCGTGGGCCGTGACACGGTCAGTGGTGAGTGGACCGACACGGCCGTCGGTCTTGATGGCAATCACGCCAAGATCGCGATGCTCCAGACCCCGGACGGTCACGGTCGCCTCGAGCTCTTCGAGTACATCCACCCCGAAGCGATCGAGACACGGCCCACCCTTCCTCACGAGATCGGCATGCATCGCGTCGCCTTCTCGGTCGACGACATCGACCAGGCCCTTGAGACAGCCGCACGGCACGGATGTCATCCGCTGCGCGGTGTGGCGACCTACGAGGACGTCTACAAGCTGACGTACCTCCGCGGTCCCAGCGGCATCCTCGTGATGCTCGCCCAGGAGCTGAAGAAGGACGCCCCCTCGCGCGACGCTGCCGCCGGCGAGGGCTGAACGAGCACCCGGCGCGATCGGCGGAACGGCGGAACGGGGCGGGCGTCGGCCGGGCCGCTGAGCGGCCCGGCCTTCAGCGGATCAGGCGTGGACCGAAACCCATTCGGTGCACTTGCGCTCGCTGCCCTTCGCGATGCACCCGCGCAGCTTGTACGCGTGGCCCTCGGGCAGGTTGCCGGAGACGACCTTCATGTAGATCGCCTTGTGGCCGCGCGTGGAAGCGATGCGCCCGGTGCTCAGCTCGGCCTCGACGGCCCAACCGTCGGGGCTGATGTCCTTGGCGATCAGGGAGTCGCCCGGAATGTTGGGCGCGGGCTGCGGATCGGCGTTCCACCGGGCGAAGCCCATGTCGTGGCCGTCCGTGGGGCTGACGAGGTTCATCGTGAACGACCCGTCCCCCGACCTCGCGGCAACGCCCGAGATCCCGGTCCGGGACAGGGTGAAGTCGACGTCTGCCGAGAGGTCGCCCGAGAGGTCGCCCACCTCATCCGCGCCGGCGGTCGCGGCACCGGCCGTGAAGGCCACGCCGACGAAAAGGGCGGTCGTACCGAGGACCGCGCCGATGCGCTTGTGTATCGAACCCATGATTTCCTTTGTTCCCGCGCGCGACGGCACGCCGCCGCGCGCACGCTCTCCCGCCGGCCTCGAACATCGCCGACGGTCGGTCAACACCACTGTAACCAGAGCCTGTTGGAAAGCTACTGGCGGGTATCGATCGAACCGCCGTACTCGCCGAGCGACTTCGACGGCATCCAGGAACAAAGGGGGGTCGGGCTCCGGGAACATCGGCCGGCGCTCGACGCCGACCGTGACATGGGGCGGCCCCACGACGCCGAGGCGCCGGGGGCCGATCCTGCTTCGCCCGCGAGCCAGGTGGGTGCTCGCGGGGCGATGTCAGGTCTTGTCGCGCTTGTCGCGCAGGGAGTCCTGGATTCCGCGGGCGCGCTCCTCGGCCTCGCTCAGGGCTTCCTTCGACTTGCCCTTGGCCTGGTCCATCTTGCCCTCGGTCTTCATCCGGTCATTGCCGGTGACCTTGCCGACGGCCTCCTTGGCCTTGCCCTTGGCCTGATCCATCTTGCCCTTGTCTGCCATGGTGAACTCCTTGGTGTAGGAAATCCTGACGGGCCCCAAACTAGGCCGAAACAGACAAACGTGCGCGGCGAGATCGGCGATCACCCATGTCTTCGAGCCTCGGTGTCTGGGCCGCACGCGTGAACATCGGCGGTTCGCTGTCACAGTGGAGCCCGGGTCGCGGATCGGGCTGTTCGGCCCGGCCGGCAACGACCTCGGTTCCGACAGGCCGTCTGCCCCGTCGTCGTTCTCCCATGCGCAGGAGTTCGCCACCGCCCTCCCTCTAGGCCGTCTCTTCCTCGGGTTCCTCGATGAGATGCATGGCGGCTTCCTCGGCCGAGGCCGCGCCCGCGTCGATCCCCACGTCGCGCGCGAGGACGGAGTTCCCGTGGGGCGAGGCGGTGGCCGCGGCCAGCCGTCCGGCGCGCGGGCCGCACGCCTGCGCGTCCATGGGCTCGCCCTCGCCGTCCACCAGGTCCCCGATGCCGTCCCCCGCCGTGGGTTCCCCGTCGGGCTCTTCCCTGGCGAGGCGCTCGTCGAGGCTCTCCCCCCGGCGTTGCGCTTCACCCGTGGTGTCGTCCCCATGCCTCGTGTAGGGCCGCTCGGGCGGCGAGTATCCCTGGTCGAGCACGGCGTCCATGCCGGGCTCGCCGAGGCTGTCGTCCATGTCGGGCTGCAGTTCGGAGGGCTCGTCCTCCGGCTGAGGCTGGTAGACGTCGTCGCCGCGGGCACTGGTCTCGCTCATGATCCGTCCTCCTGCTCGTCCCTCTCGTCGCGGTAGCCGTCGGAAGCACCGCCTGCACTCCTGCCCCTCCCCAACGTACGACGATCACGCGGATCAGCGGCATCCAGTCCTTCTCGGACCCCCTGTCCTCCTGCCCGCGATGGCCCGGCGAGCACGCCGGATCAGTCGGATTCGCTCGCGAGGCGCAGGGCGAGGTCCTGCAGGATCTCCTGTGCCGACGCCTGTGACCCCGTTTGGTCGAAGGCGTCCGCGACCGCCTCGAAAGCGAGCACGAAGCCGCTGATCAGGGCGCTGAGCGGGCCGGACAGCTGATCCAGTACGGCGGACCCGACCTCTGCCGCATCGGCTTCCGCCGGCACCAGGAACTCCGCCGGTGTCACCTCGCCGAGCAGCGAGGAGACGTAGTCCGCGCCGATCCCGCTCCGCACCCCGGTCAGTGCCGCGATGGCCTTCAGCTTGATGTCGTTGTCGGTCATCCCGCGAGCGTACGGCGGAGCTCCCCGCGGGAGCCGCCGGCCGCAGGGCCCGGCCCGGCCAGGGCGCGCTCCGCGCGTGTCTCGACCGTGCGTGGCCGGGTAGGCGTACGGGAGAGGGAGCACGACACCCCCAGGCCGGTACGGAGGAGGTGCGCACATGAGCGCCGTGGGCGAGAACGACGAGCGGCCGCAGGTACGGCGGCCTCGGTTGCCGCACGAAGGTGGCACCGCGGACGAGCACGGAAGACGGCCCGGAGTCCCGTCCCGCACGGGCACCGGGGCGCAGCCGGCGGCGGACGCCGAGCGGGTGGGCAGGGCGGACGAGGAGGACGACCGGACCTGATAGCCGCAGGCGGTCCGCCGACCGCCCCGGCGGGCGTCTTCCGCACGTTCGGCCGTTCGTGCGCATGCAACCGCACGGTCAGGGCACGTGGCCGGTACACAAACAGTTGCGGTTCGTGTAGCGAAGGAGTGTCCGTGCTGCCCATCAAGGTGACCGACGACGGAGTACTGATCGTCCGACTGCAAGCCGACCTCGACATCGGCCGTCGGGCCGCGACGACGTGGACGATCGACGGCCTCCTGGCAGCCCACCGGTCCACGCCCGTGGTGCTCGAACTGTCCGACGCCGCACTGAGTCCGGCGGCCATGAGCATCGTCGTCAGGGCGGACCGCATGTGCCGCGAGGCGGGCACGGCGGCTGCCGTGGTCACCTCCTGCGCGCAAGCCCGTCGCACCCTCGGGACGGATGCCGGAGCGCCCGCGCCGGACGTCCACGCCACCGTCCCCCTGGCCGTCGCAGCCCTCGCCGCCACGCTCGGTTCGGTGGCGTAGCGGGCGGTACCGGAGGTCCACGCCGGCGTGGGCCGGTCGGTCGGTCGCTGCCTCCGACCACGGGCGGGCTCCTCGCGGAGCGCCGTCACGCCTGCGGCCGCAACGGGGTGCGCAGTGCGCTGCGGCCGTGGTCCCAGTTCTCTCGGATGTGGTGTGCGCGGACGTGACCTCCACGCACGCGAAGTGGCAGACGAGGACCCCCCGCAACTCCCGGTGCAGGCCGAGGTCGGCCATGAGGTCCGCGAAGAGCCGCGTGGGGACGCGGCCGGCGCGGCCGGCGCCGAACTCGTCGTACTCGATGGCCACCATGGCCGCCTCGACCGACCGTGGTGCGTCCGACAGTTCGCAGCGCAGGACGGGGCAGGAGGTGGTCCTCCATGGCCCCGCGCAGCCGCAGCAGGTCCGGATCCCATTCCCGGGCGTCGTCGACGCCGTCGAAGCCGCGGTGGTGCAGCTCGTAGAGGAGGTGGAGGGCGAGCTGGAGGCCCTCCCCGAAGGGGTCGGCGTTCCGTACGGCGTCGGTGGCGTGCGCCGGTGGGCCGCCCGACCGCAGGGCCCGGGTGACGCCCTCGGACAGTGCTCCGCGCCCGTCGACGAGCCGGGGCCGGTGGCTCGCTCCGACGCCGACTCGGGGGGTGGGAGCCGCTGCGAGGCGGCCGGTGGGGGCCCTCACGCGTCCTTGTCGTCGTGGGGTGGGGAGGGGGGTGAGCCGGCTCGCTCGCGTCGGCGGTGGCTGGTGTCGCACCAGGACCGGGCCCTGCGGGTCCACCGACACCCGGCGGGCCCGCTCCTGGGCGGGAGGCCCCGCACGGCGTGGTGGCGGGGCCTCCGTCACGGGTACCGGGCACGGATCACCACCAGTTCTTCCCACTGCTCGGCCTCGGCCACCCGGCCCTGCCGCTCCAGCCGGTCCCGCCGCGCACGCAGTACGGGCCCCCACGGCACGGACGCCCTTGCCGTCACCTCCGCCGCCAGGCCCTCTCCGGCCGGCCTTCGGACGGTCTGCTCCGCCCCGCACCGACCGGAGTGCCCTTGAGCAGGACGCCCCCGGGGTGCAGGAGGCGGGGTGCTCCCCCGCAGATCCGGATTCGATACGACCAGGTCGTAGCGGTGGTCGGCGGCACGCCCGGCGAAGTCACCGTGCACCACGCGCAGGGGAATCCGGCGGCGCGGCGCGTTCAGGCGACCGGTGAGCACGGCGAGCCAGGAGACGTCGACGGCCGTGACGTGCGCACCCGTGTCCGCGGACCGCAGGGCCGGCTCGCCCGTGCCCATGCCGATCTCCAGCACCTCGGAGGCCGGGCCGAGGTCCTCCTGGACGAGCGCCCGCGCCAGTAGTGCCGTATCCGCCTGCGGCCGGTAGACACCCGGCAGAGCGATCAGATCGCGTACGGCCCGCGCCGGCGGACCGTGGCCATGGTCGACAGGCTGCCGCTGCCCTCGGCGGGGCGTCGCCTACGGCACGACGGCACTCTTCGGAGGATGGAACGGAGCCTGCGCGGACGCGGCGGCAGCGTCGTCCCAGGGGGCGGGTGCTGTCGGCGTAGGGCGGGGCGGGCGTGGACGGCCGCGGTCAGGGCCAGGGCGAGGGCGGCTCCGGTGGACCGGGCCGCGACGAAGGCGAGCCGGTACGCCGCGCAGATGAAGGCCGGCACCACGAACGGGCCGAGGTCCCGTCGCCCGGGCAGGAGTTACTCCCTCCCGCCACTCTCAAGCTATAGCGCATGGGGGGGCTTGCCACAAGCCCCGGGGCACGGCGGAGAATCATCGGCCGAGGCCACAACCTGCGGAAATGGGGCTACGACGTGCGTGTGTCGCTGTCGACGCGTGAGGGACGCGGTGACGTCGGACCAAGGATGAATACGTGCTCGACAAGAGCTTCGACAGAACGGGAGGGGCCGGTGGTGCGATCGGCCGCCACAGGACGACGGAACACCGCCACCACGGAGGTATCGCAGTGATCGAGCAGTACGTGAGGGACCTGCGACAGGTCGACCCGACGCGGGTCGCGGTCGTCGGCGGCAAGGGCGCGCACCTCGGCGCACTGTCGCGGATCGACGGCGTCCACGTACCGGACGGCTTCTGCGTGACGACGGACGCCTTCCGCCGGATCATGGCGCTAGCGCCGTCGATCGACGACCAGCTCGATCGGTTGTCGCGCGTGGACCCCGACGACCGGCAGGCGGTCCGGACGCTCAGCGAGCGGATCCGCCGGACCATCGAGGAGGTCGTCGTCCCGGACGATGTCGCCACCGCGATCACCGGCGCGCTCGCCCGGTTCGGTGAGCAGGCCGCCTACGCCGTCCGGTCCAGCGCGACGGCGGAGGACCTGCCGACGGCCTCCTTCGCCGGCCAGCAGGACACCTACCTGAACGTCGTGGGGCCGGCGGCCATCCTCCGGCACATCAGCCGGTGTTGGGCCTCGCTGTTCACCGAGCGGGCCGTGACCTACCGCCGACGCGGTGGCATCGACCACCGTACGGTCCTCATGGCCGTGGTCGTGCAGCGGATGGTCTTCCCGCAGGCGTCCGGCATCCTGTTCACGGCCGACCCCGTCACCGGCGACCGCAAGGTCGCCACCGTGGACGCGGGCTTCGGCCTCGGCGAGGCCCTGGTCTCCGGCCTGGTGAACCCGGACGTGTTCCGGGTGCGCGACGGCGAGGTCGTCGCCAGGGCGATCGCCGCCAAGGAGCGTGCCGTTCACGCTCTACCGGCCGGTGGTACGCGTGAGGTGGCGGTCGACGCCCGGCAGCAGGAGCAGCCCGCGCTGACGGATGCTCAGGCCGTGAGCCTCGCAGCGCTGGGGCGGCGGATCGAAGCGCACTTCGGCCGCCCGCAGGACATCGAATGGTGTCTGGTCGACGGCGACTTCCGGATCGTTCAGAGCCGGCCGATCACGACGCTGTTCCCCATCCCGGAGGCGGGCGACGAGGAGAACCACGTCTACGTCTCCGTCGGCCACGGGCAGATGATGACCGACCCCATGAAGCCCTTGGGGTACTCCATGTGGCAGCTGACGGCCATGGTGCCGATGCACGAGGCCGGCGGGAGGCTGTTCGTCGACGTCACCCGGCGCCTGGCCTCGCCCGCGAGCCGCGCCGGTCTCCTCGACGCCCTGGGGAAGGGCGATCCGTTGGTCAGGGACGCTCTGGAGACCGTCCTCGAGCGGGAGGACTTCGTCCCCGCGCTCCCGGACGCGGGTCCCGGCGGGCCGCCGGCAGGGACACCGGCCGGCGCCGCGCCCGCCCCGATCGCGACCGATCCGGCCATCGTCACCGAACTGATCGAGCGCAGCCGGGCGTCCATCGCCGCTCTGGAGCGCGACATCCGGACGAAGACCGGACCGGAGCTGTTCGACTTCCTGCTGGAGGCCTTCGAGGAGCACAAGCGGGTGCTCGGCGATCCGCTGAGCATGCAGGCGATCATGGCGGGCATGGAGGCCACCTGGTGGCTCAACGACACGTTGCAGGAGTGGCTGGGCGAGAAGAACGCGGCCGACACGCTGACTCTGTCCGCTCCCGACAACGTCACGTCGGAGATGGGGCTGGCGCTGCTCGACGTCGCGGACGTCGTCCGCCCGCTACCGGAGGTGGTGGCGTTCCTGCGGGAGGCCGAGGGCGACGACTTCCTGGAGGAGTTGGCGAAGGTCGCGGGCGGCAGCGAGGCGCGCAACGCCATCGAGGCCTACCTCGACCGGTACGGCATGCGCTGCGTCGGGGAGATCGACATCACGAGGCCGCGTTGGCGCGAACGCCCCGCCACGCTGGTACCCGTACTCCTGGACAACGTCAGGATCTTCGAACCGGGCGCCGCCGAGCGGCGCTTCGAGGAAGGACGGCTGAAGGCGCAGAAGAAGGAGCAGGACGTACTGTCGCGCCTGCGTGCCCTGCCGGACGGGGATCGGAAAGCCGACGAGACCCGGCGGATGATCGAACGGGTCAGAACCTTCATCGGATACCGGGAGTACCCGAAGTACGGCATCGTCGGCCGCTACTTCGTCTACAAGCAGGCCCTGTTGAAGGAAGCCGAACGTCTCGTGCGGGCTGGTGTGCTTCCCGAGCGGGAGGACTGCTTCTACCTGACGTTCCAGGAACTCCGTGACGTCGTGCGGACGAACCGGGTGGACGACGGGCTGATCCAACGTCGCAAGGAGGCGTTCCGCTCCTACCACGAGCTCACGCCGCCCCGGGTGCTCACCTCGGACGGTGAGGCCCTGAGCGGGGCGTATCGGCGCGAGGACGCGCCGGTCGGCGCCCTGATCGGCCTGCCGGTCTCCGCCGGGACCGTGGAGGGGAGGGCTCGTGTCGTCCTCGACATGGCGGAGGCCGATCTCGAAGCGGGCGACATCCTGGTCACGACCTTCACCGACCCCAGCTGGTCACCGCTGTTCGTCGGAATCGCCGGCCTGGTCACGGAGGTGGGCGGCCTGATGACCCATGGCGCGGTGATCGCCCGGGAGTACGGCCTGCCGGCCGTGGTGGGCGTGGAGCGGGCCACCTCGCTGATCCGGGACGGGCAGCGGATCCGCGTGCACGGAACCGACGGGTACATCGAGATCCTGTCCTGACCCGTCCGGCCGGTCGGGAAGGGCGGCGACACGCCCACCCCGTCCGCCCGATCCGATCGACCGTCAGTGCCCTGTGTCATTATGCGAACGCGCGTCCGTGGGGTGGGCGCGCGTTCGACTGATGTGCCAGGGGGTTGGGGATGGGTGCGGGTACGGAGCCGGACGGTTCGTCCAGGTCCGACGAGGAGTGGGAGCGGTTTCTGCGCGAGTCGGTGGCGGGTGCCGCCGACGCTCCCAAGGAGCCCTCGGCGCGGGCCCGCGACGTGGCACGGCGGCTGCGTACGCAGCCCGGCGACAGTCCGGAGGGCTGGCGCAGTTACACGCCCGCGCGGCCCAAGCGACGCACGGGCTGGTACCTGGTCGGGCTGCTGGCCTCGTTGGCCCTGCTGGTGGTGGCGTTCGTGCCGGGGCGGGTCGTGGACCTGTTCGCCGGCGACGACCACGAAGCCCCGGCGGCCGCGGGCCGACGCCCCACCGTGGACGAGCCGTTCCGCGGCTCTCCGGCGGCGAACTGGGCGAACGGGGCGGAGGGGATCAGCGTCCCCGCGGCCGAGGCGGTCGGCTGGATGAGCACGGCCCAGGTCGAGCAAGCCCTCGCCCGCAGCCGGGACTTCGTCGTCACGTCGGGCCTCGACCGCGGGGTACTGCGGGGTGAGCGCCCGGAGAAGGCGATCGCGCTGATCAACCCGCACCAGAAGGACGTCCAGGACCTCCTGAAGACGGCTTTCCAGACCCCGGGCGAGAAGAACGACCCGCTTCTCCTCTTCAGCCGCTTCCAGCCCGCCCGCACCCAGTTGGTCGGCGACGTCGTGAAGACCCAGGGCGGACTCACCTACCGGGAGGGCGAGCACGGCGCGCTCCAGGTGACCGCCGACGTCACCTTCGTCTACCCGGTCACCCGCGCGGACGGAGGCGGCGACGACGAGATCGTCCGCACGATCGTCCGGCGTGAGTTGGTCCTGAGCTGGGACGACCCCGACAAGGTGACGACGGAGCCGGGCACGTTCTCGATCGTCTCGTACAAGTACGACATGACCAACGGCGGTTGCGGCGCTCCCACGGGCTACCTCACGCCGCCCTTCGGCAAGGAGCGCCGGGCGGACGAGGCAGGCAAGGAGGTCGACCCGTACGACCGCACCGCACCCGTCGCGCAGGGCGGCCCCGCCGAGGACGAGTGCGGGCGGGCCATCCGGTCCTAGGGCGTGTGGTGACGGCGCCGACGGGCCGGACGAGGTGATGCCCCGGTCCGGCCCGTCCGCTCGTCCTTACAGGTCGAGCTGATACTGCCGTGTCGTGTGCGTGGGCAGGTAGCCGAGGCTGTCGCTGATGTGTCTCATGTGCGTGTTGCTGTCGGCGGTGTCGGTCAGGAGGCCGTCGAGGTCCGGGTAGTGCCCGTGGGCTCGGCGGATCGACTCGGCCTTCATCCAGCGGCCGAGGCCGTGTCCGCGGTGCTCGGGCAGCACGCCGGTGCCGTAGTGCTGGGCATCACCTGTACCGCCGCCGGGCACGACGAGTTCGGTGAACCCGGCGATCGAGCCGTCGGAGGTGTCGATGGCGACGACGGTGTGCAGGTGGTCACCGCGCTGTTCGACGGCTTTCGCCGCGGCCCGGACCCGGTCCACGTCCCAGGTGGTGGTGCCATGGTCGCTGTCCTCCATGGGCATGTCATCCATGGCGCGACGTGAGTCGGCGAAGGTCTGGGCGAGATCATCGGGGACGGTTCCCTGCCAGGCTGTCAGCCGGTAGCCGGTATGAGGACGCTCGATGATCTCTGCCAGGCAGGGGATGTCCACCTCGGCCAGGGGCAGGCGGGAGTACCTCAGGGTGAGGACCCTGCGGAAGCCGCGGGCCGGCAGGAAGTGGTCGCCGGGCGATCCGGCCCCGGCCTGCGCCACGACGCAGCGTCGGTTGTTGTCCCGGGCGGCGGCCACGGCCGTGTCCAGCAGCCGGGAGCCGACGCCCGTGCGGCGCTCCACGGGATGAACGTGGAGGGTCAGTTCGCCCAGGTGCGCTTGTCCGCCGTCGAACAGGCGCAGAAAGGCCGTCCCGACAGGGTTGTCATCGGCGTCGGAGGCCAGCCAGGCAAGGCGTCGGCTGTGCGCCCCGTGAGCGGGGTCGGTCAGTGGGGTGATGCGAAACGACAAGGTGTCTCCGTCATGAGGAGGTGGCAAAGGTCGGTACGCGGGCTCAACTGCTGTGCACTCCTGCGCATGTGCTCCACACCTCCTCGTCGACGGTGCCGGTCCGGATCGACATGGACGGCTGGGAGAACGTAGCCGGTCCATCGGCTCCTGGGCAAAGGATTAACCGCAAGCTGCTTCGGCCGCGGGGGCACAGCCACTCACCGCGTGCCTCTCGCGGGTGTCGGCCCTGTCGAACGCCGGCCGCCGTCCGGCTTCGACCTCAACGCCGCCGGGCGGCTCCTTCCGAAGATCCCCCTTCCACCGCTCCGGCGGCGCCCCGGTCCGGGCCGGCGTCGCTCGTCGCGGTGGACAACGGCGCGATGGCACGGACCCGTTGCCGCCGGAAGGCCGGGACGGCCAACAGTCCGAAGCCGAGAACCGCCGCCACGACATGGCCGATCGTGGTGAAGTCCGGCAACGGCGCGGACCAGTCGGCGCCGCCGAGCGGCCATGCGAGGACGAAGACGGCCCAAGGAAGGCGGCCGCGGCGCGGCAGGGCGAGCGTACCGACCGCCAGTACGGTCTGGGCTCCGTAGCTGACCCCGTAGTCCAAGGACTGCCGCACCTCCGCCGGATACCAACCCTGCCGCAGCGCGACGACGATGACGGCAGCGGTGAGCAGGGTGGCCACGACATGCCCCCCGAGGAAGACGGCTATGGCGCGGCGCTTGCCCCATCGGTGCTCCACCCAGGCCAGGAAGCAGCAGACGCCGAGGCCCAAGGTGATGAAGGTACCCACGAAGTCGGTCGAAGCGACGTCCGTGAGCGTGCCGTCGAAGAACAGCACGCTGCCGAGCAGCGCGGACACCGGATGGTCCCGCAGGTTGTCCAGGTTGGTACTGAGGTGGCCCAGCACGTCGGCCGCCCGGTCGACGGACAACCACTGTTCGACCCAGACGTGGCCGACCAGGAGCAGGCAGACATAGGCGAGGGTCAACGGCGCGCGGCGCGGGTACGCCCGCACGGCGCGGAGCACTCCACCCGAAGGACGCCACGGTGACTGAGAGTTCATACCGTGGCATTCTCCACGTCGAGTCGAGGGTCGAGCCAGGCGGGTGCCGGAGGCGTCCCGGCCGGGCCGCGTCGCTCCCCCGCCTCAGTCCTCCAGGCGGGAGAGCCAGGTGGCGAGCAGCTCCTCCAGCGCCGCGGCCTCCTCCGGTGTCACGAGGTCCAGCAGGCGGCGTTCGTTGCGCATGTGGTCGGTGAACGCCCGGTCGACGAGGTCGCGCCCGGCGGAGGTGAGGGCGACGATCCGGCCGCGCTGGTCGTCGCCGGAGCGCCGCCGAGTGACGAGCCCGGACCGTTCCAGGCGGTCGATCCGCTTCGTCATCGCACCGGTGGTGACCATGGTGTGCGCGGCGAGCTCGCCCGGCGCCCGCTCGAAGGGCTCGCCCGCCCGGCGCAGTGCGCACAGGACGTCGAACTCGCCTTCACCGAGGCCGTAGCGGTCGTAGACGAGGCGGAGTTCCGCGCCGAGCCGGTCGGCGAGGCGGTGCAGTCGGCCGATCACGCCCTGTGGGTCGACGTCCAGGTCAGGCCTTTCGCGGCGCCAGTCGGCCTGGATCCGGGCCACCCGGTCCACACGGTCCGGCGGTGCTCCGGGGTCTCCCGCCGCATCATTTGCTTCCATGGAAGCTACAATACCTTCCATGGAAGCAAACACGCGCTGGGTGGCACTGACCGCTGTGGCGCCGATCGCCTGGGGAGCCAACTACTTCGTCACCCACGCGTTCCTGCCGGCGGACCACCCGCTGTACGGGGCCGCCCTACGAGCGCTGCCGGCCGGCCTGGTCCTGCTGGCGTTGTGCCGCCGGCGGCCGCGCGGCGTGTGGTGGGGGCGGTCCGCCGTCCTCGGGCTGCTCAATGTGAGCGTGTTCTTCGTCCTCGTCTTCGTCGCCTCCCAGCTGCTGCCGACGAGCGTGGCCTCGACCGTGATGGCCGTCTCCCCCTTGATCATGATGCTCGCCGCCTGGGCCCTGGTGGCCGAACGGCCCGGCGCCGCCCATCTGGCGGGCGCCGTGATCGGGCTGGGCGGGGTGAGCCTCATGCTGCTCGGCGGCGCGGGCGGGATCAGTGTGCCGGGCGTCCTTGCCTCGGCCGCGGCGGTCCTGGTGTCGTCCTTCGGCCACATCCTGGCCAAACGGTGGAACACCCGTACCGCCGACGCCGGTGTGCTCGCCTCGACCGCTTGGCAGCTCACCGCCGGGGGCCTGCTCCTGCTGCCGGTCGCGGTGGCCGTCGAGGGCGCGCCGCCGCCGATGTCCCCCTCGGTCTTCCTCGCGTTCTGCTACGTCGGCCTGGTCGCCACCGCACTGGCCTTCGTCGCCTGGTTCGCCGGGCTTCGCCGCCTGCCCGCCGGGACGGTGGGCCTGCTGGGGCTGCTCAACCCGGTCACGGGTGTACTGCTCGGGACGGCGATCGCCGGGGAGGTACTGACGGGGCGACAGCTGTGCGGCCTGGCGCTGGCACTGGGCGGGGTCGCCCTGGGCCGACCCTCGGCCAAGGTCCGTCATGAGGCCTCCCCGGACGGGCCGGCCTCCGGCCACGCCGACCTCCCCCGACGAACGGCCGGACCCCCCTCACGACCCTCACGACCCTCACGCTCCTGACGGCCACGTGTGACGGGACAGGCGTCCGTTGCCCGACGCGGCCGTTCTATGGTGGGGGCCCCGAACGGAGAGGTTGGCCATGACGAACCGTCACGCGGTGGTGGTCGGAGCCGGGATCGGCGGCCTCACGACCGCCGTCGCGCTGCACCGCCGGGGCTGGGACGTCACCGTCTGCGAACGCGCCCCCGAACCCCCCGTCACCGGCGCCGGCATCGGCCTCGCCCCCAACGCCCTGCGCGCCCTCGGCTCGATCGGCGTCGACGTCTCCCGGGCGATCGGCGACGCCATTCCCGAGACGATGGGCGTGCGGCGCCCGGACGGCCGGTGGCTCACCCGTGCGGGCACGGCCGACATGACGGCCCGATACGGGATGGCACCCCTCGCCGTCGCGCGCCCGGCCCTCACCGCCACGCTCTCCGCCGCTCTGCCGGCCTCGGCCCTTCGTCACGGCACCGAGGTGACCGGCGTCGACGATGCCGAGGGCCGCCGCCCGATCGTTCGCACGGCGACGGGCCCCGACCTTCCCGCCGATCTGGTCGTCGCCGCCGACGGCATCCACAGTCCGTTGCGCCGCGCGCACTTTCCCGCGCATCCCGGACTGCATTACATCGGTGAGACCGCCTGGCGGACCCTCGTGGAGGCGCCGGACCTGCGCATACGGGCCATGAGCGAGACATGGGGGCGGGGGAAGCGGTTCGGGGTGACCCCGCTCGTGGACGGCCGCTCCTACCTCTACGCCACCGCGGTCGTCCCGCCGGACACCCGCTTCGCGGACCCGCGCACGGAACTGCGGCAGCGCTTCGGTTCATGGCACGCGCCCATTCCGGCCCTGCTGGACCGGGTCGGGCGGCTCGACCCTGCCGATGTCCTGCGGAACGATCTCTACGATCTGGCCGCCCCGCTCCCGCGCCTGCACCACGGCCGGATCGCCTGGCTGGGCGACGCGGCCCACGCCATGGCGCCCAACCTCGGCCAGGGCGGTTGCCAGGCCATCGAGGACGCGGTGGTCCTCGCCCGGCTGCTGCCGACCGGAGAACGCGGAGCCGGCGCGGATGGCGGGGACGGCGCCGATTCGGCCGTTCCGGCCGCCCTCGCCGCGTACACCGCAGCTCGCCACGCCCGCACCGACGCCGTGCGCCTGCGTGCCCGCCGCATCGGACGTCTGGGAGTCCTCCGCAATCCGGTCGTGGCGACTGTCCGCGATCTCGTGGTCCGTGCCACCCCGGACCGGCTGGCCCTGCGCGGCATGGACGATCTCTTCAACGGATTCCGCCTCCCCACCTAGAGGGGGAACCGGTCTACGGGGTGGTGCGGGCCGGGAAGGAGAAGCTGTAGCCCTGCTCGGTGAGCCAGGGCAGGTACTCCTTCAGCGCGGCAACGGTCTCGCTGCGGTCGCCGCCCCCGTCGTGGAAGAGGACCGTCGGCTGCTGCGGGAGCTTGCCCTCCACGGTGGAGAGGATGGCCTTCAGGCCCGGCCGGCTCCAGTCCTTGGGGTCGACGCTCCAGCCCAGCGGCCGCATCCCGCTCGCGGCGGCGATCGCGCGGCTGTCGGGGGTGAAGGCTCCGCCCGGCGCCCGGTAGTACGTGACGGGGACCCCGGGCACGGCCTTCTCGATCATGGCCTTGCCGTCGAGGATCTGCTGCCGCTGGTAGGCGACGGGCTTGTGGTCCATCGTGACGTCGTGGTCGACGGAGTGATCACACAGCTGGTGTCCGTCGGCGGCGACCGCACGCACCAGCTCCGGGTACTTCTGCGCCTTGGTACCGATCATGCAGAAGGTGGCCTTGACGTGGTGCTTGCGCAGCGTCTCCAGGACCTGGGGCGTCCAGCGGGGGTCCGGGCCGTCGTCGATGGTGATCGCGACCTGGCGGCCCGCGCCCTGCGCCAGCCTGGATATCGCCGACGGGACCCCGGTGCCGCCGTGGGTGGCGCTCCGGGCGGCTTCCTGAGCGGCGCCCCGGGCGGCACCCGCCGGACCGGCCGGTGCGGAGTTGCCGACGGGGGGTCCGTCCGGTGCGCGGTCCACCGAGCCGTCCGTGGCGGCGTGAGCGGGAGTGCCGGCTGCCGCCAGGAGGCCGAGAAGGGTGGCCGCGGCCCCGTACCCCGCCCGTCGACGACGACGTGCGGAAGTGGTGGTGATGCGCATGGACGTGCTTTTCCTTTGCCCTCAGCCCCCGGATCACACTGGTCGGTCCAGGCTAGGTCATCCGTTCGGAGCAACCCTTCGACCGAATGGCCCGTTTTGTGTGGCTCAGTGCACACGGGCTCCTCCGCGGGAGGGCGACAACCTCGGAGCGCCAACGGCTGTGGCCACCTCCGTGGCGCCGGGTCGCCTGTGAGCAGTGTCACGGGCCCTCGCCACGGCGGTGGCGCCGGTGGCGCACCCCTACCGTGCCGTCGCCGCTGCCCAGTGCTTTCCGATGAGCGCGTACGAGGCGATGCGGTCGGCTAGGTCGTACACGGGCGTGGCCAGCATCAGCTCGTCCGCCCCCGTCTCGGTGGCCAGGTGCGCGAGCCGCTTCACGACGGTCTCCGGCGCGCCGACGGCCTGCTGGGCACGGAAGCCGGCCAGGGCGTGCCGTTCCTGCTCCGTGAAGGGGTGGTCGGCCGCCTGCTCGGGGGTGGGGAAGGGCAGCCGGCTCTCCCCCTTCAGGAGGCCGGCCTTCACGACGTTCATCGGTCCCGCACGCCGTACGGCTTCCTCCTCCGTCTCCGCGCACACCGCCTCCACGCACAGCAGCACGCGGGGCCGCTCGCACCAGCGGGACGGGGAGAAGGCCGACCGATAGCGCTCCAGAACCGCAGCCGTGTTGTCCGGCCGGATGTGGTGGGCGACCGCGACCGGCAGGCCGAGTGCCGCGGCGAGCGCGGCCCCCGCGGGGCTGGAGGCCAGCAGCCACGGTTCCGGCAGCGGGCCCAGTGCCACCTCGTCCACCAGGAACGACAGGATCGCGGCCACGTCGTCCCGGTACTCGGCATCCGTCGCCGGGCCGGCGCCGCGGCGCAGCGCCCGCGCGGTGGCGTCGTCGAAGGTGCCGGGGCCACGGCCGATGCCCAGGTCGATACGGTCCTCGTGCAGGGCGGCCAGCGTGCCGAACTGCTCCGCCAGCGCGAGGGGCGCGTGGTTGGGCGCCAGCACTCCACCCGAACCGAGCCGGATGGCGGAGGTCGACGCGGCCGCGTGCGCCGTCAGGACGACCGGTGGGAACGCGCCGATCGCGGGAGAGTGATGATGCTCCGCGTACCAGAGGCGGTGGTAGCCGAGGTCCTCCAGTCCTTGGGCGAAGGCCGTGGTGTCCCGCAGGGTGTCGACGGCTCGGGTGCCCGTTTGCACCATCGCGACTTCCAGCGCTGAAAGGGGTATGTCGAGCATGGCGTCAGCATAGGGATCGCGGGCGGCGGCGCGGGCGAGCGTGATCGTTTTCGCGCCACACCGCCACACCGCCGCACGCGCCGCACCGCCGAGTCGGTCCGGCTCAGTGCCCCTTGAGCAGGGCGCAGACGAAGTCCTCCTGCACGGTGCGCAGTCGGGCCAGCAGCGCGGGCTTGTTGCTCTTACTGGTCTGGGTGTTGATCGAGAAGGTCAGCGACCGGGTGCCGTCGGGGGTGGTGGCGGCGAGCTGGGTGTACCCGGGGAAGTTCCCGGTGTGTCCGTAGAGCACCCCGCAGCGGGTGGTGTACTGGAAGATCGCCAGCCCGGCGGCGTTGGTACCGGGACCTGCGGGCTCCGAGGAGTCGCCGGGCCGGAAGGTCAGCTGCTCCTTGCGGGTCTGCGCCGACAGCATCGAGGGGCCACCGTAGGCGCGGATGAAGGTACCCAGTTCCTTGGGGGTGGAGACGATGCCACCGGAGGCCCAGACACCGGACGCGCCCAGGGCCTCGCTGATGTCCTCCGGTTCGGCCGGCGGCTGGACGTCGTAGCCGTGCAGGTACGGACGCGGGAGCCGGTACCCCAGGGGCAGGCTCGTGCGGCGCAGCCCAAGCGGGCGGTACACGAGCTCCTTGAGGAGGTCCTCGTAGCGGCGGTCGGTGACGGCCTCGGCCATCAGCGCGACGGCGATGTTGTCCGAGTTGGAGTACTCGTACAGGGAGCCGGGGACGAAGAGCAGCGGCTTGTCGGCGACGAAGTCGAGGAGAGTGCGCGGGTCGAACACGTGGCGCGGGTCGGCGTTGAGGATCTCCAGGAACCGGGGGGCGGTCGAGAAGTCCGGGAGGCCGCTCGTGTGCTGGAGGAGCTGGCGCAGCGTCACCGCGTGCCAGGCCTCGGGCTGGTCGGGAAGGCGCTCGCCGATGGTGTCGTCGAGGGAGAGCAGGCCTTGGTCGACGAGCTGGAGGGCTACGGCTCCGCTGAACGCCTTGGCGATGCTGGCGATGCGCATGTGGTCGTCGGGGTGCGGTCGGCGACCGGTCGCGATGTCGCCGACCCCGGCCGTGTACACCTCCGTACGGTCGCCGCGGGTGAGCAGGGCGATCGCCCCGGGTGGGCCGTCCTCCTGGGCGACCAGCCCGTCGAGCTGCCGCTGGAGGCCCTTGTCGTGGCGCCCCGGCCCGTCGCCCGGGCCGGGGTCACCGGCCGCCTGCGCGGGCTGCAGCAGCCCTCCGAGCACGGCGGCGGTCAGGACGGTGACGGACAGTCCGGTGCGGAGGCGGCGGCTCCGGCGGGCGCGGGCACGGGTCGGCATGTGCGTGGCTCCTGGTGTGCGCGGGGACGGCCGGGGCGGGCGCTGCCCGGCCCGGCCCAGCAGTAGCAGCCCGAGCGGCGCTCCGAGGGTGCGGCGCGCGCCGCGACCCCCCGGTTGGCCGCGTAAGTCGGCGCGGCTCGTCCGACAGTTCGCTTCGGCCGTCCCGAGGCTCGGCGCGCGAGGCGCCGCCTCGGATCCGCCCGTCCTGTCGGTCTGTCAGTAGTCGCTGTCGGTGCTCGCCGTCAGTGCTCGCTGTCAGTGCTCTCGTGCATGCTCGTCCCATGACGCTCGCTCCCGCCGAGGCGCTGCACGACCTCGCCCACCGCCACCTGCCGCCCGACGACGCCGCGCGGTGGATCGGCCTGCTCACCCCGGGCCTGCGCCTGGCCCACGCGGGCGACGGACCGGCCGCAGGGCGGCTCGGCGGACTCCCGGAACTGCCGCTCGACCTGCCGTGGCCCACGTGGGAGGGACACGGCCCCCTGTCCCACATCGCCTCGCTCGACTGCGCGGCCCTCGCGGCGGCCGGCGACTGCGGACTCGCCCTGCCCGACTCCGGAACCCTGCTCTTCTTCCACTTCGACGGCCGCGTCGACGGCGACGACTCCCCCGTGGACGCGTCGGACCCCGCCACCCGACCCGGCGCCCAGGTGCTGCACGTGCCCGCGGGCACTCCCACCCGCGTACGTCCCGCCCCGCCCGAGCTCCCTGCGTACCCCGAAGTGCCGTTGACCGCGCAGGCGGGGATGACCGTACCGGCCTACGACGCCCCCGGCCTCCGTGCCGCGTTCGGCAAGGTCGTGGACTCCGCGCGGTGGCGCCACCACCCCCTCAACGGGAGGCTGTTCACCAAGGGCCTCATCGACCTCGACTCCGCCCCGGACGATGTCAGGCACCGGATCGGGGGCCACCCCGTGCCCGTTCAGGGTGCGGTGGAGCGGGAGATCGCCCAAGCGGTGCTCGGCCGCCCCGGCACCTCCCGAAACGATCCCGACCTGGACGTCGAGGCCGCCCGGTGGGTGCTGCTCGCGCAGATCGACACCGATTACGCGGCGGACATGATGTGGGGGGACGTCGGCACGCTCTACTGGTTGATCCGCCCGGCCGACCTCGCCGCGGGCCGCTTCGACCAGGGGCGCTTCGCCTTGCAGTGTTGCTGACCCGACCCCGTCGCGGGCACCGTCCGCCTCGCCGACCGCCCGGCCCTCGGTCATGCCGTCGGAATCCCCCGTCCCCGGCACCCCCGGCCCGAGTACCCCCGGCCCGAGTACCCCCGTCCCCGGTACCCCGACGCCCGGTATCCCCACCCGCGAGCCCGGAACCGGAACCGGAGGTGGCGGCCCGGACGCCACCCCGACGCCTCGCCCGAGCGGCGGCGGACCCACCACCGCGCCCGGCTGCGCGCGCCCCGTGCCTCAACTCCCCACTGCGGAGAGCGTCCCCGGCCAGGGCACCGTCAGTCTCACCCTGTGCGCCACCGATCACCGCACCGGCCGCGGCAAGCTCGTCTTCACCGCCGGGTACGACACCGGCGGCCCCATGACCTACCGCGTCAGCCTGCGGTGGACGTACGAGGCCAAGTCCGAGGCCGGATGCGAGTGGTGCTGGTCCTCCGCGCGCTACGCATTCACCGAGGACGTGTACGTCAACGACGCCGTCCACGCCGAACCGCTCACCGTCCCGTTCGTGCTCCAGCACCGCGGTGAACTGATCGGCGAGCAGCGCCCCGGTACCGGCGTGGCCGTGGTCGGCATCCAGCCCCTGGAACCCACCTGGCAGGACAACCCGGCCTTCGTCGCCCCGGTCCCCGGCGCCACGCTGCCGCCCGAATCGCCCTGACCTCATGACGGCGCTGCCCTCCACTCTCGTCCTGGGGGCCGCGCCACGTGACACGTCCGGTTGCCCGCGTCGTGACGGCCTCGATGTGGGGCGCACCACTCTCCGGGGGCATCGGGCCGGGCATGCCCGATCATGATCGGATGGACGCTCGTTTTCTTGGTATCGCCGAGTTGGTCGAAACCCCGCCCGTGGCAGTCGTGGTCGACGTCATGCGTGCTTTCACGGTGGCTGCCTGGACCTTCGCCCGGGGCGCGGAAAAGATCGTTCTCGCCGAGTCGCCGGCCGAGGCCCTCGCGCTCAAAGCGCGCCACCCCGCATGGGTGGCGCTCAAGGACGGTCCGCCCGCGCCCGGGTTCGACACCGTCAACTCGCCGGGCATGCTGCGGTCCATGGACCTCGGCGGACGGACCGTGGTGCAGAAGACCACGGCGGGGACGGTCGGCGCGCTCGCGGTCAAGGAGGCGTCGCTGGTGCTGTGCGCCGGATTCGTGGTCGCGGAGGCAACGGCTCGGGTCCTGCGGACGCGAGGGTGCGACAGCGTCACTTTCGTGGTCACGGGCGAGGACGGGCGGGCCGAAGAGGACCTGGCGTGTGCTCAGTACATCGCCGGCAGGGCCACCGAGGCCGAGACGGACGCGGCCGAGTTCCTTCGCCGCGCCGGCGAGTCGCGGGCCGCCGCCGAGCTGGTGGAGGGCGTGCGTCGAGGAGTCCATCCCGATGACGTCGCGCTCTGCCTCGAGCTCGACCGCTTCCCCTTCGCCATGGTGGCGGCCCTGGAAGGCTCGCTCATGGTCCTCCGTCCGTACGCCCTGCCTCCGCTGACCGACGACGTGTCGATCTGATCGCCGGCGGGCGGCCGCGGGGGTCGGCCGCTGCTCTCCACGGGTGAGGCGGGGGCGCCGGCCGGAGTGCACTGCGGCGTCGCCCCGTGCGTCCGGCCGGGTCGGGACCGGTTCGCGCCCTAGCGTGGGTCGGGAAGATTCCGGGCGTACCGCCGCCGGGATCCCGCCCTACGGAGGAACGTCACCCATGACCGCCACCATCCAGGAGCTCACCGGGGACTACGTCCTCGACCCCGCCCACACCCGGATCGGCTTCGTCGCCCGCCACGCCATGGTGACCAAGGTCCGCGGCGCCTTCCACCAGTTCGAGGGCACCGCCCATCTGGACGGTGGCGATCCGGCCCGCTCCACCGCCCAGGTCGTGGTCAAGACCGAGAGCATCGACACCGGCGTCGAACAGCGCGACCAGCACCTGCGCACCAACGACTTCCTGGACGCTCCCCACTTCCCCGACATCACGTTCCGTACCACTTCGGTCGAGCCTCGCTCCGACTCCGAATACCGCGTCACGGGCGATCTGACCGTCAAGGACACCACCCGCCCGGTCACCATCGACTTCGAGTACACCGGCAACGCCGTCGACCCCTACGGCAACCTGCGGGTCGGTCTGGAGGGGGCGGTGACCATCTCCCGCAAGGAGTTCGGCGTGACCTGGAACGCGGCCCTGGAGGGCGGCGGTGTGCTGGTCGGCGACAAGATCGTGCTGGAGTTCGACATCTCCGCGATCAAGCAGGCTCAGTAGCGGGCGGAGGGCTGATAGGGATCCGGCCGGCGACACCGGTCCGGCCGCATCACCGCAGGTGGTCCGGCCGGACCGGGCCGGGCCCGCCGTCGACCGTCAGCCGGACCGGTGCCGTCGTCGGGGGCCGCGGCAGGCGCAGGCCCGGGCCGCCGGGCGTGATCGAACCGAGGACGCTCGCGCGCCGGGCGCCGGTGCACGCGGGGACGGTGCCCGGCAGGCCGTGCGCGGTGAGCCAGCCCAGTACGGCGAAGGCGTACGCCTCCTTCGCCCCCGCGGGCAGCCCGAGTTCGTCCGAGGACCGCACCACGCACCCACCGCGCCGGCCGCGACCGGCGACCCCGTCGGCCCGACCTGCGCCCAGTTCCTGCCGTAGCCGGTCCATCAGCACCGGGTTGCGGGTCCCGCCTCCGGACGCGATCACCTCGGTCGCCCCGAAGGGCCGGATCGCGTCGGCGACCGTCCGGGCCGTGAGCCGGGTCAGCGTGGCGACGACGTCCTCGACGGACAGCGGCTCGCACGCGTCCAGTGCCGCGCGCAGATAGGGCAGGTGGAAGCGTTCCTTACCCGTCGTCTTCGGTGCGGGCCGGGCGTAGTACGGGTCGGCGAGCAACCGTCGCAGCAGCGGCGGGTGGACCGTGCCCCGCGCGGCGAGGGCCCCGTCCACATCCATCGTGGGCGCGTCGCCCGGGGTGTCGCGCAAGGTGTCGCCCTGGGCGTCGCGCCCCGCCAGGGCGGTCACGGCCGCGTCGATCAGCGCGTTGGCGGGGCCGGTGTCGAAGGCCAGCGGTTCACCTCCGGTGCCCGCCACCCCACCCGGCACGACCGTGACGTTCCCGATCCCGCCCAGATTGAGTGCGACCGGTACCCCGGGGCGTCCCCGCAGCCACATCACGTCGACGATGCTGACCAGCGGCGCACCCTGCCCCCCGGCCGCCACGTCGCGGGTACGGAAGCCGGAGACCACGGGCCGGCCGGTCGCCTCGGCGATCCAGGCCGCCTCGCCGATCTGGAGGGTGCCGTGCACCCGGCCGTCCTCGGTCCAGTGGAAGACGGTCTGCCCGTGCGACGCCACCAGGTCGGCCCGTCCGCCGCACAGCTCCGCGTCGGCCCGCACCGCCGCCGCGGCGAAGGCCTGTCCGATGCGGGTGTCGAGCCGGCAGACCGTGGCCAGGTCCACCCGGGCGGGCGGCAGGGCCCCGGCCAGGTCCGCCCGCAGGTCGTCGTCGTACGCCGTGCTGATCATCCCCAGGGGTGTGAGCACCAGCGTGTCACCGTGCAGGGAGAGGTCGGCGGCCGCCGCGTCGATGGCGTCGTACGACGTGCCGGACATCAGCCCGACCACCCGCAGCGCGCTCACCGCAGCGCCCGCTCGTGGTCGTCACCGCGCAGCGTGAGCAGCGCGACGGCGCTCACCGCGCAGGTCGTCGCCGCGTAGTACCCGGGGACGTCCACGTTCCCGGTGCGCTCGACCACCTCCGTGATGATCAGTCCCGCGCAGCCCGAGAACACGGCGTTGGACAGGGCGTACGCCAGCCCGAGGCCGGTGCAGCGCACCCGGGCCGGGAACATCTCGGCCAGCATCGCGGGGCCCGGACCCGCCATCAGGCCGACACCGGCGCCCGCGGCGAACAGCGCCGCCCCCTTCACGTACGTCGGCCCGTCGGGGTCCTGCACCAGGTGCAGGAGGGGGAGCGCGAGCGCGGCCGTCAGCAGGGCCCCCGCCACCATCACCGTGCGCCGCCCGATCCGGTCGCTGAGCCGGCCGGCGGGGAGGATCGAGGCGGCGAACCCCAGGTTCGCCAGGACGGTGCCCAGCAGTGCCCGCTGGAAGCTGGTGCCGAGCGTGCTCTGCAGGTAGGAGGGCAGGACCACCAGGAAGGTGTAGCCGGCCGCCGACCAACCCATCACCCGCCCGACGCCCAGCGCCACGGCCCGGACCGTCTCCCGGGGACGCGGCCGGGGCGGTCCGGGGGCGGGCGGCCCGGTCCGTACGCGGGCGGGCGGTTCCTCGGCGGGAAGCCGCAACCGCAGCCGCAGCGCGAGGAGACCCAGCGGCAAGGTGAGCAGGAACGGCACCCGCCAGCCCCACGCGTGCAGCTGCGCCGAGGTCAGTACGCTCGCCAGGACCACCGCCACCGCGGCGCCGGCGAGCAGGCCGAGCGCGACGGTGAACGACTGCCAGGCCCCGTACAGGCCCCGGCGGCCCGGTGGCGCGCATTCCGTCATGACGGAGACCGCCCCGCCGAACTCCCCGCCCGCCGAAAGCCCTTGCAGGATCCGCAGCAGGGTCAGGAGCCATGGCGCGGCCGCGCCGATCGACGCGTACGTCGGCAGCAGGCCGATCATCGCCGTGGCACCGGTCATCAGGCAGACGACCAGGACGAGCGCGGGGCGCCGGCCCACCCGGTCGCCGAACCGCCCGAACACCGCGGCTCCGACCGGCCGGAAGAAGAACGCCAGGGCGAACGACGCGTACGCCTTGACGAGCCCCTCCACCTCGCTGCCACCCACCGGGGTGAAGAACTGCGCCGCGAGGACGGTGGCGAAGTAGCCGTAGATCCCGAACTCGTACCACTCGATGAAGTTGCCGACGGATCCCGCCACCAGCGCCCGGCGGGCGTCTTCCGGCCGCACCGACGCAGGAGGCCGCACCGGACCGGGGACGGGTGTGCTCATGGATCAAGCGTGCTGACCGCGGGGCGGCTCCACAAGCGCCGTCCGCCATCTGCCCTACACCGGCTCAGGCGCGCCGGGCGGCCACGAGACGAGGGCGACGAACAGGGCGACGCCGGCGAGCGCCAGGACCAGCGAAGAATCAGGAGGGATGACGCCGGGGCGGTCTTCGCCTCATCCGGCGTCCGGGCCACCCTCCGACCGATCCGCGCGTCCGCCCTTCGGCTCGTCGCCGAGCCACAGCGGGTGCTCCCGCTCCGCCCAGGGGCGCTCGACGGACCCGGTACGCATGCCCCTGCGCGCTTCCGGGTCGGCGAGGGCCATCCTGATGTGCCCGGCCAGCACCAGCCCGATGGCCAAGGCCAGCCAGTCGTGCACGAAGGTGGCGCTGGTGCGCCACACCAGGGGTGTCAGATGCGTGAACCACATCAACAGGCCGGTCGCCAGCATCACGAGGACGGCGCCCGCGATCCACGAGGCGTAGAGCTTCTGGCCGGCGTTGAACTTCCCCGCGGGCCGGGATCCGCGCCGGCGGTCGCGTCGCCGCACCGCGCGCAGCCACTTCCTGTCGTGCGGCCCGAAGCGGTTCAACCTGCGCAGGTCGGCCCGGAAGGCGGGGGACGCCAGACCCAGCAGGAACGGCGCGGGCAGCAGGATGCCGGCCCATTCGTGGACCGTCACCACGAGATGTCTACGGCCGACCAGTTCGGCGAGCTGCGGGACGTACAGGGCGGCCGCGGTCGCCACGCACAGCAGCGTCAGCGCGGCGGTCGCGCGGTGGACCCCACGCTCGGCACGGGTGAACCTGGCGACCCGTCGGGCCGGTTCAGACGGTGGGGGTGTCACTGCGCCCGTTGGACCCGCCGACCCAGGCATCGACGTCATAGCCCCGCTCCTCCCAGTAACCGGGGCGCACCTCGGAGGTGACGGTGATCCCGGAGAGCCATTTCGCCGACTTGTAGAAGTACATCGGCGCGACGTAGAGCCGGACCGGGCCGCCGTGCGCATGACTGACGGGTTCGTCCCGCATCCGCAGACAGACCAGCACGTCGTCGCGTCGGGCCTGCGGGAGCGTGAGGCTCTCGCTGTACGTGCCGTCGAAGCAGGTGAAGCGGATCGCCTTGGCCTCGGGATCGACACCGGCGGCGTCCAGCAGGCGGGACACGGTGACGCCGGTGAAGGCGGTCTCGGGGACCCGCCAGCCGGTGACGCACTGCACGTCCCTGACGACACGGGTCTGCGGCAGTGCGCGCAGGGCGTCGAGGGTGTACGTCGTGGGGCGCCGGACCAGGCCGTCGACGGTGAGCCGGTAGTCCTGCTCGTTCTTGCGCGGCACGGAGGTGGCGACGGAGTAGTAGCGAAAGCCGCCCCCGTTGGGCAGCAGCCCGGTGAGCCCGGTCGGGTCCTTGTCCGAGGCGGCCCCGAGGAAGGCTTCGATCCCGCGCTGTACGTACGGTGCGGCCACGAGGCCCCCGGCGCCGAGCCCGAGCATGCCGAGCATCAGACGGCGACCGACGGGGGTTCCCTCGAAGTCGGAGTGGTCTGTCGTCACCCCTCGATTCCAACACCCCGGGGTACGGGACACCAGAAGGACCGCCGCGACGTCAGACTTCCGTCACACATCCCGCCGGCCCGTTCCTAATCCCGGTCGTCCTCGCGCCGCCAGGGCCGGTCTCCGGGCTGGAGCAGCGTCTCCGGGGCCTTGCCGCTCGCCCGGCGTTGGCCGGCGGTCGACGCGCCGACGAACAGGATCATCAGGAAGCCGAGGACGCACAGCGGCCAGAGGGTGAAGACTCCGACGATGAGGAGGAGCAACCCGACGGCCAGGAGTCCGCGCGACCACTCCGGCCCTTGTTGATCAGTCATTTCGCCCCTTTGTGAGGCTGCACAGGGTACGCGACGGGCTACCGCCTCTGCCTGTGGATCCAGCACGATGCCCCCTTACGACCCTTCAGGGTCGTAAGGGGGCTCTCTCGTGCCGCAGGTCGATCCAGGTTCAACCCGCCGACCGGCTCAGGCGCTCTCGGCGGCGAACATCCAGTGGTGCTTCTCGAGGTCGCCGGTCAGGGCGATCAGGAGGTCCTGGGTGACCGGGTCGGGGTCGTCCGTGGCCCGGATGCGGTCGCGCATGCGGGCGATCACCGTGCTCAGGGCGTCGACGAGGATGCGGACGGCGTCCACGTCCTTGATCCAGCCCTCCGGCACGCCGGTGATCGCGGTGGACGACGCCACCGTCGCGGCCCGGCCGTCCGGGGTGATCCCGAGGGCGGATGCGCGCTCGGCGACCACGTCCGAGTGGGTACGCGCCGTGGTGACGACCTCGTCCAGTTGGAGGTGCACGGAGCGGAAGCGCGGTCCCACCACGTTCCAGTGCACCTGCTTGGACACGAGCGAGAGGTCCACCAGGTCCACCAGAGCGCCCTGCAGCGCTTCACCGACGACCTTCAGGTCCGCTTCCGGGAGGGCGTTCTTGACGACGGACACAACGTCTCCATTCATCTCGGGACAGGTATCGACAGAACCGCGGCTACCCGCCAGGAGCGACACAAAACAGTTCGGTCCTGGTCGGACGGCTGCCGTGCGGACGCCGGTGCCGCCACGATGCGACGTACCGGCCGCCGACGCTCCGATCTTGACTCCTGCCCCGCCCCGCCGGAGACTCGACACACGTACTGATCTTCACCGGGGGGGGCTGAAGAACTTGATCGTTTTCTATGCGTGCGCGGGACTGCCCATCGCCGCCTTGGTCGCCTACCTGCTCTGGACCGATCGAGCCACTCGCACCAGGAACCTCGACGGGATGCAGATGGAGGACAAGGCTCGACAGCAGGCCCGCTTCGACAAGCTGTCACCGGCGCGCAGGTTCTACATCCCGCCGAACGAACTCAACCGTCGCGGCCGCCGCTGAACCAGGCCCTCGGCCGGGTCGGGCCAGGCCGGGTCACGCCATGTGCCCGAGCAACAGGTCGACGAGTCGTTCCGGGCTGCGGAGGGGCAGGTGGTGGTCGGCGGCCGGGACGACCACGCCGTGGGGTCGGGCAGGTCCTCGACGTCGTCGAAGAGCCGGTCCGGCTCATGAAATGATCATTTCAGAGCCGTCGGTACGGGCGCCGGGCGCCCAGGCGGGCCTGGGCGCCCGGATCGACCGGAGTTCACTCCTCGTGGACGTCGCAGTCGGTGTAGACGGTGGGCCTCGTCATCAGTGTCGACAGCCGCGCGGCCAGCTCGCCGGTTTCGGGTGCGTCGCTGTTGGCCATGGCCTCCTCGTACGAGGCGAACTCGACGACGGCCAGATAGCGGCGCGGGTTGGCCCGGTCCTGGAGCAGGGTGCGGGTGGTCGGGGCGCCGGCGCGGGCCTGCGCGCGGGCCTGCTCCTCGTAGGCGCGCAGCAGGTCGCGCACCTCGTCGATGCGCTCCGTCTCGAAGTCGACGATCTGGGCGAACTTCATTGTTCGGTTCCTCCTGGCGTACGGCGGCCCCCGCGGACGCGGTTCTTCTCCCCCCTCGCCCAAGCAAACACCTCGGGAGTGCCACCGACCCGGTTCACACGCCCATCACTCGTCGCCCGTCGCCCGTCGTATTCGTGTCAGCGGCGGAGCACCTTGCGGGACACCAGGTTGCCGAGCAGTTGCGCCGACTGCACCAAGGCGATCAGGACGAGCACCGTCACGACCATCACCGAGGTGTCGAAGCGCAGGTAGCCGTAGGTCATCGCCAGGTTGCCGACACCTCCCCCACCGACCGTGCCGGCCACCGCCGAGAAGTCGATCAGTGCGACCAGCATGAACGTCAGGCCGAGGACCAAGGGCCCCAGGGCCTCCGGGACCAGCACCGTGAGCAGGATCCGCAGTGGGCTCGCGCCCATGGAACGGGCGGCCTCGATCACGCCGGGTTCGACGGAGAGCAGGTTCGACTCGACGATGCGGGCGACCCCGAACGTCGCGACGACCGTCATGGGGAAGATCGCCGCGTTCGTGCCGATCATCGTGCCGACCACCTCGCGCGTGACCGGTGCCAGCGCGACGATCGCGATGATGAACGGGACGGGCCTGATGATGTTGATGAGCGAGCCCAGGACCGCGTGGGCGACCCGGTTCGGCAGAACGCCGCCCTTGCGGGTCGCGTAGAGGGTGAGGCCCACCGCCAGCCCGCCGGCCGTCGACAGCGCCAGGGTGATGAGCACCATGTAGACGGTCTCACCGGTGGCGTCGAGGACCTTCGGCCAGAACGTGCTCCAGTCCGCCTTCATCGGGTACCCGCTTCCACGCGGTCGGCGACGGCGAGTCCGGCGACCACGGCGTCGACGGCGTCGGTCGCGCCGCGCAGCTCCAGGGTCACGCTGCCGAGGGGGCGTCCCCGTACCTCGCCCACGCCGCCGTGGACGAGCGTGAAGTCGACACCGTGGGCGTGCAGGAGCTTCGAGAGGCCGTCCAGTCCGGGGCGGCCGTCGGCGACGGGCAGGGTGATCAGGCGGCCCGGGTGGCGGGCGCGGAGTCGTTCCAGGAGCGCGGGGTCCGGCTCGCTGTGCCGCGCGGAACGGACGAAGGCGGTGGTGGTGGCGTGGCGGGGCCGGGCGAAGACCTCGTACACCTCGCCGCTCTCGACCACCTTGCCGTTCTCCATCACCGCGACGCGGTCGCACAGGGTCCGCACGACGTCCATCTCGTGCGTGATGAGCAGGATGGTGACGCCCAGCTCGCGGTTGACCCGGCGCAGCAGGGCGAGCACCTCGCCGGTGGTCTGCGGGTCGAGGGCGGAGGTCGCCTCGTCGCACAGGAGCACCTTGGGGCGGGTGGCGAGCGCGCGGGCGATGCCGACGCGTTGGCGCTGGCCGCCCGAGAGCTGCTCGGGATAGCGCTTGCCGTGGCCCGCCAGGCCTACGAAGTCCAGCGTCTCCTCGGCGCGGGCGCGAGCTGTCGCGCGGTCCGTACCGGCGAGGCGCAACGGGTAGAGCACGTTGCCCAGGACGGTGCGCGAGCGGAAGAGGTTGAACTGCTGGAAGATCATGCCGATCTCCCGCCGGACGGTGCGCAGGCGGCGCTCGCCGAGGGACGAGAGGTCCTGACCGTCCAGCAGGACGCTGCCCGAGGTCGGCTCCTCCAGGCCGTTGACCAGGCGTAGGAGGGTGGACTTGCCCGCGCCGCTGTGGCCGACGACCCCGAAGACGGTGCCCGCGTCGACGGAGAGGCTGACGCCGTCGACGGCGCGCGATCCGCCCGGGAACTCCTTGGCGACGTCGCGCAGCTCCACGGCGGCGGTCATCGTCCCAGCTGCTTCTGGATGCGTGCGACCTCGGCCTGGAGGTCGGCGGCGGGCAGCTCGATGTGGTGCGCGGTGCCGTTGCTGGTGCGTCGGACCTCGTCCTGCACGGCCTGGGAGGCGTACAGCTCGACGACCTTGCGGTAGTCGGCGTCGTCCTTGCGGTCCGCGCGGGCGGCGATGACGTTGAGGTAGGGGACGGACTGCGGGGCGGCGGGGTCGTCCTTGAACAGCGCGGTGTCGGCCTTGATACCGGCGAGCTCGGCGACGCCGTCGTTGATGACCGCGGCGTCCGCGTCCTGGAGGGTACGGGGGGTCTGCTGGGCGTTGACCGGGGTGAGCTTGAGGTGCTTGGGGTCGGCGGTGATGTCGTCGGGGGTGGCGAAGAGTCCGGCCTCCTTGCGGAGCTCGATCAGCTTGGCCTGTTCCAGTACGCGCAGTGCGCGGCCCTGGTTGGCGGGGTCGTTGGGGAGGGTGATCTCGGCCCGGTCCGGGAGATCCGCGAGCTGCTCGTGCTTGCGGGAGTAGAGGCCGAGGGGAACCACGGTGGTCGCCGCGATGGGCACGATGTCGGTCTTGTTCTCGGTGTTCGACTGGGCCAGGAAGACCAGGTGCTGGAAGGCGTTCAGCTCGATGTCGCCGGCGCTGAGGGCCTTGTTGGGGAGCGAGTAGTCGTCGAAGACGACCGGTTCGACGGTCAGGCCCTGCTTCTTGGCCTCCTTGGCGAGGACGTCCCATTCCGGGGAGTCGCCGGAGACGCCGACCCTGATGCGGTGGGCGTCCGTGCCTCCGGCGCCGCAGCCGGAGACGAGCAGGGCGAGGGCGACGGCGGTGGACGCGGCGAGCAGGGTACGTCGACGCGGCGGTGCAGAAATCATTGTGTGATCCATGTGCAGAGGAAGACCGAACCAAAGGGATGAACGAAGCGTAGATCGAATTCGCCATTGGACCTTGGAAAGAAAGGTTCTCTTCATGAGTCTGAAACGAATGAAAGAATCTCCGGTTCTGCGGTGCTGCCTCCGCGACCGGACGCCGGAGACCCCGCGGACGCCTGGGATGCCGGACCCCGCGCGAGCGGCGCGATGCCCCCCGACGGCCGAACCGTCCGGGCCACCCGGGTGACCTTCGGCACCGGTTGGCCCATGCCGGACCGGCGTGGCGACCGCGTCACGCTGCGCGCCGGTCGAATGTGGGCGGATCGTCCGCAACTCGCTGTAGGACGCCTCCGCCGGGAGTATCAGTCATGCATCGTTTCGTCCCCGTACTACCAGCCGCCCTCGCCCTGATCGGGGCCCTCGCCGTCCCCTCGGCCGCCGCCCCCGCGGCCGACCCGAGGCCGATCACCTCCCCCTACGTCCAGGCTGCCGCGGATGTCACGGCCAACGGCGCGCTCAGGCGGTCGAAGAACATCGACTGGGTACGTCACGTCAACACCGGCCGGTACTGCGTGAATGTCAGCGAGGAGGTCAACCTGGCCTTCAGCGTCGTCTCCGTCGAGCTGCCCAATTCCAACCGACGCAGCTTCAGCACCACCCCCAACCGCGTCTGCGGCCCGGACGCCGTGACGGTCAACACCTACGACCTCCGCGGCAATTACGCCGACAACCCGTTCACGGTCATCGTGTTCTGACCTGGCGTCGCCCCCTCCCGGGCGCCGGTCCCGCCTCCGGGACCGGCGCCGGCCGCGCGTGGCGGCCGCGGGAACGCGGAGGGGGACGGCCGCGGACCGGCCCCCCGACCGGTCCGCGGCCGTCGGATCAGATGACGCCCTGCGCCAGCATCGCGTCCGCGACCCGCTCGAAGCCGGCGATGTTCGCACCGGTGACGTAGTCGCCCGGGGCCCCGTACCGCTCGGCGGTCTCGTACGCGACGGCGTGGATCGAACGCATGATGCCCGCCAGCTCGTCCTCGACCCGCTGCGCGCTCCAGGCCACCCGACCGGCGTTCTGGCTCATCTCGAGGGCGCTGACCGCCACCCCGCCGGCATTGGCGGCCTTGCCGGGCCCGAACGCGACCCCGGCCTCCTGCAGGATCCGTACGGCCTCGGGGGTGGTCGGCATGTTGGCCCCCTCGGAGACCGCCTTGACCCCGTTCGATACGAGCGTGCGGGCGTCCCGCTCGTCCAGCTCGTTCTGCGTGGCGGAGGGGAAGGCGACGTCCGCCGGCACCTCCCAGACCCGCCCACCGGGCACGAACCGCGCCGAGGATCCGCGCCGCGCCACGTACTCGCTCACGCGGCCCCGCTCGACCTCCTTGACCTGCTTGAGCAGCGCGAGGTCGATGCCCTTGTCGTCGACGACGTAACCCTGGGAGTCGGAGCAGGTCAGCGGGTTCGCGCCGAGCTGCTGCAGCTTCTCGATCGTGTACAGCGCGACGTTGCCGGAGCCGGAGACCACCGCGGTCAGCCCGTCCAACGACTCACCGCGGACCGCCAGCATCTCGGCGGCGAACAGCACACTGCCGTAGCCGGTGGCCTGCGGCCGGATCGCGGAGCCGCCCCAGCCCTGCCCCTTGCCGGTCAGGACGCCGGCCTCCCAGCGGTTGGTGATGCGCCGGTACTGGCCGAAGAGGTAGCCGATCTCGCGGCCGCCGACACCGATGTCCCCGGCGGGCACGTCGGTGTGCTCGCCGATGTGCCGGTGCAGCTCGGTCATGAAGGACTGGCAGAACCGCATGACCTCGGCGTCCGAGCGGCCGTGCGGGTCGAAGTCGCTGCCTCCCTTGCCGCCGCCGATCCCGAGGCCGGTCAGGGCGTTCTTGAAGATCTGCTCGAATCCGAGGAACTTCACCACGCCGATGTCCACCGACGGGTGGAAGCGCAGGCCGCCCTTGTACGGGCCGAGCGCGCTGTTGAACTCGACGCGGTAGCCGCGGTTGACCTGGACCCGACCCCGGTCGTCCTGCCACGGGACGCGGAAGAGGATCTGCCGCTCGGGCTCGGTGAGCCGCTCCACGAGGGCCACGGCCGGGTCGGCGTACTCGGGCCGGGCGGTGAAGACGGGGGCCAGGGTCTCGAGGACCTCCCGTACCGCCTGGTGGAACTCCGGCTGCGCGGGGTTGCGGCGCTCGATCTCGGCCCGCAGTGCTTCCAGCCTGTCCTTCGAGTCCTTCACGTGTGTCCCTCCAGGGAGTGCGCGGTGCGCAGACGACGGCAGGTCCATGGTGTCCGCGGGGCCGTGCGTACCGGTCGATTCCGCGCGCGACGCGCTCCGAACGCACGCTTTCGGAAAAGTTTTTCCGGAGCCTGGCCCCTCTGTGGAGGCTACCGCGCACGGCGCTGATCTGGGCAAGGCTTCTGCCCTGCGGACAAAAACGCGTCCGACACGTCGAGGCGTACCCACTCCCGCCCGGCCCCTTCCGCCCGGCACGCGCCCTACCGGGGCCTGCGTGTTTCGGGCAGGATGACCCGGCGCACCGGAGGTCACCCGCGGCGGCGCACCCCGCCCGGTCCCGACCGTGATCCGGAGGCACCAGTGACGTGGCAGGACGACCAGGCGCGGCGTGACGAGCTGTACCGCGACCCCTATCCGCTCTACGACCGCGCGCGCCGGGCGGAAGGGCTGACGTACGTAGCCGAGTTCGACGCGTGGCTGGTGGCGCGTGACCGGGACGTACGGGAGGTGCTGCTGCGCGCGGAGGACTTCTCCTCGGCCAACGCCCTGCTGCCGGACATCCCGCTCTCGGAGGCGGCGCTCGGCGTCCTGCCTCGGGGGTTCGGGCCGCGGCCCACCGTGGTCTCCAGCGACGGGGCGGCCCACCGTCGCCACCGGGCCCCGCTGAACCGGGGACTGTCCGCCGGCCGGGTGGCGGCCCTGGTTCCGTACGCCCGCACGTGCGCGAACGAGTTGGCGGACCGCTTCGCGGCGGACGGGTCGGCGGAGTTGGTGGCGGCGTACGCCCGGCAGCTGCCCGGGATGGTGGTCGGCCGGCTGATCGGGCTGGACCCCGCCGACGTGCCCGCGGCCGTGCACGGCGGCTACCGCGCCGAGGAACTGCTGTTCCGCCCGATGTCTCCGGAGGGTCAGGTGGCGGCCGCCGAGGACGTGGTCGCGCTCCAGCACCTGCTGGACGGGTACGTCCGCGACCGGCGCGCCCACCCCCGGGACGACATGTGCTCGGCCATGGTGGCCGCCCTGGCCCCCGGTGACGACGAACTCACCCTCGAACAGCGCCACGAACTGGTGACGAGCCTGCAGAACCTGCTGATCGCCGGATTCCTCACCACGAGCGCGCTCATCGCCACCATGCTGCTGCACCTGCTCGCCGACCGGCGGCAGTGGCGGACGCTCCGTGCCGATCCGTCCCTGGCCCCGGCGGCGGTGGAGGAGGCCGTCCGCCACGACACCGCCATCCAGGCCTTCCGGCGGATCACCACCCGGCCGGTGACGCTCGCCGGGACGGAACTGCCCGCCGGGGCCGCCGTGCTGGTGGCGTACGGCTCGGGCAACCGCGACGAGGATCGGTACGAGCGGCCCGGGGAGTTCGACATCACCCGGCCCGGGAACCGACAGCACCTCGCCTTCGGGTACGGGACCCACGGCTGCCCGGGTTCCCAACTGGCGCGCGAGCAGCTCCGGCTGACACTCGACCTGTTCGTCCGGCGCATGCCCGAGCTGCGACTGGACGCCGACCGCCCTCGGCCGCGGATGCGGCCCACGCTGATCCACCGCTCACCGCAGGACCTGTACGTCACCTGGTGACTCGGGGGCGATTTCACTCGTTCGGGCCACTGGTTGTTGCGGGGGTGTGGCAGTCCCGTGGCAAGGGGCGGCGATCCCTGGCCGGGCCGTCCCCCCGTGCCTAGCATCCCCGGCATGGCGACGGCGGCGCACGTCGCTCCGGTAACCCGTGTCCGCGCCCCGCCGCGCCCTTCCCCCCTCCCCCTCTGCCAAGGACCAGGTCCGCCATGAGCGTTCCCACCCCCCTCGATGTCGGCCAGGCCCATCCGCGGCTCGCCGAGCTGACCGTCGTCGACGTCCGCACTCCGGGCGAGTTCGCGTCCGGCCACCTGCCGGACGCCGTCAACGTCCCCCTCGACCGGCTCGCACGGAGCCTGCCGGAGCTGCGGCGGGCCGCCGAACGCAGGCCCCTGCTGGTGGTGTGCGCCTCCGGTGCCCGCTCCGAGAACGCCGTCGCGACCCTGACCTCCCAGGGCATCGCCGCGTCGAGCCTGACGGGTGGCACCCAGGCCTGGGCCGCGGAGGGCCACGGCCTGCAGTACCCCGACGGCTCCCGGAAGCGGGCCGTCTGGTCGATGGAACGCCAGGTCCGCTTCACCGCGGGCGTCACCGTGCTGCTCGGCCTCGCCCTCGGGCTGCTCCTGCACCCCTCCCTCGCGTTGCTGTCCGCCGCGATCGGGGGCGGCCTGGTCTTCTCCGCTCTCACGAACAGCTGCGCGATGGCGGTCGTCCTCGGCAGGCTGCCCTTCAACCGCCAGGGGGCCGGGGGCCGGGCGTGAGCACACCCGGCCCCGCGAATCCGACGCCCGGCGGGGGCAACCCCGCCGGGCCCCACGACGTCCTCCCGTGCAGGACGCGCCGCCCAGGAGGCGGTGCGTGGACCGCTGAGAGGATCACGTGATGAGCGAGAAGGCCCGGCGCCTGTTCGACGCCCTCGACCTCGACCAGGACGGCACGCTGACCCGTGCCGAGGTCATCGGCGCCCTGCGCTCCAAGGGCCCTACCCTCGCCGCGCAGGGTGCGATCCCGTTCTGGGGCGTCGGGGGCACCGACGACTCCTCCGCGCTCTTCGACGCGGCCGACCAGAACGGCGACCGCGTGCTGACGTTCGAGGAGTTCGCGGCCGTGGTCAACCGCCGCTTCGGCTGGTAGCGGCGGAGCCACCGCGCCCTGCCGCGCCGTCCGAGCCGCCAACTCCCGGGGACGGCACGGCGGTCCGACGGTCCGGGCCGGGGACGTCCGGGCATTGGGTACGCTCTCGGTTGACTTCGGGGCGCCGGCAGGTGCTGGATCGCCGCAATCAGAGATGGGTCCCCATGGGTAGTGCACCGTCCGCCGACTTCTTCCAGCCGCTCAAGGCGGACGATCCGACCGTCGTGGGCGGCTACCGCCTGGCGGCCGTACTGGGCGCGGGAGGCATGGGCAAGGTCTATCTCTCCTACACTCCGGGTGGCCGGCCCATCGCCATCAAGGTGATCCGGCCCGAGTTCAGCGAGGACCCCGAATTCCGACGGCGCTTCCAGCAGGAGGTGCGGTCCGCGGAGCGGGTCCAAGGGCTCTACACCGCGCCCGTCATCGACTCGGACACCGAAGGCGCCCAGCCGTGGCTGGCCACGGCCTACGTGCCCGGCCCCTCGCTCGCCCACGCCGTGGCCCGACACGGCGCGCTACCGGTGCGCAGCGTGCTGCTGCTGACCGTCGGGGTCGCCGAGGCCCTGCACGTCATCCACGGCGCGGGCATCGTCCACCGGGACCTGAAGCCCGCCAACGTGCTGCTCGCCTCCGACGGCCCGCGCGTCATCGACTTCGGCATCGCCCGGGCCGCCGACTCCACCGCCCTGACCAGTACCGGGGTCAGCGTCGGGACCCCGGCGTTCATGGCGCCCGAACAGGCCTCGGTCGGCACGGTCACCCCGGCGACCGATGTCTTCGCCCTCGGGCAGATCGCCGCCTTCAGCGCGATCGGGGCGTCCGTCTTCGGCGACGGGCCCTCGCACGCGGTGCTCTACCGGATCGTGCACGAGGATCCCGACCTCAGCGCCCTGCCGGAGGAGTTGCGGCCGGTGGTCTCCCGTTGTCTCAGCCGGGACCCGGCCGACCGGCCGACCCTGGCCGAGGTCATCGAACTGTGCAACGCGGCCTCGGACGTGCCGCTGCGCCAGGGCGAGGACTGGCTGCCGCGGGCCGTCGCCGGTTCCCTCACCGAACGGCTGCACCTGCCCGCGCCGGTGCCCACCCCGCCGCCGACGGCCGCCTCGGCCCCGGCCCCGACGCCGACTCCGACGCCGACCGAGGTCTCGCCGCAGGCCCCGGGGGCGGCGCCGGCTCCGGGTGCGCCGGTGGTGCCCGCCGCTCCCGGGTACGCGCCGACCGGCCTGGCCGCCGCCGCCGCGCCGACGCAGACGGCTCCGACGCAGGGGGCGCCGGGGGCCGTGCCGCCGGGTTACCCGACGCCGCCCCCGTACACGCAGCCTTCGTACCCGCAGCCGCAGCCGCAGCCGCAGCACCACCAGCCGCAGTACAGCCACCCCCAGTACACGCAGCCCTCGTACACCCCCGGGCACGGCACGCCGCCGCCCTTCCACCCCCAGGGCTTCGTCCCCGGCCCGCCCACTCCGCCGCGCCCCAGGCGGACGGCACTGATCGTCGTCGGGTCGGTCGCGGCGGCGGTCATCGGGCTCGTGGTCATCGGGTCCCTGCTGCCGGACGGCTCCACCAAGGGCGGCGGCGACAAGGCCTCGAAGGGCGGTGCCTCGTCGGGCGCCTCGCAGAAGCAGCCCGACCCCCAGCCGGTGGCGTACCAACGCATCGAAGTGCCCCAGAACCACCAGCTGATGCTCGCCGACAACCCGCCGCGGCCGGCCGAGGAACCGACCGGTGCAGGAGTGCTGTACGGGCACGCGGACCTCTTCTTCTACCGCGACACCCTCTTCGGGGACGAGAAGTTCGGTACCACGAACGGCAAGATCGTCCTGCTGAACAACTCCGAGAAGGGCTCCTTGGAGACCTGCCGCGCCGTGACCCGCTTCACCGAGAAGGTCGGCCTCGACCAGCTCACGGACGGGTCACAGGTCTGCGTGCTGAGCAAGGCCGGCCACATCGCGCTGGCGACCTACCACGGCAGGTCGGGCGGGAAGAACGAGACCGGTTTCATCACCGTCGACGTGACGGTCTGGCGCAACGCCGAGCCCGCCGCGAAGGACTAGGCCGTCGACAAGGCCTGGGGGGTGGCTTGTCAGTGGGATCGGAGAGGATGGGTCCTCGAAGATCGACGACGAGGGCGGCGGGAGCGCTGCCGGCCTCGTCCTACGGGGAGGATGGCCACCGTGCAGGAAGTGACGCGTCACGAGGTGGGCGAGGAGCGGACGGGTCGAGCCCTGGAGGACATCCGGCGGCGGACCTTCGGCCGCTGGCACGGACTGCGCTACGGCAGCCTGTCCATCAAGGGGATTCAGGAGACGGGCGACGAACTCCTGGACCATGTCGGCGCCCTCACCCTCCAGGATCCGCAACTGGACGGCGAGCCGGGCCGGTTGGCGCTGCGGACAGCGGCGGAGTGCGCGCTCGGTGTGCTGACGCTCGGCACCTGCCCCGACGGGGACTTCGAGGTCTTCTTCCCCCTCGTCGACGAGGAACTCAGCAGCGAGGACTTCGCCTTCGGCGACGCGGTCGACCAGGCGCCCACGGCGCGGGTCTGGGTGGACGTCTTCGCGCTGAGCGTGATCACCGGGCTGCTGTGGGAGCGGGCCCGGGTGATCGGTCCGCTGCTGGGGAAGGACTACGCTCCCATGTTCCACGCGGGGCTGCCGTACTCGTCCTTGAGCTCGGTGTCCGACCCGGCCGAACTCGCCGAGATGGACGCGCTGTGCGACTACCTCCACCTGGTGGAGACGCCGCGCTCGCCGTGGATCGCGTCCGGGGTGACGCCCCTGCGCAAGCCGGAGGCCGAGGAGCGTGCCGCGGCCGCCGCGCGCCTCGACGCGGCGGGCCCGCAGACCCCTGACCAGCGACTGCTGCGCGTACTCCTCGACGACGACCAGGCCGCGTTCGAGCGGGCCCTGACCGGCCGGCTCCTGGAACACCGTGACAGCGCCGGCCCGGACGCCGCGCCGAGGACGCTGCTGCCGGTCACGGTCGTCGCCCTGGCCGCCCTCGCCGTGCACGCACACGGCTGGGAGCTGAACGTGCGCTCCGGCTACCTCCCGGCGAGCCTGCTGCGCGCCCCGAGCGAGTAGGGGCGCGCACCGCGGCGTGCCCGGGCTAGGAAGGGAGTACGACGGCGGCCGCGGTCGGGAGTACGGCGGGGCGGTCGAGGAAGGCGAGCACGGCCCGCTTCTCCGGGAGGTACACCTCGGGCAGGTCGATCTCCGGGAGCGTGATCTCGCCCTGGCCGACGAAGCCGAGCCGGTTCATCAGGGCCACCGCCTTGGCGTTGGAGGCGTCGGGCTCGGCCACCGCGCGCAGGACGGCCGGGTCACGGAAGGTGAACCGGATGAGCGAGCCGATCAGGGTCCGGCTGAATCCGGGCCGGGGCCGGCCGGCCACCGGGGCCAGCATCAGGTGGACGCCGATGTCGCCCTCCCGGACCTCGTAGCACTCGCTGACCCGGTCCTCGGTGGGCTCGTACGTCTGGAAGAGCGCCACGGGCTCGTCGTCGAGTCGGACCATGAACGCGTGGTGCGTGTCGCGGCGGTCCACGTCCTCGTAGATCTCCTGGACCAGTTCCCGGCTGGCGCCGTTCATGCCCCAGAACTGCGCGCGTTCCTCGACGACCCAGGAGTGCAGCACGGCGGAGTCCGCGGCGGGGTCGACCGGGGTGAAGCGGACCGTGCCGAAGCCTTCGACGGTCTCGGTCAGGACGTCCGCGCGCGGGGAGACGAGGGGGGTGGACTCGGGTCTCATACAGGTTCCGTTTCTGCTTCTGCTCGTGCGGCAAGGACCGGCGGGCGCGCGAGCACGCGCACGCCTCCTTGCTTAGGGTGCCCTAACTATAGGCACGCCTAGAACGAGCTCACGCGCGGGCCCACCGAGCGCGTGAGGCATCCACGGGTCAGGGGCGTCCGACGGAGGTGTAGCGGAATCCGATCTCGCGCAGGCGCGTGGGGTCGAGGAGGTTGCGGCCGTCGAAGAGGACCGGTGTGCGCATGACGCCGCAGGCCTCGGTCCAGTCGATCTCGGCGAGTTCGGGCCACTCGGTCACGATCACGGCCGCGTCCGCGCCGGCGAGTGCCTGCCGCGGGGTCGGGAAGCGGTCCACGGAGTCCCACGGTTCCCCCGCGGCCGGGCGGGCCAGGGGGTCCCAGGCGCGTACGTGCGCGCCTTCGGCGAGCAGCCGTCCGGCGAGCACGGTGGACGGCGCCTCGCGCATGTCGTCGGTGCCGGGCTTGAACGCCATGCCCAGGAGGGCGACGTGCCGGCCGGCGAGGTCGCCCAGCTCGTCCTTGAGGTGTTGGACGGCGCGGCGCTTCTGGATGTTGTTGACGTTGATCACGGCGGTGAGGAGCTGGGGGTGGAAGCCGGTGTTGGAGGCCATCTGGCGCAGGGCTTCGCTGTCCTTGGGGAAGCAGGAGCCGCCCCAGCCGATTCCCGGGCGCAGGAAGTGGGCGCCGAGGCGGTGGTCCATGCCGACGGCTCCGAGGACCTCGGTGACGTTCGCGCCGGTGTTCTCGCACAGGGTCGCGATCTCGTTGGCGAAGCTGATCTTCGTGGCGAGGAGCGCGTTGGAGGCGAGTTTGACCATCTCGGCTGACTTGACGTCCATCGTGGCCACGGGGGCGTCGATGCCGGTGTGCAGGGCGGCGACGAGGGCGCCGGCCGTGTCGTCGTCCTGTCCGATCACGATGCGGTCCGGAGCCATGAAGTCGGGGATGGCTCGGCCTTCGGCGGTGAACTCGGGGTTGGAGACGTAGCCGACGTGGGAGAGCCCGATCTCGTCCAGCAGGAGGCGGGCGCGGGCACCGGTACCGACGGGGACCGTGGACTTCATGGCGACGGCACGTAGGTCGTGGGCCGTGGCCAGGGACCGGATGACGGCCCATACGCGGGTGAGGTCGGCGTCGCCGGAGGCCGAGGGCGGGGTGTCCACGCAGACGTAGGCGATCTCGGCGCCGGTGAGCGCCTGGTCGAGGTCCTGGGTGAAGGTGAGACGTTCCTTGTTCCGGGCGATCATGTCGCCGAGCCCGGGTTCGTGGATGGGAACGTCACCGGCGAGGAGGATGCGGACGCGTTCGGGGTCGATGTCCCGGACCGTCACGTGGTGACCCAGCTCGGCGAGGCACGCGCCGGTCACCAGGCCGATGTATCCGGCGCCGAACACCGCGATGCGTCGCTCTGCCATGGTCTGCCCATTCTCTTCGCGGTCGGTCAGGCGGTGGTTCCGATGGGCCCGGAGAGGCCCTGACCATGGGCGACACCCTACTCGCGCCGCCTCGGCGCCCAGGACGGCGTCCTTGCAGAGCGGGCCGTGGCCGGCGCCGGTGCTCCGGACAGCGGGAGGCTGATCATCACTTAAGATTCAAGGCGGCCGCTGGGCTGCGGCTCGTCGCTTTGCGCGGCGACTGCGGAACGGTCGGGCCGACCGGTCGAGGAGCGCGGCCCGAGCAGGGCAGCGTCTCGGTCCGGACGGCGACCATCTGACGCTGATCATGAAGATCCCGGGGAATCGTGTGACCGCCGGCGTGCGTCTCAGTGGTGTGGGGCCCACAACCCACCCGCCCACGAACAGAAGACCCCCAGGGAGAAGTGAGGTATGCCAGTGATCTGCGTCGGAGGCATGATCGGGATCGGCAAGACGAGCGTGGCCGAGCTGCTCGCCAAGGAGCTCGGCAGCGAGGTCTTCTACGAGAGCGTGGACGACAATCCGATCCTTCCGCTCTTCTACACGGCGAGCCCCGAAGAGATCCAGGCGAAGCGCTACCCCTTCCTGCTGCAGCTCTACTTCCTGCAGACCCGGTTCGCCTCGATCAAGGAGGCGTACAAGCAGGGGGACAACGTCCTGGACCGGTCCATCTACGAGGACTGGTACTTCGCCAAGGTCAATCACGACCTGGGCCGGATCAGCACCCTCGAGATGCAGGTGTACGAGGGGCTGCTCAACGAGATGATGCGCGAGATCGACGGTCTGCCGTACCGCAAGGCGCCCGATCTCATGGTCTACCTGAAGGCGGACTTCGAGACGGTGCTGCACCGGATCGGGCTGCGGGGCCGCGGCTTCGAACAGGACGAGAGCCTCGTCGAGTACTACCGGACGCTGTGGTCCGGCTACGACGACTGGGTGCACAAGCACTACTCGGCCAGCGAGGTCCTCGTCATCGACATGAACCACACGGATGTGGTGAACAACCCCGAGGACGCGGCCCGTGTGGTCCAGGAGGTCAAGGACACCCTGGCGGCGGTCGCGCACCGGCGGATCTGAGCCCGCCGCGCTCGGTCGGTCCGCCGTGAGCGGGGCTCGCGCTGTGCGCGCCCCGCGCCGACCCGGGTCGACCCCACGGCGAGCGGTTCGTACAAGACCGGTGCCGCCGGGGCGCCGGACACTGCCGTCATGACCTCGTCCAGCGAAACACCCGGCACTCGCCCTCAGCCCTCCGATTCCCGGTCCCGGTCGCGCGGGACGGCGCGGGCCGCCCGTCCGTTCACACCCGCCGCGGGCCGGTTCGCCCCCACCAGCCTCTACGACCCCGTGGCCGCCCTGATCCGGGAGCGGCTCTGGCGCGGCCTGCTGGCCATGCACGTGGCTCCGCGGCCGGCAGAGGTGATCGTCGACGTCGGCTGCGGCACCGGCTCCCAGGCCCTGCTGCTGCACCGCGTCGAACCGGCGGCCCGTGTCATCGGTATCGACCCGGACCCCCGCGTCCTGGCGGTCGCCCGACGCAAGGCCCGGGTCGCGGGCGCCGCCGTCGACTGGCGCCAGGGCATGGGCGACGAGCTGGTGGACGTGCTCGGGGCGGGCAGCGCGGACCGCGCCGTCTCCGGTCTCGTACTCCACCAGTGCCCCCTCCCGATGAAGCGGGCGATCCTGGCCTCCCTGCACACCGTGCTGCGGCCCGGCGGCCGACTGGTCCTGGCCGACTACGGACTCCAGCGCACCCGCCTGATGCGCACCGCGTTCCGCGTCGTCCAGCTCGCCGACGGCCGGGCCGACACACAGCCCAACGCCGACGGCATCCTGCCCTCCCTCATCACCGAGGCCGGCTTCGACCAGGTCCGTGAGGTGGAGGTCGTCTCAACCGTCACCGGGTCCATCTCCGTGTACGTGGCCCGACGCGCCGGCGGCTGACTGCGACGGCTCCCGCAGCGCCCGCAGTACGGCCGCCGGAGTCATCCCGATCATCTCCCGCATCCGGTGGGTGAGGTGGGCCTGATCGGCGAAGCCGCCGGCGGCCGCCGCGTCGGCCGGGCTGCGCCCCTCCTCCAGAGCCTGGGCGCTCCGGCGCAGCTTCGACCAGATGCGCCGACGGGCGAGCGGGATGCCCAACTGCTGCCGGGCCAGGGCCCGCAGCCGCTGCGGTGACAGACCCACCCGGGCCGCGACCACGTCCATCGGGACCGGCTCCTCCAGGCCCTCCAGCAGGGCTGCCGCGGCGAGCAGTCGCGGGTCCAGCCCTGCCGAGGGCAGGGCCGCCGCCCGGCCGAGCTCGGCCTCGTCGAGCAGGCCCAGCTCGGGCACCGCCAGGATGCCCGAGCCGGAACCGCACCGGCCGCGCAACCGGTCCGCCAGGGCCGAATGCGGCTCCACGAAGAGCGTGAGCAGCTCCCCCGCCGCCACCATCCGGTGCGCGGTCATGGGCGGGACGAGCAACGCCGTCCCCCTGACGACCGTGCCGTCCGCGCCGGCGAGCGCCGCCTCGCCCCGGGGCGCCAGGACGAGCTGGAAGGCGGCGTGTCGATGCACGGACCCTCCGTGCGACTCCCCCCGATACCACGCGTACCCCTCCTCCACCCCGAACCGCGGCCCCAACTCCCGCCCCACGCCCGGTCCTACGCTCCGCCGTACGTCCCGCATCCGACCGCCGCCCGTCCCCATGCGCCCAGACTGCCAGAGCGCGCGATCCCGGCTCGGGAAGGTACCCGGTGAGCGCGAGCCCGCCACCGCCACGTGCTTGCCGCGACGGTCGAACTCGTCGACGATGCTTCCTAGCCACGGCCTTCCGGATCCCATCGGGCCCGGCCGGGGCAGGGGAGAACAGGGGAAACAGTGACAACACACAGCATTTCGAAGAGGCGTCCGACGGTCGCGGCGGCACTCGTTCCGCTCTTCGTGATCGCCGGGCTGCTCCTGGGCCCTGCGGCCACCGCCTCGGCGGCCGCTCCGGCCGCCCGGCAGGCTTCCGCCGCGGCGGCGCTCCCGCAGAGCGGGGTTCTCGCCGGCGCCGGCGTCGCGACCGGTCTCCAGGCACCGATGTCGTCCCAGGCCCGGGCCACCACCGGGACCAAGAAGGGCAAGAAGAGCAAGAAGAAGAAGGGCGGCCTGTTCAAGACCCTCTTGATCGTCCTGCTCGTCGTCCTCGTGCTGTTCGTCGCCCTGTACCTGGTCCGCCGGGCGCTGCGCCGCAGGTCGGCCTAGCTACGGCAGTGTGAGCGCCCTGTCGATCCGGGCGCGGATCTCCTCGTCCTGGAGGACCGCCCGGTAGTCGCCGTACTCCGAGAGCCGGCGGTCCGAGGCCTTCAGTGCCGTGAGGGCTTCCCGGACCGGCGGGGTGAGGTGTCCGTGGTGGGTGAGCGCGTCGAGGGCGGTGGTGAACATCCCGTGCCACTGCCCGTCGGCGGCATAGGTCAGTACCGTCGCCGCTGCCTCCGCCGGCCCCGGCACCGGTGGTTCCCAGGGCCCCCGGTACGGCGTGAGCTCGCCGGGGAGCAGCGGGTTCTCCCCCCACGCGTGCAGCACGTCCCGTAGGTCCTGGACGAGCCACCCCGCGCGGGAGACCTCGTCCCGGAGGGCTTCGCGTACCGCGGGCAGCAGCACGCGGGCGTGTGCCCGCAGCGATCGCAGGACATCGGCGACGTCCGGCTGCCGCGGATCGCTGAGGGCATAGCCCCGGCCTTGCATGTCCCGGTAGGGCGCCACGAGCCGCTCGACGAGATCGGGCAGGGCGCGGGGGTCCCCGATCCGGGTCAGGGCCCACCGCGCGTGGTCACCGACGGTGCCGTCGAAGTACCGCGATTCCCCGGTGTCGTCGAGGAGGGCGGCGAGCCGGTCGGCGTGCGGGGCCGCTTCCCGGCCGAGGATCGCCAGCAGGTGCGCGGCCTTGTAGCGCACGTCGTCGTCCGGGTCGGCCAGCAGTCCGGCCGCGAGCGGCAGCACGGCCGACGCCGCGGAGGGCCGGGACGACAGCAGTCGCCATGCTTGGTCCACCGCGCATCGGCGTAGCTCCGCGTCGCCGATCCGGGTCCCGGCCTCGGCCAGGGCGGCCAAGAACGAGGTGGCCGCCGTCAGGTCCGGCTCCAGCAGGCTTCCGACCCATTCCGCGACGTTGTTGCGGTCGTACGGGTACTCGCATTCCAGGGTGTACCAGACCTCCCCGAACCTCGGGGCGATCACGGGGTCGGTGAGGATCTCCAGCAGCTCGGGCACGGCGCGCCGCACCGCCTGGGGGTCGAGTGGGGCCGAGGCGACCACGGCCGCCACGCGCAGCACCGGGTCCTCACCGTGGAGGAGCCCGTCGAGGACGGCGCGTACCTCCGCGTCCGTCGACTCGGTGAGGTCCTCCGCGGCCGCGACCCGGCCCAGCGCCACCAACAGGGCCACCTGGACGGAGGGGTCCGTCTCCACGTGCCACCGTTCGAGCAGGGGCCCGGTCCGGTCGCTGATCAGCAGCAGGGCCTCCCGCCGCACCTCGGGGACCGCGTCGTCGAGCAGCCTTCGGATACGGGGCCATTGCTGCCACCACATCGCCGCCCGACCGGGGTCGACGCCCTCACCGTCTCCGGCCAGGGATATCAGCAGGCCGACCATGTAAAGGCGTTGGACCGATTTCGGGTCGAGAGCCAGATCCACCACGAACGGCAGCGCGGCCGTGCCGACCGCTGTGCTCCCGAGGACGAGGTCCTGCAGGTCGCCGCACGCCCGCTCCACGGCCTCCGGGCGGGTGGTGGAGTCCGCCCGGGCGATCCGGCGCAGCACCTTCGGCACGTCGGTGGCCGGATGGTCCGGCCCCGCCGCCCCCAACGCCCGCCAGTCCACCGCGTCGAGCGCCTCCCCCATGTCTCCCATGTCCCCCGCCTCACTCCCGCACGTCCGTTCCCCGTACGGGCATCGTGCCAGTGCGGGGGCGGGCGCGGCGCGGCATTTCCCGGCGGGGGTCTTGTCGGTCGGGACGGCTCGGGCTGTGGGCGGGTCCGTTCAGCCGTCGACGGGGTCGGGCAGCCGGCGGAGTTCGAGCAGGGCCACCGAGATCTTCACCGCGGTGGAAATCGTCAGGGCTTGGAGGAACGGCATCCCCATCAGCCACAGGGCCACCATCATGATCGTGAGTACCAAGAACGCCGGGACCAGATTGGTCCGCCTGATCGCGGTCCGTAGGTGAGCGGCTCGGCTGCGGTGCTGATCGTCCGGAGCGATCGGGCGTGTGGCGACGCCCTCCTCGTTGGCGTGCGGCATGGGCTGCTGGCCTTTCCTCGGGTGCTCGGCTGCGAAGACGAGCCTCGGGCCCACCGGAGTGGACTGCCACTGCTGCCACCCGCCCCGCCGCCATCCGACGGACAGGTTCACCTCACCGGCCCAGGTGCGCGACACCCCGAGCGGTGGAGGCGCGCTCCCCCGGAACCGGGCGCCGGTGCGGGCCGAGTAGCCTGGCGAGTCATGACCATGAGGAGCACTCCTCGACTCCCGCGGCCGGGACCGAGAGCGCCGGAGAGTCGGCGAGTCGGAGAGTCGGATCGAACGCCTTCGTCGCAGGCGGCCGTGGCCCGCACGATCGATCTCGGCTGAATGGCCGGCCCTCCGCTCGGGCGGTCGCGCCCTTCTCGCCGCGATGCCCGAGGTGATGCCGTGAGTCGGCCGACGCGGCCGGACTGGGAGCTGACGCCCCTGGAAGGCGTCGGACCGCTGCGGTTCGGCATGCGTCTCGCGGAAGTCGTCGCGGCCCTGCCGGAGTTGACCGCGCTGCGTCGCTTCCAGGCCGACCCCACCTCCCGCGAGACGCTCGGCGTGGAGTTCGCGTCGGGCCCTGCGGAGCCCGCCGTCCACGCGTACTTCGTCGACGGCCGGCTGTTCTGCGTCGCGGCCGACGCGGCCCACGGGCCCCAGATCACGCTCTGGGGGCGCCGGTTGACGGGCTGCGTCCCGGCCGACCTCGAACGGTTCCTGGGGCACGCGCACACCTGTGAGGTGGTCGACGTGTCCTACGGTCCGCGGGGGAACCCCGGCGCCGACGGGCTCGGGTTGGTGGTGCGACTGCAGGAGGTCGCCGAGCGAGTGGTGACGCGGCCGATCATGGTGGGCCGGGCCTGGGCCGACCGGTGCACCGACGACTGGGAAGGCGCGATCCCGGAGTGCGAATGGGTGGGGCGCCTGTGGCCTTCGTCGGGGGGACCGACATCCTGGCCCCCGCCCGGCCACGCGACGCACTGGGGTGAATGGCAACCTCCGTTCTGACCAGGGACTTTCCCCGATGGCGGCGGGGAGGGGGCCGGGTCCGCCGGGTGAGCCGAGGAGCAATACTCGTCGTACGGGGAACTGCCGTCGAGCGGGGTTCGGGCAGGGGGAAGTGGGGCGCCGGACCCACGACACAGGGGGGAGACCGACATGGCGCTGGACATGACGGTGCAGCGGGCGATGGCCCTGGGACGGGCCCGCGACGAGCGGATGCGCGCGCTGGCCTGGGCCGTGCTGGGCCTGATACTGCTGGGGCTCTCCGCCGCGGCGGGCAGCCGGATCAGTGGTGCGACAGCCGACGAGGAGGCGTTCCTGGCGGCTCGGCCGTGCGTCGAGACGGAGGCGGCCCGGGTGACGGAGGACTGCCTGCACACGATCCGTGCCACGGTCCTTTCCGCCCAGAACGCCAAGAGCGGCCCCAAAGGCGTGTCCGTCTTCCGGATACGGCTGCGCGCACCCGTCCCCGCTCCCGCCGATCAGCCGTTCGATCTGAACTCGAACGGCGATCTGGCCTACCTCGTCAAGCCCGGTGAAGAGGTGGAGGTCACCACGTGGCGGGGCGTCCAGGTCTCGGTCCGCCAGGACGGGGTCTCCGAGACGCTCCCCGGGCTGCCCGACGAGGCCACCATGTACGTCGGGCTGACGCTGGTCGTGGTCTGGACGACGGCGCTGGCCTTCGTCGCCGCGTTCGGCGGTGTCCGCCGGGCCCGCCGCCTCACCACCGGACGCCCCGTCACGCCGCGGGTCGGCTTCGGCTGGGGCAAGGCGCTGGCTGTGCTCATCGTTCCGCTCGTCGTGTCGTTCCTTTGCATGACGCTGTGGGACGCCTGGACGGCGGCGGCCCTGACGGTGGCCATCTGGGCACTGATCGCCTTACCGGCCACGTACGCCGCATTGCGCTGGGACCGTGACGAGTGAGGCACCGCCCGGGTGTCGTCCGTCGAGCCGTACGGCGGGCTCGGCGGCGGCCCGGGGCACGGTCGTGGCGTAAGGCGGTCGACCTTCAGAGCCTGCGATCCCCTCAGGTCAGCGGCCTGACGAGGTCATCCGTCGCCTGCCGCAGTGCCGCAGCCAGTCGGTCGCGGGCCTCGGTCTGGGCGGCGATGCGTTCGTCGAGCACCGCGAGCCGCTCCGTCGCGACGCGCAGCCCTGTGGCCGAGGGCGCCGCGGCCGCCACGTTTCCGTCCAGGCAGGGCGCGAAGACCCGTACGTCGTCCAGCGTGAGCCCGGCGGCCAGCAGGTAGCGGATGTTGCGGACGCGGACAGCCGTCCGCTCGTCGTAGACCCGGTAGCCGTTGGGTGCCCGCTCCGATGAGATCAGTCCCGCCTCCTCGTAGTGCCGCAACGCACGCGCCGTCGTCGTGGTCACCTTCGCCAACTCGCCTATCAGCACCTCTGCCACCTCCGGTGGCCACTCCTATCACGCCACGACAGCCCCGCCGTCGACCGGGAGGACCACTCCGGTGACAAAGGAGGCTCCGGGCGAGGCGAGTTGGGTGATCGCCCAGGCGACCTCCTCCGGTCGGCCGATCCGACCCATCGGGGTGTGCGCGAGCTGCCAGGCGCGGACCGCCGCGATCCGGGCCGGCGCCAGGCCCTGGTGTTCACCGATCGGGGTGTCGACCGCGCCGGGTGCGACGGCCACGACCCGGATGCCCCTGGGCGCCAGTTCCACCGCCCAGCTCCGGGTCAACAGCTCCAGAGCGCTCTTGGTGGCGGCGTAGACCGAGTTGCCCGGCCAGGCCCGTTGGCCCACTGAGGTGCTGACGTTGACGATGAGGCCTCCCGTCCGCTCCAGGGCGGGCAGCGCCGCTTGTGCCAGCAGGATGGGTGCGACGAGGTTGGTGGCGATCTGAGGTGCGATCGTCTCGGGCGTGAGTGCGCCGAGGGCTCCGCCGCGTACGATGCCCGCGTTGTTGACCAGTACGTCCAACCGGCCGTGGATCTCCAGCACCCGCCGGACGATCCGCTCGGGCTCGCCCTCAACGGTGATGTCCGCGGCCAGTGGGGTGATACGGGTCCGGTCGGCCGCGGCGGTCCCGTCGAGCGGTTCGGCCCGGCGGCCGACCGCGATCACGTGGGCGCCCTCGGCCGCGAAGGCGCGGGCGGTGGCCCGGCCGATCCCGGTACCGGCCCCGGTGACGACGACGATCCTGTTGTTCTGCCGTTCGGCGTTGTTGTCCATGCCGGTCATCGTTCAACCTTGCCGCCAAGGGCAAGGTCAAACGGCCTTCCGGTAGCGGCGGGACGTTCAGGGGGCTTCGTCCGGTGGCAGGTTGGGCACATCGGCGCGGAAGAGGCTGACCAGCAGCCCGTACGGGCGGCCTTGCGCGAGGTCCGTCGGATACGGCTCGGTGGCCATCTCGCGCAGTCGGGCCTCCAGCGCGTGCGCCTCGGTGTCGGTGAGCCAGAGGTGGCGCAGCATGGTGTGCGAGGCCTGGCCGGGCTGACGCGGCAGCATCTCGCCGAGCGCGGCGTTGATCAGGAACTCCGGACCGACCTCCGCGTCCTGGTGCAGCTTGAAGGCAGGGGCGGCCAGCGCGAAGTACTGCTCGGTACCGCCGCGCACCTGGCGGGTCTCGGTCAGCCGGACCAGTCCCGCCTCGCGCAGCACGCGCACGTGGTAGCCGATGGTGCCCTTGCTCATCTCCAGCGCCTGGGCGAGCTGGCGCAACGTCGCGGGGCGCTGGCGCAGCACGTTGACCATACGGTGACGCAGCGGGTGCCCCAGGGCCTTGAACTGCTCCGGCGAGCGCAGCACGAGATGGCCCTGCTCGTCGCGAGGTCGCTCATCGTGAGGTCGCTCGTCGTGGTCCGTGTCGCTCCCGTGCGCGGGCGTGGGTGCGGGTGGCTGCTGTTCTGCCATGAGTAAAAGTGTCCACGAACCTAAACACTTTTGACAACTTCGTCTCACCGGCCGCAGAATCCCCTCAGCAAAGAAGTGGCGAGGATTCTCGCCACTTAACGGAGAGACCTCAGGAGTCAGATGCCCCTCGCCACCGCTCACGTCGCCACCACCCGGCCCGCGCGCTATGTCAAGCAGCTCGTCTCGCACATGGGCCACAAGGTCACCACCAGCCTCACTCCCGACGGTCGCGGCGTCATCACGTTGACCGCCGGGGCCTGCAGCCTCACCCCCACCCCGGATCAGCTGGTGCTGACCGCCACCGCGGTCGACGCCGAGTCGCTGGCCCAGGTCCAGGACGTCATCACCCGCCATCTGGTGCGCTTCGCCACGCAGGAGGAACTCACCGTCGAGTGGAGCTCCGCGATCGACGGGGACGATCTCGAGCCCACGCAGCCCGTGATCGGCGAGTACCTGCTCAGCCACCACACCCCGGCCGACGACATCCTCGGCGAGCTGGCCATGGCCACCCGCGAGGCCACCGCCGGCGCCGCGCACATGCAGATCTCCTCCGACGAGGGTGCGCTGCTCACGATGCTCACCCGGCTCACCGGCGCCCGCTTCGCGGTCGAGGTCGGTGTCTTCACCGGCTACTCGGCCCTCTGCATCGCCCGCGGCCTGGCCGACGGCGGCCGCCTGCTCGCCTGCGACGTCAGCGAGGAGTGGACGGCGGTCGGACGGCCGTACTGGGAGCGTGCGGGCGTGGCGGACCGGATCGACCTGCGCATCGCCCCCGCGCTGGAGACGCTGCGCGCGCTCGACGCGGAGCCGGTCATCGACATCGCGTTCATCGACGCCGACAAGCACAACTACCCCCTGTACTACGAGGAGATCGTGCGCCGACTGCGCCCGGGCGGGCTGGTGGTGCTGGACAACGTCTTCCTCGGCGGCCGCGTCCTCGACCCCGCCTACCAGGAGGAGCGCCACCTGGCGATGCGTCACCTCAACGACCTGATGGCGGTCGACGAGCGGGTGGAGTCGGTGATGCTTCCGGTGCGCGACGGGATCACCATCGCCCGGCGCCGCTGACCCTGGCAGCCGCCCGCCCGTACCGGGCGGGCTCGACCGGGCCGATCCCACAGGACGCGGGTGTGCCCGGCGATGCGGCCGCCGGGGACGCCCGGCGGATCCTGTTCAGTCAGGTGTCGGCCCGTGGACGCGCGCGCCAAGGGCCGCGACGGCGCCGACCATGCGGTCCCAGAACGCGCCGGTCTCCAAGGTCACGGCCACGCGCGCGTTGACCGGGCGGCCCGTGGAACGGTGCAGGTCCACGACGGTGGCTCCGCGCGTGTACCGGCCGTTCAACTCCACGGCGACCTGGGCGTCCACGCAGTGCACCAGCCCGGGATCGATGACCCGGGCCACCGCCACCGGGTCGTGCAGCGGCGGACTGGCGAACCCCCACAACTCGCGGTAGGTGGACCCGAAATAGGTCAGCAGGTCGGCGCAGGTCTGCCCGAGGGGCGTGCCCAGGGCCACGAAGCGGGCCACCACTTCGGGCGTGGCCAGTGCCTGGTGCGTGACGTTGAGCCCGCACATGGTGACCGGCACCCCCGAGCGGAAGACGATGTCGGCGGCCTCCGGATCGGTGACGATGTTGAACTCGGCGGCCGGGGTCCGGTTTCCCCGCTCCGTCGATCCGCCCATCAGGACGATCTCGCGGATGCGGGAGGCGTCCTGCGGGTACCGCCTCAGCAGCAGGGCGATGTTGGTCAGCGGGGCGGTCGGGATCAGGGTGACCGGCTCGGGGTGCTCGGCCAGCAGCCGGTGGATGAGGTCCACGGCATGCTCCGGAACGACATCCACCGTGGGGGCCGGGAACATCGGCCCGTCCAGTCCGCTGACCCCGTGCACGTCGGCGGCCACACCGAGCGGCTGGACGAGCGGCCGGTCGCAACCCGCGGCGATGGGAACGTCCGTGATCCCGGCGACCGTGCAGACCCGGCGGGCGTTGAGCGTGGTCTTGTCGAGGGTCTGGTTCCCCGCGACCGTGGTGATGGCGAGCAGGTCCACCGCCGGGTCCGCGGCGGCCAACATGATCGCGAGGGCGTCGTCGTGTCCGGGATCGCAGTCGACGATGATCGGGACGGGCACGTCACTCCTGGCGCTGCGGGGCGTGGAACTCCAGTGTGCCGCCGGGCCGGTGCCCTGACCACACCGCCTCGCCCGGACCACCAGGACGGCGCGCCGAACGGGCGACGCGGGAACGGTGGAACGATCCGCCCGAAGCGCGCGCCGTGGGTCAGCTCGTGGAGGCGGCGGATTCCGCTGCCGGGGAGGGGCACGCCATGGGTGGGTTCGGCGATGTGGGCCTGCCGCGGCGGAGCCACAGGAGGGAGCCCACCAGCAGTACGCCGCCTGCCGGCAGCCAGGACATCGGACCTGGCGGGAGGACGCCGACGACCAGTCCGGTGACTGCTCCCACCGACTGCATGACGAGGGATTGGACCGACAGGGCGGTGGCCCGGCCCGTACGGGCGACACGGCGGTGCAGGATGTCGTTCTCGTTCGGTCCCGCCGCCCCGAGTCCGAGGTAGACCAGGCCGTAGCCGACGGCCGCGAGGACCAGGGCGCCCGCCCCCGTGGAGCCCGCGGTGGCGCCGAGCAGGAGCAGGCCGCCCGCGCCGATGCCGAGGCTCGCCAGGACCGCACGCTCGCCACTGCCGGCCGACCGGGCGGTCAGCGGAGCGAGATGGCTGCCGAGTCCGGAGCAGATGAATCCGGCGCAGGCCAACGCGGCGAAGAGCACCGCCCCTGACTCCGATGCCCCGGTGACGGCCGCGGCGCGCCCCGGCATGAGCAGTTCGATCGCGACCAGCGCGCTGCCGGCCGCGCCCGCGCTGAGGAACACCCGACGGACCAGCGTGTCGCGACCGCCCAGACGCAGGCCGTCCACGACGGTGGCCGGAATCCCGCGTAGTACGTCGCGCAGGGCGACCGTCGGCCGAGGCGGCTCGGGCAGGGCCGTCAAGACGTACAGCACGAAGGCGACCTCGACCGCCGAACCCAGCAACAGGGGTGCGGAGAGGGGCAGTACCAGCCCGGAGGAGGCTTCGCTCAGCCGGGCCCCGAGGTCGGGGCCGACTCCGAGCAGCCAGGGAAGGGCGCCGCCGAGCAAGGTTCCGGTGGCGAGCGCGGCGGACGTGGCGGTGGAGCCGGCGGCCAGGCCGGTGCGCAGATCGGCGTCGGGGCCGGCGTGCGCGTGGACGGTGTCGACGTACCAGGCTTCGGCCGGCCCGCTGGAGAGGGCACGGCCCGCACCCATCAGCACCATGCCGAGGCCGAGCAGCCAGGGACCGGAGCCCAGGCCTACGAGGGCGAGGGCGGTCAGGTTCAGCAGGCCCGCGGCGATCAGGACGACGCGGCGCCCCAGGACGTCGGCCAGTCCCCCGGTGGGCAGTTCCAGTGCCGCCGCTGTCAGCGAGTGCGCGGCGAACAGACCCGCGATCGCTGCCATGGTCATGCCACGTTCGGTGAGCAGCAGGATCAAGGGCGCGAGACTCAGCCCCAGCGGCAGCCAGAAGAGCGCGCAGACCGTGAGGTAGCGGCGGCGTGCGGTGGGTATGTCCAACGTCTCGTTCATGACGCGTTGTCGTTGTCGGTACCGGCGTCGGTACCGGTACCGATGTCGGCGCCGGCGTCGGGGTCCGTGCGCGTCGGCGTCGGGCCCGTGACTCTCGGCTCCGCGCCGGAGTCCCGTGGCGCGAGGGCCAGTCCGGCCAGGACGAGGACGACCTGCCTCGCGCGAGGATCCGCCGCGTCACGGGCGGTCAGTTCTTCCAGCTTTCGGTCGAACACCTCGCGGAGTTCGGTGAGCGACTCGGGCGTCAGACGGGGCATCAGGTCGCTGATTCCCGACGGCTCCACCCACTCCTGCGCCAGTCGGCCGTCGGCCATGTCGGCCTCGTGCTGGACGAGAGAAGTCTCCAGGTGCTCGATCTGCACCCTGCGCGACAGGGTGAGCAAGGCACGGCTGGCCGGCGAGGATTCCATCGACTCGTTGCTCCAGGCGGTCAAGGAGTGCACCGCCCGCCAGCGTCGCTCCCGGCCGTCCCGGTGTTCGGCCTCGGCGACGAACGCGTTCTTCGCCAGGACGCGCAGGTGATAGCTGGTGGAGGCGGACGACTCCCCCGTCCTGACCCCGAGCTCGCTCGCGGTGGCCGGGCCGTCCTGCCTGAGCAGCCCGAGCAGGCGGATGCGCAACGGGTGCGTGAGTGCCTTCAGGGCCGCGGCGTCCCGCTCCGGATCGAGGACGCGCCTGTGCTCTTCGCTGACCATGCGGGAAGGCTAGAGCCCCCGAAAGCTTTCCAAAAGTATTTTTGCAGAATTTATTTGGGGAAGGGCCGCCACCCCTCCGGGGGTAGCGGCCCTCGCGTATGTCGCCGCCGGACCGTCGGTACGGGGAGCCGGCGGGAACTACTTGCCGATGATGCTGCCGGCCCACTGGCCGGCGGCACGCTGCATGAGGGCGTCGTTGCTCAGGATCTGGGTCCCGGGCATGGCCGCCATGCCGATGTCGCCGGTCGGGGCGGCACCGTTGTAGGAGCCCACCGTGTTGTCGCGGCCCGCGTTGAAGACGTCGTCACCGGCCACCTGGCTCAGGTCACCGAAGACGATGGAGTACGTGTTGCTGACCGGTGCGTAGATGGTGAAGGCGTCGTCGGCGGAGGCGGCGGACGCACCCGCCAGGAGGATGCCACCAGCGGCGAGAGCGGTCAGGGCGCAACGGATCGATCGCACGAGTACTGCCTTTCGTGGAGGGGTGGTCGAGCAGTGCGAAGGTAGGCCGCCGCACGCCACGAGACCCCGAACCCGGCGCCGTACAGCCCGAGTCCATCCGTACGGCGCAGCCGGCCGGGGGACGCCGGGGCTGCTCAGCCGTACAGGCCCCAGCGGTCGAGGCCGGAGTAGATGACAGCGGTCCGGTAGTCGGGTCGGGAGAAGAACTCGGCCTGGCCGGTATGGATCGCGATCAGCGAGTCCGTGCCTCGCCACCAGGTGTCGGCCAGCCCTTCCACTTCCGGGACCGGCTCGTAGGACCCGAGGTCGAGGGCATCGACGTCATCGCCTGTGACCTTGGTGATCTGCTTCGCCCACATGGTGGCGTGGTGGGTGAGCGCGACCGACTCGATCCATCCGCCGACGCTCGCATGCAGGGGCACCCACGCCGCTGTGCCGAGACCGAACTCGCCTCGGGGACCGATCATGAAGCTGTAGGAAACCGACGTCCGCTGGTCTCCCGCCCAGAACCACCAACCGTCCGACAGCGCCGTCTCCGGCACGTCGGGGCAGAACTGCTTCGGACCGCCCTCGTACGTCGGAACCGGCGGCAGGGCCAAGCCACCCCACTGCTCGTCGAAGGCCTCGACCCTGTCGAGCACCACTTCGGGGATCCCGAGCTCCAGCCAGCGAGCCCGGTACTGTGCGGCTCCCAGGCCTTCGAGTCGTAGCCCGTGGACCCTGACGAAGGACTGAGCCCGCTCGGAGAGCTCCTCCGGCGCACGAGTGAGGTAGTCATTCACCGGGTGGACGGTACACAGCCCGGGCAGGTGCGCGCTGGGCAATAGGCCACCGGTCGCGGTGGAACGCGCTCACGTCTGCTTGCACCGTGGCGCAAGCAGCCCGTGCATCACCATCGACGGATGCCGAAAAGCTATCCGAGCTGGGACGATCGTCGGCTGACCGTTGGGTGGAACCTGGCCCCCGCCGCGGCTCGTAGGTCAGTCGTCCGGTGATTCGTCGGCAGCCGAGCGGCGACCTCCGAGGGAGGCGACCAGCGCGTCCGCCACGATCGCCGCGTCCGCCTCCGCGACCTCCGCGGGGTATTCGGGCAACAGATCGTCCCAGACGGGCAGCCAGGACCCGTACAACTGGCTCTGTCCCTCGGGCCGGGCGAAGAACCAGATGTGCAGGTGTGCGCCGCCGTCCCCGATGCGGTAGACGTGGGCTCGCGAGATGTGTGGCAGAGCCTGTACGTGGCGGACGATGTGTGTGGACAGGAGCCCCAGCTCGGCCGCCAGTTCATCGGGCAGGTCGGCCATGTCATGGTGCTCACGCGGATGCAGCATGAGCGCCAGCGGCACACCGACTCCCGTGATCCGGGAGAGCCGCCAACCGTCGTTGAACCAGATGCCTTCGTCACGGTCACGGCACGCCCCGCAGTCGGCGGGGTCCTCGCCGTGTCGCGGCGGCTCGGGCAGAACCGGTGGACGCAGCGGCGCGACGCGCAGTCCGTCCGGCTCGAACGGGCTGATGTCCCACCCGGTCATGCGGGCGAGCGGGAGCCGGCGCTCGCCATCCGCGGCGGTACGGGCATGGTCGTAGAACTCGTCAGGTCGTAAAGCCATGATCCGAAGACTAGTTCGACCTCGATGGAGGTGAGGATCGGGGTGCCCTCGCCGTACCGCCGTCCTGTGGGTCGAGTCGATCCTGACAGGACATCAGGTGACGCTTCACGGCGGATCACGCTCCAGGTCGTAGAGGTACGAGCGGTCGTTCTTGAAGCTGCGCCAGACGGTGGCCGGGGGTTCGGGTGCGTCCGAGTCACTGTGGAGGGGATGGGCGGTGACGAGGCCGTCGGCGATCTCGCAATGCCAGCCGTCGGTCGGCGACCAGCAGCACCACACCCGGCCGTCGGTTCGGCGGAAGGCTGGCCGGCCGTTGCGCTCACCGGCGTGGTCGAAGCGGTGGCGGAGCCCGTCCGTGCGGCGCACGAAGGTGAACGATGAAGGTGCCGTCATGGTTTCCGTGCTGTAGGGGACTCGACGTCCATGGAGGGGTGATGACGTGTGATCAGATCCTCGGCGCCATGCGGTACGCCTGTGGATGCGCGTGGAGGCGCGGCGAGGTGAGGGACAGGGCCCTGTTGTCCCGTCCGGCGGCCATGTGGTCGAGCCATCGCTCGTACCAGGCGAGGAAGTCCGGGGCCGAGGAGACGTTCGGGCCCCAGAAGCCGTCGGCGTTGCCGATGAGCACGCGGCCGGCGAGAGGGCCGGTCACGCCTATGAGGGCGATGTCGCTGCAACCGCATTCGATGACGGACAGGAAGAGGTGACCGTCGCGGGTGGGGCGGTGGGCCCGAGTGAATCCTCGGGTGCCGGCGTCGGGAGCCGCGCGGTTCATGGTGAAGAGGGCGCAGCCTTCCAGCGGGATCAGTCCGTAGTACGGGGACGCACCACTGCCGCCCATGCCGATGAGGAAGTCGCGATAAGGCTGTGGAAGTTCCACGTCGTGCTCGGCTTCGAAGGCATCCGCCCGTGCCTCGGGCAGGCGGGGACCGAGACGAAAAGCGTGCCGCTCTTCGCCGAAGGAGTGGCTTCGGCCCGGCGTGTAGGGGATGCGTGCCAGCTTGCGTCGCAACCGCGGGATGCGGGAGTCCATGCGAGCTCTTCTCTTGTGTGTCGCCCGTATTCTACCGAGCCCTCGCGCACGGTCGGCCGCGGGGCGCGGGCAACGCGTGGAGCGGGCAACGCGTGGCCCGGTGTCCGCCGTCAGCCGGCAACGGCGGACACCGGGCCGTTCAGGAGGCGGCGGCCTTCTGGATCCGGGGGACGAAGAGCCGGGCCAGTGCGTGGGCGGTGGCCGGGTCCAGGTCGCTGCCTCCCCCTTCCAGCCTCACCTGGGCGATGACCGTGCCGAGGCACATGGTGAGGTCGAGGCCGTTCAAGCCGCCGGCGCTCCGGTAGTACGCGTGGCTTTCGACGCCCGGAACGGGCGGAACCTCTGCCTTGGAGTACTTCGCCGACCAGTCCTTCTCCTTGCGGCACGCGTCCTGTGCCGCCTTCTTGTCGGCGTAGGCCACGATGTCGAAGAGGGCCCGCTCGCCGACCTCTTCGAAGTTCGCATCGCCGTCGGCGACATTGGTGCAGTCCCAGTGCGTGTCCGGTCCGCACTCGGCCGCGGGCTTGGGTGTCTCCTCGATGTCCGCCCTGGCGCTCTTCGGCGTCCACCCGGCCATCGACGCCGGATCCGGCAGTGCCTGCTTGAACCGCTCCTCCGTCGTGAAGACGGTATCGAAATCCACGGTGCCGGCCGCTGCCGGTTTGCCCGAACTCGATGCCCCGCCGGCCTTGGCGCTGTCCCCGCCGGAAGCCTTCTCGCCGACCGTGTCGGCGCCCCCTCCGCAGCCGCCGGCGAGCACCCCCAGCGCGACCAGCACCATGGCGGACGTTCCCCTGCTGAACCTCAACATCGTTCTCCCCGTTGTCCGTTGCTCCCCGGACGGCGGCCGATGCGGCGGTCCGTCGCGGCATCGGACGATGATGCCCGGCGAGCCCACGATGATCAACTGGAGGTCGGGGCGCGGTCGGGCTCGCGGCGAAGCCGGAACGCGCGTCGTGGTCGGCCCGGGTGGGTGCCCGACGCGACCAGCCCCGCGCCAGGTCGAGGCGCCCGGCTCCTCACGCGCGCGCTCGCCCGGTGCAAGGTCTCACCCGCTCATCGTGCGTCGTCGCCCCGTGCTCCTGCCGTGACGGCGACGTCCGAGCGCGGCTCGACCACGCCCCCGTCGCCCTCGGCGCTTTTGTCGCGGTCGTCGCCCTGCGGCCGCGTCCCGTCCTCGCCGCCACCAGGGCGGCGGCGGGCCGACACGACGAGGTAGGCGACGGCGCCGAGGAAGACCACGACGGAGGTCAAGCCGTTCAGGCGCAGGCCGAGGAAGGAGTGGGACTCGTCGATGCGGAGATACTCGGTCCAGAAGCGGCCGACAGTGTAGGCGGCGGCGTACAACGCGAAGGTCCTGCCGTTACCGAGCGCGAACCGGCCGGCCGCCCGGAGGACCAATGCCGCGACACCGATGTCCCACAGCGACTCGTAGAGGAAGGTGGGATGGTACGTCGCGAGGTCGAGCGTGTCGGACGGACGGTGCGCGCGGTCGATCTCCAGGCCCCACGGGAGTGTGGTGGGGCGGCCGTAGAGTTCCTGGTTGAACCAGTTGCCCCAACGGCCGATCGCCTGGGCCAGGGCTATGCCGGGGGCTACCGCGTCCGCGTAGGCGGGGAACGGAATCCGGTGACGGCGGCAGCCGATCCAGGCACCGAGCCCGCCCAAAGCGATGGCTCCCCAGATGCCGAGCCCGCCCTGCCACACGTACAGGGCTCGGACGGGCTCGCCTCCTTCGCCGAAGTACGCGTCGGGGCTGGTGATCACGTGGTAGAGCCGTCCGCCGACGAGGCCGAAGGGCACCGCCCAGAGGGTGACGTCCGCAATGACTCCGTGCTCCCCGCCGCGCCCGACCCAGCGCCGGTTGCCGAGCCGGACGGCGACGAACACGCCCAGGATGATGCAGAAGGCATACGCCCTGAGCGGGACCGGGCCGAGGTGGAGCACCCCGGTCGAGGGACTGGGAAGGTAGGCGAAGTCCATGGCTGCTCCGTGATGATCTCGGTCGAGCGATCGGGTAAGGCTCCGATGCGGGTGCTGTCACGCCTCTCCTCGCCCGGCCGAGCGGGCGGAGCGGGCCGGACCGGCCGTGGTGGTGCCGGTTCGGGGGGTCCGGTCATTCGGTGACACCCCCGGTCTTCTGCCGGATCGTTTCGGCGAACGCCTCGCAGCCCGTGCGCCATGCGGCGTCCAGGTCGGCGCCCGACGGGAAGCGGCCGTCGAGTTCGAGCACGACCATGCCGTGGGCGAAGGCCCAGAACGAGCGCGCGACGTCGATGTCGCCGTGCACCGCGTGGGCCAGTGGCATCGCGGCGCGATCTTCGAGTCCGTCGGGGAGGGCCGTGCGAGCGGGCGGGTGTGGCTGATGCGGTAGAGGTGCGGACTGGCGAGAGCGTGCCGTCGGTAGGCGCGCGCGAGCACGAGCAAGGGCGGTTCGGCGCCGATCTCGGCCTCGGCAGCCTCCAGTTCCTCGGCCAACTGCGTCATGCCCTGCACCTGGAGTCCGGCCTCGACGGCGGCCTTGTCCGGAAAGTGCTTGTACAGGGAAGGCGCCCGGATGCCGACGCGCGCGGCGATACGTCGCATGGACAACGCGTCCGGCCCCTCCGCGTCGAGCAGTTCCCGGGCTGCGGCCATGATCTGCCGCGCTCGGTCAGCCATGACGGGCCGTCCGCACGCACGCGGTGCCGGTTGTCGCGGTGTTCACCGCACCCCTCTCACGTGGTGACCGACCGAGTCGGCCGACGACGTGCGCCGTGCCGGGCAGTCACGCCATGGCTAACGGTGTTAGCCGTCAAGGTTCAGGGGTGTGCCGCACCTGGTCGTGGAGCGTGGGACCTCAGCCGGTGCCGTTCCGCCGGCACGTAGCGCACGTACGGCGGCGTCCATGAAAGCGGTTCTCGGCGTGTCCCGTCCGGACCGCTGAACCGGAGCATTCCGCCCGCGCCGTGCGGGTGTTCAGTACAGCAGGACGCGGGTCACGATCACCTGCGGCGGGGCGGCGTCCTTGGCGATCACGTACTCGATGATGCCCAGCGCCCCGTCCTCACCGAGCGGCAGGAGCCGGCATTCCGGCCAATCCTCCGCCACCGTGCTTCCTGCGACGAGCCCTCGGGTCTCGCCGATCTCCACCATCGCGGCCACGACCGGGCCCATCGCCCACGGGGGCAGCGCCGGGTCGGTCATGAAGGCGGTGACGTCCTGCGACAGCACGCACGGCAAGCCCTCGGAGCCGTCGTCGAAGGGCTCACTCAACGGGCAGTCCCGCGGCCCGCCGCCGCTCGAGCATGTCCTGCACGGCGATCGTCGGCATCGTGCCCGTGAGCGCGGACGCGACCCGGCGCTGCCGGCCCGGATCGGATTCGAGCATCGCCCGACCCCACCAGCGCAACAGGACGCCCTTGGCCTCCTCCGGCCGGGCGGCCAGGAGCTCGGCGTAGAACTCCTTCGCGGCCTCCGGCGTCAGCGCGTCGGCGATGCCCTTCGCGTTGCGCGGCACTCGCTCCGGCTCGTGCCGGCGAATCGGCTGTGCGGTCATCGCCCGCCCCTTTCCTTCTGCTCAGAGTCTGCCCTGCCGGCGCCCTCACGGTCGACCGCTCGGGCCGGATCGGCAGGATTGGAACGTGCTCGCCGCAGCTCCGCCTGGCCGCCGGCCATGATCTGACGCACCACCATGGTCGGGAGCTGGTCTTCCAGGAGCCGATCTCGTGCCTGATCGCCGCCGAGCGACTCGTGATCGTCCAGGAGACGGTCCTGAGGTATGGGCGCGACGACGCGGCGCCCGGCCAACGCTTCGCCCCCTGGGTACGGGCACCGGACGCGTGAGCGTGTCCCCCGCTGGGCTGCCTGGGGATACGTCCGGACCACCCGGGCCCGCGAAGGCTCCGGGCGGCGTCCTCCAGGCTTCCGGTGCGCCGACCAGGCGTCGTGGCGCGGACGTTCGTCCACAGAACCCGGTGCGGAGGGGGAGTCAGGCGTACGGTCGAACGACCGGCCGAGCCTCACCCGGCGGGGCCGGTTCTCCTCGACGTCCGACCCGAACGGGAGCCCGCCGATGCGCCTCTACGCACAGACTCCAGCACGTCGGAACCGCCAGATCCTCGCGGACCTGATCGCCGTGGGCCTCATGGCCGCCGCCGTGTGGTTCGCCCTGACCGTCCACGACGCCATCATGCTGCTGGCCGAGCCGGGCCGGAGGGTCGAAAGTTCGGGCGACAGCCTCGCCACCGAGCTCGGCAACGCCGGCGACGCGGCCTCGAACGTACCGTTCGTCGGCGATCTCCTGCAGAAGCCGCTGCAGTCCGCTGCCGACGCCAGTACCGGGATCGCCAACGCCGGGCAGTCGCTCCAGGACGCCGTGAGCCAGGTGGCCACCCTGACCACACTGGCGCTGATCGTCGTCCCGGTGGTTGTCGTCCTGCTGCTGTGGCTCCCTGCCCGGCTGCGCTGGATCCGGCGCAGCGTGATCATGCGGCGCCTCCTCGACGCGCCCGGAGGTGCCGACCTGCTCGCGCTGCGCGCCCTCACCGGCCGGCTCAGCGACCTCGCCGCGCTCCCCGCGCCCGAGGGCGGTCTCGCCGACGCCTGGCGGCGCGGGGACCAGCGGGTCATCGCCGATCTCTCGGAGCTCGCGCTCAGGCGGGCCGGCCTGCGGCCCTGACGGGCGGAGGGGCCGGTCGTCAGTCGCGGGGGCGTCCCGTGCGGGAGAGGAGGTGGAGGCGGCGGTGTTCGAGGGCCGCGGCGAGGACGTAGGCGCCGCCGCCCGCGACGGCGAGGACCCAGTACAGGCCGGGAGTGGCGAACCAGAGTGCCGCGGTGGAGGTCAGGGCGAGCCAGACGCCGAGGCCGTAGTGCAGCAGGTTGCGGCGTACGGAGCCTTCCGCGAGGTAGAGCAGGCCGACGATCAGACCGGAGCCGGCGGGCCAGAGGACGGACTGGAGTTCCGGCTGTTCCAGTACGGAGGTGAGGCCGGTGACGGCGAGGAACAGGGCGGTGAAAGCGGCGATCCACGCGGCGCCGAGCAGCCGGGCGGACAGGATCTCCGGTGTCGTGGCTCCGACCTGGGCCCGCAGGCCGGCCAGGGTGGTCAGCACGATGCCGACCACGAGCCCGCTGCCGAGGAGGGTCGTGGGCAGCCAGCCGGGCAGGTCGAGCAAGGGGTCGGCGCCCTGGGAAGTCGCGGCGGTGCCGTGGCCGAGTACGTAGGCGAGTCCGAAGCTGAGGTAGGCCGCGCGGTTGTCGACCTCACGCGGGCGTCTGCCGGGACGGGCACGGACGACCGACGGCGACATGGTTGCGGAGCTGGACACGGTGGAGACCTCCATGGAGGACGGCAGGGTGACGGGGAAGCGGAGTGGTGAGGCGACGGGGTGACGGGGGGGGAGCGCGCCGCACGGCGATGGCCGGCGAACGCCCACCGGGGCCTCGGACGGGCTGCTCAGCAGGTGCCTTGAGACGGTCGAGCCGGGCCGTAGGCGTTGACCACCCAGGTGGTGCCGCCGTCCGACAGGCCCGCCCTTCGTCCGTCCGAGGTTCATGGCGCACAGCCTCGGCGTGGACGGTGTCCACTATCCATGCCCTGAAGGGGCGATGACCGTCCAGTCCTGTCCGTCCCTGTCCACTCGGCCACGTGTCACGGGGCGGGGAGGGCGTGACGGCGGGGACGGCACGCTCCGTGCCGTCCCCGCCGTCACGCCGTCAACGCTGGTCGCTCAGCCCACGCGTTCGATGCGTGCCCGCCGGATCAGGTTCTTGCCCGGCTCGCGCACCGTGTCGAAGGCTGCGTTGTTCAGCAGGACACAACTGCCTGACGGACCGTTCACCGTCACCGTGGTCGCCTGGCCGTTGTCCAGGTTCGTCACCTTCAGCTTCGTCCCGACCGGGAACGTACCGCTCGACGCGGCGGGCGCACCCGCCTCCCCCGACAACGTCACCGTCGACCCCTGACACACCACCTCACCGGTCGCCGGCGGCACCTGCACAGCCGCCCCACCCGCCGCACCGGACGCACCAGCCGCAGGCGCCGCGGGAGCCGCAGCGTCACCGCCACCACCCACCCGCTCGATACGCGCCCGCCGAATCAGGTTCTTCCCCGGCTCCCGCACCTTCTCGAACGCCGCATTGTTCAACAGCACACAACTACCCGACGGACCGTTCACGGCAACCGTCGTCGACTGACCGTTGTCCAGGTTCGTCACCTTCAACTTCGTCCCCACCGGGAACGTACCGCTCGACGCGGCCGGCGCACCCGCCTCCCCCGACAACGTCACCGTCGACCCCTGACACACCACCTCACCGGTCGCCGGCGGCACCTGCACAGCCGCCCCACCCGCCGCACCGGACGCACCAGCCGCAGGCGCCGCGGGAGCCGCAGCGTCACCGCCACCACCCACCCGCTCGATACGCGCCCGCCGAATCAGGTTCTTCCCCGGCTCCCGCACCTTCTCGAACGCCGCATTGTTCAACAGCACACAACTACCCGACGGACCGTTCACGGCGACCGTCGTCGACTGGCCGTTGTCCAGGTTCGTCACCTTCAACTTCGTCCCGACCGGGAACGTACCGCTCGACGCGGCCGGGGCACCCGCCTCCCCCGACAACGTCACCGTCGACCCCTGACACACGACGTCGGGTTCTGCGGCATTTCCGATCGCCACCGTCGCGGCGACCCCGCCGATCACCAGGGCTCCCGCGACGGCAGAGAGCACGAACTTCTTCTTGAGACTCATGGTCCGTTTTCTGGACACTCGACACTCCTCGATCCGATGGACGTTGCCCCCCTGACGTCCTGCATACGGCCGAGTTCTCAAGGGAGTTCAGTCCTGTTGCCTTTTTACGAATCAGGCCGCGAGGAGGTTTGGAGCGCTGTGCGGCGAGCCACCGCGAGGCTCGTGACTCGTGCGCGCGCGTCCGAAGAAGCAGGTCACGGCCCCAGTGCCGCGGACGGTCGTCGCGTGTACGACACGCCTGCCGACGGTCTCGATCGACGCGGGGCGAGGAGACCACAGGCACGTTTAAGGCTCAGTTGATCTGCTCTTAAGCATCCGCCGCGCTCACCGCCAGGCGCCCATGAAGAGCTTGCGACGGCCGTGCGCACTCCCGGCGGCACCGTGTGGCGTCCGTGTCGGGCCCGCATCATCGTTTCTTCCCTTGCAGCCCTGTGACCTGCGACGAAACCACTTTCCACGTACGAGTGACATGGTCGGGTTTCGTTGGTTCTGGGCTACTCGCTTCGGGATCATGGTTCCGGTTCCGCACATGACGTCGGCACGAGGCCGCCGGCATGTGCAGGCCGCCCCCGAGTGCGTTCCGCGCCGCGACCCGGGGCGGCCCCCGCCGCGCCCTCCGTCCCGGGGGCGGGCCGTACCGCATCACGAGACAGAGGAGCCGCACCACATGTCCATGCCTGTTGTGAGCATCTGGGACAACACCTTCCCGGGCGCCCAGCCCCACTACCCGAGGGCAACCGCCTGGGACGTCGAGTGGCCCCTCGAAGGGGGCACCGCCTGGGTGTTCTACAGCAGCCCGGGCCAGACCCGGGTCAGGAAGCCGGTGATCCTCGCCGACGGGTTCTCCTCAGGCAAGAGCGATCCCGACGCCCTGTGGAACGGCCTGGAGAACGGCGAGTACCCGCTCATCTCCCAGCTGCGTGAGGCGGGCTTCGACCTGGTGCTCCTGGGCTTCGACGAGCGGTCGGCGTCCATCATCGACAACGCCGACGTGGCGATCGAGTGCATCAAGAAGGCGATCGACGACCGCGAGGGTTCGGCCAAGCTGACGGTCGGCGGCTTCAGCATGGGAGGGCTGGTCACCCGGTACGCCCTGGCCAAGATGCACCACGAAGGCGACGACCACCAGACCGCTACCTTCCTCTCGTACGACACCCCGCACAGCGGAGCCTGGCTGCCGATCTCGGTACAGGCGTTCGCGCACTTCGTGAAGGACAACTGGGGCGGCCTCCCCGGATTCGGTGAACTCCTCGGCAGCTTCTCGCGGATGGTCAACAGCACGGCCGCCCGGCAGTTGCTGCGTTGGCACATCGAGAGCGTCTCCGCGGAGCCCCGGCAGGACCGGGCCCGCACCGACTTCCTCGCGGAACTGGAGCGGGTGGGCAGCTGGCCCCCCGGTGTGCGGCGGCTCGGGGTCGCCAACGGCACGGGCACCGGTGCCGGGAACAACATCCCGGCCGGCGTGACGGCGATGCGCACCACCGGTGCGGAGCTGACGGGCACCCGGCTGGACACGCAGGACACGGGCGAGCAGATCGTCGCGATCCTGAAGAAGACCGGCTCCCCCGAGATCCCGATCGTCACCAACAACCTGCCCGACATCGACGGCGCTCCTGGTGGCCTCTTCCCCGAGGCTCTTAACCTGCCGGGCCGCCCCGCCAACTTCGGCACCGCCGCCATGCTGGCCGGGCTCCTCGAAGGCGAGCCCGCGGAACTCACCTACAACGCGACCACGTTCGTGCCGAGCGTCAGCGCCGTGGCGGCCGGCGCGATCGACGACCGTGACGCTCTCTACAGCAAGATCGACCCCGCCGACAGCGAGCTCGACCACTTCTTGTGCGCGAGCGAGAACCAAGGACACACGGTCATCACCGTGGAGCTCGGCGAGTGGATCGTGGACAAGCTCCGGACTCCCTGACCCCCGGGCCCCCTGCCGCGACGGTGGCCGTCCCGGTTCCGCCCGACCGGCGGGCCGGGACGGTCACCGGGCCGCCTTGGTGTCGGGGCCGAGCGGCCGCTTGTAGTAGCGCCAGGGGAACCAGCCCGCGCCGACGGGGATCCAGCCCTCCGCCTCCATCCGCCGGTGGCGGCCGCCGGCGGAGAGCGTCACACGGCAGTGTTCCCACGGGTGCGCGGAGGCCTCCACCTCGTGGAAGAAGGATCCGTAGCCGACGAGGTGCCATCCGTCGCGTCCGGCCTCCTCCAGGGCGGCCATCTCGTTGAACGCGGTCAGCGGACTGAGGATGCGGCGCTCGGCGGCGCCCGCCCCACCACCGGTCGGCGCGCCGGGTGCGGACGCCCCGGCGAACCTCTGCTGGGCGGCCTGCCGGCTCACTCCCAGGATGCGGCCCACCGTTTCCCAGCTGTGTCCGGCGGCCCTGGCGCCCTGTACGGCCTCACGCAGGAGCCGGCTCGCCTCCTCGGCTCCGACCCGCGAGGCGTCCACCAGGCGCAGATAACCGTCCGCGTCGTGTTCGAGCGCGTCGGCCAGGCCTTCGGGGGCGCCGATCACGGCCGCCGCGATGCCTTCGCGGATCCTGGCCGTCTCCAGGGGGCCGAGGAGGGGTACGTCGCTCATCGCCGGGCGCCGGCGAGAGGTTCCAGCGCGTCGAGCACGTCCGCGTCGCGTCGGGCGCGGGCCGCGGCGGCATCGGCCTGTGCCGTGGTACGGGCGAGCAGGGCTCCCCCGGCGGCGACGAGTACGAGGGACACGGCGACCAGGGCGGCCGAGGCGACGGCCCCGAAGCGGTCGTGGAACATGACCGTCACCGCGGGCAGCATCACCGCGAGCGGCAGCAGGGCAGCCGTGGTGGGGGCCGTGGTGGAGCGAGGGCCGCCCTCGTCGGAGGAGGCCGTCTTCTTCAAGATCGTCATGCGTCAAGAAAACCTTGACACGCCGCCTCTGTCAAGACTTCCTTGACGCCTGCGCGGCGGCGGCCACCTGATCGACGCCGGCCGCTCGACGCCTCGACCAGCCAATACGTCACATTCCGGACGGCGTCTCGATCGGTCGGACCGGGGATCGAACCGGGCGTCGGGGCGGGTCCGCCGGCGGAACGGATTTCGGCGGACCCGAATGGTCTGCGCACGGCGGCTTGACCGATGGACCTGCGGCAACGTAACTTCGAGCCGACCGGCCCGTGAACTGATGAAGGAGGCGAAGTCGGATGTCGATCATCTCCGAACTGCACCGCCCCGCGCATCAGGTCGCCTGGACTCCGGGTCTCGTAGCACACGGCTGCTGAACAGCCTTCTTTTCCGGCGTGCCCTTCTGTGGCCCCGGCATCTTTCGATTTCTCACACCGCCTGCGGCACGTCGTCGCGTGCCGAGTCGCGCTCCGGATTCTCCCCGGGCTGCGCCAGCGAAATAGAAAGCCCCTGAAATGGCTACTAGCATAATCAGCTCGACCATGCGCGGAAATGAGGATGTGCCATGGTAGCGGCGCGGATCACCGTCAACGGGAAAGAGACACCCCTTTCCCCGGCTGCACCCCACACCACTGTGCTCGATCTCCTGCGCGAGCGTGGCCTGACCGGTACCAAGGAGGGCTGCGCCGAGGGTGAGTGCGGCGCCTGCTCGGTCCTGGTGGCCCGTCCTGGCGTGAACAAGCCCACCGACTGGGTGGCCGTCAACGCATGTCTGGTGCCGGCCGCGGCACTGGACGGCCAGGAGATCATCACCTCCGAAGGTCTCGCCACGGTCGGCGAACCGGGTACGCGGCCCACGCTGCACCCGGTACAGGAGGAGATGGCGGTCCGCGGCGGTTCCCAATGCGGTTACTGCACCCCCGGGTTCATCTGCAGCATGGCCTCCGAGTACTACCGGCCCGACCGCTGCGCACACGGCGAGTCCGCCGACAGCGGCGACGCCCACGACGCCGAGCACGGTCCGAACGGCTTCGATCTGCACTCGCTGAGCGGCAACCTGTGCCGTTGCACCGGCTACCGCCCGATCCGCGACGCCGCCTTCGCGGTCGGTGAGCCCACCGAGGACGACCCGCTGGCGCAGCGTCGCGAGCAGGACCCGCCCGCGCCGGTCGCCACCGAGTACACGCAGGACGGCGCCACGTTCCTGCGGAAGGACACCCTGGCCGAAACGCTGCAGCTGCTGCGCGAGCGGCCCGACGCGGTCGTGGTCGCCGGCTCCACCGACTACGGCGTCGAGGTGAACATCCGCTCCCGCAGGGCGGAGTGCGTGGTCGCCATCGACCGGCTGCCCGAACTCCGGGAGCTGCGCGTCGAATCCGACCACATCGAGATCGGGGCGGCGGTCACGCTCACCGAGATCGAGCGCCGGCTCGACGGTGATGTCCCGCTGCTGGCCGAGCTGTTCCCGCAGTTCGCCTCCCGACTCATCCGCAACAGCGGCACCCTCGGCGGCAATCTGGGTACCGGCTCCCCCATCGGTGACAGCCCGCCGGTGCTGCTCGCCCTGGAGGCGTCGCTGGTGCTCGCCGACGCCGACGGTGAGCGCGTCGTCCCGCTCGCGGAGTACTTCACCGGCTACCGGCAGAGCGTGCGCCGCCCCGATGAACTGATCCGCGCGGTGCGCATCCCGCTTCCGCTGTCGCCGGTCACGGCCTTCCACAAGATCGCCAAGCGACGCTTCGACGACATCTCCAGCGTGGCGATCGGATTCGCGCTCGACATCGAGGGCGGAATCGTCCGCAAGGCACGCATCGGTCTGGGCGGCGTGGCCGCCACCCCGATCCGTGCCCTCGCCACCGAGGCCGCCCTGGAGGGCAAGCCGTGGTCGGCGGAGACGGTCGAGGCCGCGGCCCGGGTGCTGCGCGGTGAGGGCACGCCGATGAGCGATCACCGTGCCAGCTCCGTCTACCGTTCCGCGATGCTCGGCCAGAGCCTGTTGAAGCTGCACGCGCAAACCACCGAGGCGGTGTCTTCATGAGCCATTTGTCCGAGCGTCCCGAGAAGCCGGTAGTCGGCGTCTCCATGCCGCACGAAAGTGCCGTACTGCACGTCACCGGCGCCGCGCTCTACACCGATGACCTGGTGTACCGCACCAAGGACACGCTGCACGCCTACCCCGTCCAGGTCATGAAGACCCGGGGCCGGATCACCGCGCTGCGCACCGAGCCCGCGCTCGCCGTGCCCGGTGTGGTCCGCGTACTGACCGTCGCCGACGTGCCCGGTGTCAACGACGCCGGCATGAAGCACGACGAGCCGCTCTTCCCCGACGAGGTCATGTTCCACGGCCACGCGGTCGCCTGGGTGCTCGGTGAGACCCTGGAGGCGGCTCGGCTCGGTGCGGCGGCCGTCGAGGTGGAACTCGACGAACTGCCCTCCGTCATCACGCTGAAGGAAGCGATCGCGGCCGAGAGCTTCCACGGCGCCCGGCCCCTGATGGTGACCGGCGACATCGACGCCGGCTTCGCCGACTCCACACACGTGTTCAGCGGCGAGTTCCAGTTCTCCGACCAGGAGCACTTCTACCTGGAGACGCACGCCGCGCTGGCCTACATCGACGAGGCCGAGCAGGTGTTCATCCAGAGCAGCACCCAGCACCCCTCGGAGACCCAGGAGATCGTCGCGCACGTCCTCGGTCTGCACAGTCACGAGGTGACCGTGCAGTGCCTGCGGATGGGCGGCGGCTTCGGCGGCAAGGAGATGCAGCCGCACGGCTTCGCGGCCATCGCCGCGCTCGGTGCCAAGCTGACCGGCCGGCCGGTCCGGGTGCGGCTCAACCGCACCCAGGACCTCACGATGTCCGGCAAGCGGCACGGCTTCCACGCCGACTGGAAGATCGGCTTCGACGCCGACGGACGGATCCAGGCGCTGGATGCCACGCTCACCTCGGACGGCGGCTGGAGCCTGGACCTGTCCGAGCCTGTGACGGCCCGTGCGCTGTGCCACATCGACAACACGTACTGGATCCCCAACGCGCGGGTCGCCGGTCGCATCGCCCAGACCAACAAGGTCTCCAACACCGCCTTCCGCGGCTTCGGCGGTCCGCAGGGCATGCTGGTGATCGAGGACATCCTCGGCCGGGTCGCGCCGCTGCTCGGCCTGGACCCGATGGAGCTGCGCAAGCGCAACTTCTACCAGCCGGGTCTCGGTCAGGCGACGCCGTACGGCCAGCCGGTCCCGCAGGCGGAACGGATCGCCGCGGTCTGGCAGCAGGTCGAGAACGACGGCGGGATCGCCGACCGCAAGCGCGAGATCGCCGCCTTCAACGCCGCGCACCCGCACACCAAGCGGGCGCTCGCGATCACCGGCATCAAGTTCGGCATCTCGTTCAACCTCACGGCCTTCAACCAGGCCGGCGCGCTGGTGCTGATCTACAAGGACGGCTCCGTCCTGATCAACCACGGTGGCACCGAGATGGGCCAGGGCCTGCACACCAAGATGCTGCAGGTGGCCGCGACCACGCTGGGCATCCCGCTGCACAAGGTGCGACTGGCGCCCACGCGGACCGACAAGGTGCCCAACACCTCCGCCACCGCCGCCAGTTCCGGTGCCGACCTCAACGGTGGCGCGGTGAAGAACGCCTGTGAGCAGCTGCGCACGCGGCTGCTGCAGGTGGCCGCGAGCCAGCTGGGTTCCAACGCCTCGGACGTGCGCATCGTCGACGGTGTCGCCCGCACCCTGGGCAGCGACAAGGAGCTGGCCTGGGACGACCTGGTGCACACCGCGTACTTCCAGCGTGTTCAGCTGTCGGCGTCCGGTTACTACCGGACCGAGGGGCTGCACTGGGACGCGAAGAGCTTCCGGGGCTCCCCGTTCAAGTACTTCTCCTACGGCGCCGCCGCGGCCGAGGTGGAGGTCGACGGTTTCACCGGCGCCTACCGCATCCGCCGGGTGGACATCGTGCACGACGTCGGCGACAGCCTGTCCCCGATGATCGACATCGGTCAGGTCGAGGGCGGTTTCGTGCAGGGCGCGGGCTGGCTGACGCTCGAGGACATGCGCTGGGACACCAGTGACGGGCCGAACCGCGGCCGGCTGCTGACCCAGGCCGCGAGCACCTACAAGCTGCCGAGCTTCTCGGAGATGCCCGAGGAGTTCAACGTCACGCTGATGGAGAACGCCACCGAAGAGGGCGCGGTGTACGGGTCCAAGGCGGTCGGCGAGCCTCCGCTGATGCTGGCGTTCTGCGTGCGCGAGGCGCTGCGCCAGGCGGCCGCGTCGTTCGGTCCCGCCGGGGTCAGCGTGGAACTCGCCGCTCCCGCGACGCCGGAGGCGGTCTTCTGGGCGATCGAGTCGGTCCGCGAGAAGGCGGACGTGCGGAGCGGCGACGGCCAGGCTCCGGACGACAGCGAGATCCGTACCGACACAAGCGCTTTGAGTAATGCCTGACATGACCTGGATCGCCGCGGTCACGCGGTTGCGAGCACGCCGGGAGCCCGGCGTGCTCGTGACCGTCGCGACCGTGCGCGGCCATGCGCCCCGTGGGGCCGGTGCCAAGCTCGTCGTGGGACAGACCGAGACCTGGGGTTCGATCGGCGGCGGCAACATCGAGGCCGTCGCCATCGATCGGGCCCGCCAGCTCAACGTCGAGCCCGATCCGGAGCCGGAACTGATGGAGTTCGCCCTCAACGACAAGGTCGTCGGACCCCACGGTGTGCAGTGCTGCGGCGGTGCCGTCAGCCTGCTCCTCGAACCGCTGCCGGTGGTCCAGGCGGTGGCCGTCTTCGGCGTCGGGCACGTCGGACTGGAGCTGGCCCGCATCCTGGCCCGCCACAACCTCGATCTGCACCTGATCGACACCCGGTCCGACATGCTCACCGACGAACGGCTGAGTGTGCTCTCTGACGCGGTGGCGCAGATCCATGTGCACCACACACCGCTGCTTCCGGAGGAGGTGCTCGCGGAGCTGCCGCCCGGCGCCCACGTCCTGATCATGACCCATGATCACGCCGAGGACGCCGCGCTGTGCGACGCCGCCTTGCGCACTCCTGGTCTCGGCTCGATCGGATTGATCGGCTCGGCCGCCAAGTGGGTGCGGTTCCGCAAGCGCCTGGCCACCGAGGGCGGTCACGACGCCGCCACCATCGATCGGATCAAGACTCCGATCGGGATGACCGAGATCACCGGCAAGGAGCCGGCCACGATCGCGGTGAGCGTGGCGGCGGACCTGCTCCGGACCTTCGAGCAGGACCGCCCCGGGGCGGTTCCGGACCCGGTGACCGAGGTACCCGTTGCGCCTGAGGTGCCTGTGGTTCCTGAGGTCCGGGAGGTCGAGGTCCGCGCGGCCGCAAGGACCACCGCGGTCCCCAAGGTCCGCGAGGTCCGCGTACGCTCCGGCATCCGTTAGGGCGCTTCTTTCGGATCCCGCCGTGCCGGTCGAGCCCGGCCGGCAGGATTCGAAAGACAGGCCCTAGCCGCCGAGCGCGCTCAGCTTGTGCGCGTAGAGCACGCGCTGGCAGTAGTCCGTTCCGTCCGGGTCCGCCGGGTCCTTGGTCGCCGTGCAGTCGTTCGCGGACCCCGGCCGGTGCTCCGAGAGGGACCAGAGGCGCCCGGTGCCCCGTTCGATGTAGAGGTCCTCGGCTCCCCGGGCCGTCTTGACGGCCGGGCCGTCCTGGACCAACCGGCCGTCGCTCCACTTGTAGCGCCACAGGTTGCCGGGCTCGTCCGTGCCCTTGGACTCGTTCACGTACAGCGTGTCGTCGTACGCCGCCGCGCCCTGGGCGCCGCCGTTCGCGAGCGGCAGGTAGTTCGCCCAGCCTTGAGCGGTGACGTCGGCGGAGCGCCCCTCCAGGGCCGCGACCGGGTAGGAGGCGATGCGGCCGGTGGACGGGTAGCCGCTCTCGGGACGGCAGTACTCACCCATGATCAGGCGGTCCGGGCCGGTGCTGCGGTCCAGGGAGATGTAGGAGCTCTTGGGCGCGCCGGTGGAGACACAGGCGTAGGAGCCCTTGGGGTTGCTCTGCGGCGCCTTGAACTTCCACGCCGCGACCTGCGGCATGACGTAGCGGTAGCCGAAGCTGTACCAGACGTTGTCGTGGCGCCCGACCTTCGTCTTGACCTCGACGTTCGAGGTGGTCCTCACCCCGTCGGTGTCGGTGCCGATCTCGTCGTGCGTGCTGGGGTCGCCGTCCGGGTCCAGGTCCAGGATGTGCCGCATGTCGAAGACGCGCAGGCCGTTGCGGGTGTCCGCGACGTAGAGGTAGTTGCCGTACCAGACGATCCCGCCGGCGTGGACGCCCTTCTGGATCGGGTACTCGCCCGCGTGCAACCCGTCGAAGGAGACGTGGTCGGCGGAGTTCACGTAGGTCCAGCCCAGCAGGACGTGCCGGTACTTGATCTCGGGGCTACCGGTCGCCGGGTTGGTCCTGCTCTGCACGAAGGTGATCCGGACGCCCTTCTGGTTGCAGGCGTCGTCGGCCTCCAGCTCGGCGGCGGTGCAGTCGCCGGCCGACGGGTCGGGATCGTTCTCCCGGCCCGGGTCCCAGCCGTCGTAGGAGGCGAAGAGCTGGATGTTCCCGGCGGCGCCCCACAGCTCGTTGTCCTTGGCGTCGGAGACGCCGGTGATGCCCTGCGGGACCCACTCCTGGGAGATGGAGTCGTCCTTCTGCAGGCAGTACTTGATGTCGGGGTCGGGGGCCGTGCCGAACGGGTCGCGGGAACACCACGGATCGACGGTGCGGTTCGCCCCGGCCAACAGCTTCTGTACGCCGCCCGAGTCGGGCAGCACCGAGGCCAGGCGGGTGACCCGCCGGGTGGTCTCGGCGTTCATCTCGCCGGGCTGCAGGGTGAAGTCGGCGGGCGAGGCCGCGCCGCCGGGTCCGGCCCAGGCATCGGCGCCGAGCGGCGCGGGGGTGCCCTCGGCCGTGCGGGGCTGCTGGATCCAGGTCCCGGGTGCGTCCGACGCGGGGTCCTGTGCCTGCGCCGGGGCCGCGAGACCGGTGAGCGCGAGCGCTGCCGTGACGGCGGTGGCGGCCGCGGGCCACGCACGGCGTATTCGGCTTGAGGGCATGCGGGGGTTGCCTCCGTTGCTCGTGTGACGGGTGAGTCAAGCGGAGGGTTCCAGAACACTTATCCGAAGCGCAAGCGTGATCGTTTCGTCAACAACCGTGACGGGCGTGGGAATTGATGGCATGTGACGGCAACGGCCCGATCCGTGCGGGCGGCCGCGACGCACGGACCGCGAACGCGCGGGCCGCGTCGGTCACATCACCGCGTCGGCCCGCGCTCGGACGATCCGCGGGACGCGCCCTGGCGCCTCGCGCGTCCGCCGGCCGGATCAGGGTCGCGCCACATCGGCCAGAGGGTCGGCCCGCCCTCCGGGAGCCGGATCTCTCCGGTGATCCGGAAGCCCAACTTCTCGTAGAACGGGATGTTGGTGACGTTGCTGGACTCCAGGTACGCAGGCTGCCCGAGCCGGTCGCAGTCCGCCAGCTGCTGGCCGAGCAGCGCCGAACCGACGCCCATCCCCTGGAGCCCTTGGTCCGTCCCCACGGACGGCAGGTACCAGTGCGGCGTCAGCGGATGGACCTCGTGCATGGCGTTCTGGACCTCCCCGGCCCGCTGCAGGCCGCGGAGGCCGAAGACGCCCGCGTACCGCGGCAGCGCCGCCAACTCCGCTGCCGCGGAGGGCTTCCAGGCCCCGGGTCCCGACCACAGCGCGGCCCCCAGCAACCGCCCGTCCGCCGTCGCGGCGACCCGGACGGCGCCGGCGCGCGGCCGCTGCTGCCGCTGGGCCAGCCGGAAGTAGCGGGCGATCCCGCGTTCCCGGTCGGTGGCGGGAATCATCCATGCCATGACCGGGTCGTCGGCGAAGGCGCGGGCGAGGAGCGCGGCCACCGCCCCGGACTCGGCGGGCCGGGCGAACCGGATCCCGTACCCGGCCGACGGCAGTGCTGAAGGTGCGCTCATGGGGTCGCGGTAGGCAGCGGGGTCGGGCCGGGGCGGCCGCGCGGCGCGGGACACGCCGTACGGGCCACCCGCTCGACCGCTCGATCCGACCGACCACGCCGCCCGAACGAGGTCAGGAGGTGCGCTTCAGGGTCCAGGTGTTGGGGTTGAAGCTGGGCACGGCGGAGTAGCGACAGCCACTCGAGTAGTAGGTGTTGGTGATCGTCCAGCCGGCGGGCGGCCACGTGGACGCGCAGGCGTTGACCTGGGTGCCGACCGGGTAGCCTCTCAGGTCCTTGATCTGCTTGGTGTTGGGCGTGAAGCCGGAGCCGCAACCGCCGCTGTTCCACCACTGGGCGTCCACCCAGCCGTCCGGGGTGAGCGTGCTGGAGCACATGGTGAGCGTGTCGCCGGGTGCCGCGGAGGCGGGGCTCACCGCGATGGCGAGGGCGGTGACGGCCATGGTGGCCAGAGCGGCGGCGTGACGGATGCGGATCACGGGACGTTCCTTCCTCGGCGCGCTGGGATCGCTGCCGACGGTCGGCAGGCCGCTCCAGGCACCGCGTCATTGCTATCCGACCGCTTCGGGCTCCAGAAAGTCACCTTTTGGGCATAACTTCGCGGCGGTTTAGAGCCGCCACCTCTGGCGCGCACCTCCGGCGTACCTCGGCGCCCGCTCCGGATCAGCCGATCGGCTGCCGCATCTCGGCGCGCACCTTCAAGGTCGTCTCGGCGGTCTTGACGAGGTCGACGGAACCGGGCTTCTGCAACGCGGTCTCCTGGCCCACGATCGCGACCGAGGCACCGGTGTTCTCGTCGGCCCAGGCGCACATCGGCAGGGAGCTCTCGACCCCGCCCTGCCGCACCGTCAGCACCTGGCAGGACAGGGTGACGTCGGATCCGGTGGGCGTGATGTCCCGCACGGGGGCGCCCAAGGACGAGCCCTCGGAGTCCGCGGCGCCGCTCAGCATCTTCCTGCGGGCCGCCGCGGGGTCCTTGAACCGGCCGTACATCCCCGAGACGACCAGGGCACCCGACTCCTTGGGGGACTCGAAGGCGTACTGGCCGACAGCCGGCTTCGGATCGCGGATCTTCGAGTCGTAGGTGCCCTGCAGGGCCTTCTTGCCCTCGGTGTCCGAATGGTCCTGGACCAGCTGGTACTTGCCGTCCACCAGGGTCTTGGGAACGGTGAGCCGGTACCGGGCCTCGGGGAATCCGGATCCGCTCAGACCGGCTCCGATCGCGCCGAGCACGCCGAGCACCACCAGCGATCCCACGACGATGCCGATCACCATGCCGGTCCGGTTCCTGCGCGGCGGCATGCCCGTCGGAGGCTGCCCCCATGCCCCTTGGCCGGGGTACTGCTGCGGTGGGTAAGGCTGCCCCGGATACGGCTGACCCGGGTACGGCTGCTGCTGTCCGGGCTGTGCCGCGTACGGCTGTCCACCGTGGGGGTGCGGGGGCTGCGGGGGCCCGTAGGGGCCGGGGGGTTGCTGGGGAGGGGGCATGCTCATGCCCAAACGGTACGTCAGCCCCGTACGCGGCAGAATGTGGCGGGTCCGGGTCGCGGGGACGGGCCCACGGGTCCACTCTTCCTGGGTCGGGCGGACGCGTGATCTGGGCCGGAGCCCACCCTGGAAAGTAGGATCAAGGAATGTCTGACACGACCGAAACTACGCCCGGCTGGCTGACCGACGACGAGCTGCAGATGGCCCGGGCCCAGATGCCGATCCTGTATGTCGAGGCCGTCCCCGTACGCGTGGACGACACCGGCGAAGTCACCACCATCGGACTGCTCCTGCGGATCGGCACGGACGGGGCGATCAGTCGGGCCCTGGTGTCCGGCCGTGTCATGCACCACGAGCGGATCCGTGACGCGCTGCTCCGCCACCTGGAGAAGGATCTGGGTCCCGTGGCGCTGCCCCGCATCCCCACGTCCCTCCAGCCGTTCACCGTCGCCGAGTACTTCCCCACGGCGGGCGTCACCCCCTTCCACGACCCTCGCCAGCACGCGGTGTCCCTGGCCTACATCGTGCCGGTCACCGGTGACTGCCGGCCGCGTCAGGACGCCCTGGACCTGGTCTGGTTCAGCCCGCAGGAAGCACTCTCGGCCGCCGTGCAGGGCGAGATGCCGGGTGGGCACGCGGCGCTGCTCAAGCAGGCCCTCGCGCACGTGGGGTACACCTACTGAAGTCCCCGCGCACAGCGCGCAGCGCGCACACCGCGCCCGGCTCCGGCCGCCGTCCGCATCTGTCGGACGGCGGCCGTCGCGCCGTACACCCCGGTCAGGGGGTCAGCGGCGGGGTGAACTTCGTGAGGATCAGCAGGGTGTCGACGAGGTCCTCGGCCGGGGCGCCGGTGGCCAGGCGGCGTAGTTGCTGCCCGAAGACGAGGGCGACGGCCACCCCGGCCAGGCGTTCGGGGTCCGGGACGCCGAGGTGGGTCAGGATCCGGGTGGCCAGCAGGTCGTAGGCGGCGAAGCACTCGGCCGCGGCGGCGCGCAGGCGTTCGTCGCGGCCGGCTTGGACGTACAGCTCGAACGGCGCGATGTGGCGGCTGTCGAAGGCGTTGCCGCCCGCCACCTGTGCCACGACCTCCGCCGCCTGCCCGATGTCGAAGTGCTCGTCGGAGCATTCATCGGCGAGCGCCGTGAAGTGCCGGGTCTCCTCGGCCACGAAGTGCAGCAGGCTCTCGCGCAGCAGCTCGTGCTGGGTGGCGAAGTGGTAGGTGACGGAACCGAGGGAGACTCCCGCCTCCTTGGCGATCCGCCGGTTGGTGACGGCGGCGATGCCGTCCTGCCCGATGATCCGCAGCACGGCGTCGATGATGCTCTGGCGGGTGTCGGAAGCATGGGGCATGGCGTAATTCTGCCCCATCCACTCCCTCGACCGCCCAGGTGGGGCCGGGTGGTTGGGGACGAGGAAGTGTGGACAAGGAGCGAGGCCATCCATACTGTTCGTTCGAACGAACAGTTGAGGGACTTCGCCAGCCGCACGGGAGTGCTCGTGGACATATCCGGATCGAACGTTCTACTCACCGGCGCCACCGGGGGCATCGGCGCCGCCCTGGCCGCGCGCCTCACCGCGCAGGGGGCCCGCCTCACGGTCAGCGGGCGGCGGGAGGAGGCCCTCAAGGCCACCGCCGACGCCTGTGGCGCCCGTACCGTGGTCGCCGATCTGGCCGTACGGTCCGATGTCGTCCGGCTCGCCGAGAGCTGCGCGGAGGCGGACATCCTCGTCGCGAACGCCGCCCTGCCGGCCAGCGGCGACCTTCTGGACTACACCGAGGACCAGCTCGACCGCGCCCTCGACGTCAACCTCCGCGCGCCCGTGCTGCTGTCCCGGTTGCTCGCGGAGCACATGGTGGGCCGCGGCCGCGGGCACATCGTGCTCGTCGGCTCCATTTCCGGCAAGGCGGCGACCAAATCGACCTCTCTCTACAACGCGACGAAGTTCGGGCTGCGCGGATTCGCCCTCGCCCTGCGCCAGGAACTCCGGGGAACGGGGGTGGGGGTGTCCCTGGTCCAGCCCGGCTTCGTCCGCGACGCCGGGATGTTCGCGGCCACCGGTGCCACCCCGCCGAAGGGCATCCGGACTGTCACGCCCGGCCAGGTCGCCGACGGCGTCGAACGGGCCGTCCGCCGCGACCGGTGCGAGGTCAACGTCGCACCGCTGGAACTCCGGCTGCTGAGCGCCGTCGCCGGGCAGTTCCCCGGGTTCGCCGAGCGCATCCAGGCCCGTACGGACGTCGACGGGTCGGTACGACAGATCGTCGAGGCCCAGCGCTCCAGCCGTTAGCCGCCGGCCGCCGGCCGGGCGCGGCCGTTCGCACGTACTCCCGCTCGCACCAGCACCAGCACGCCTTCCCTGCCACCCCCACGTGAACGGAGAGCACAGCTGTGTCGAGTGAACACCTCCCGAGCGATGTGCCCGACCCCGCGCCGGCCCCCGGCGCCGGGTCGGGGGTCGAGCGCCGGTCCCTGCTCCGCCTAGGGGCCCTACTGGCCGCGGGCGGGGTCGCCGCGCTGGTTCCCGCCCCGATCGCGTACGCCGCGACACGGGGCCAGGGCACCGACACGGTGACCACCACCTACCGAGGCCACTCCCCCTACGGCAACGACCAGTGGGCGTACGTCCCCTTCGACGTCCCCGCCGGAGTCCGGCGGATCTCCGTCGCCACCACCCACGACGCCGCCGCCGGCATCCTGGACCTCGGCGCCTTCGGCCCCTCCGGCTTCCGAGGCTGGTCGGGCGGCGCACGCGCCGGGTTCACCCTCTCCGCCGCGGACGCCACCCCCGGCTACGTGCCCGGACCCGTGGACCCCGGCGGCTGGTCGGTCATCCTGGGGCCGATGGTCGGCAGCACCGGCGGTATGGCCTGGCAGGTGGACGTCACCCTCCACTTCGGAGATCCGCTCCCCCGGGCCCCGTACGACATCCTGCCGACCTCGGTGGCCGGGCGGGGCCCCGGCTGGTACCGGGGTGACCTGCACCTGCACAGCGTGCACTCCGACGGGCAGCGCACGGTGGACGAGATCGTCGCGGCGGCCCGCCAGGAGGGGCTGCACTTCATCGCCACCTCCGACCACAACACCAGCTCCACCGGCGTGACATGGCGCGGCAACGTCCCGACCGACCTACTGGTCGTCAACGCCGAGGAGGTGACCACCCGGCACGGCCACTGGCTGGCGGTCGGTCTGCCGCAGGGGGAATGGGTGGACTGGCGCTACGGCCCCGCGAACCAGGGGGCGTTCGAGGCGCAGGCCCGGCGCGTGCACAGTCTGGGCGGACTCACGATCGCCGCCCATCCGCTCACTCCGGCGGCGGGTTCCTTCTGGGAGTTCGGCCTCGATCGCGTGGACGCGCTGGAGGTGTGGAACGGACCGTGGACGCTGGACGACGCGGCCAACATCGCCGCCTGGCACGTCATGCTCTGCCTCGGCAAGCGGGTCGCCGCCGTCGGCAACAGCGACGCGCACAGCCCCTCGGACGCCGTCGGCCGCCCCCACAACGTCGTGTACGCCGACAGCCTGTCGACGCCCGCCGTCCTGGACGCGCTGCGCCTGGGCCGGTCGTACGCCGTCGAGTCCGCCGCCGTGACCTTGGACTTCACCGCCCGCGCCGGCGCAGCCGTCGCGGGGCCCGGCGAGGAACTGCCGCTGTCGTTCTTCGACGCCGTCGACGTGACCTTGAACGTGACGGGCGCTCCCGACAGCATCGCCACGCTCAGCACCGAGTGGGGCATCATGGCCGCCACCTGCATCGACGGCAGCGGCACGGGTCAACTGCGCTGGCGGGGCTGGGGCAAGGCCTCCTTGTTCGCCCGGGCCGAGGTGCGCCGGCCCAAGCCCGCCTCCACCACCCTGGACCAACTGGTGGCCATCACCAATCCGGTGTGGTTCTACGCCGCGCAACTGCCCCCGTACGACGTCGAGCGGCGGGTGCTCTTCCACACCGAGCGCCGGCCCGACGGGTCGTGGGGCGGCATGCGTCCGCTGCCGGGTGCCGCCGGATCGGGCTCGGGTGCGGGCTCGTTCACGGGGATGCAGAGCGCCGTGGCCGGCATGGCGGACGGCTCGGTCGTGGTGCTGGGCATCGCGCCCGACAACGGTCTGTGGCTGACCTCCGTACGAGGTTCGGCCGCCCCGCGGTCCTGGCAGCGCGTCGCGGGGCCGGACGGCTCGACCGGATTCACCGTACGCGAGGCGGACATCGCCGCCTTCCCCGACGGCACCTGCCAGATCGTGGCGACGGCCATGGACGGCACCACCTACCACCAGCAGCGTCGCGCCGACGGCGGGCTGCCCGGGTTCCGGGCCCTGCCCGGCTTCACCGCGAAGGGCCGTTGGGGCGCGACGAAGGTGTCGATCGCCGCCATGCCCGACGGCTCGGCCCAGTTGATCGGTTACGGCACGGACGGTGCCATGTACCACTGCGTGCGCGGGCGGGACGGTGCGTGGACGGCCTGGGGTCGTCTGGCCGGCTACGACGGGGCGCCGACGTTCTCCGGTCCGGCCCTGGCGATCACCGGGATGCCCGACGGGTCCTCCCAGGTCCTCGCGATCGGGCTCGACGGGATGGTGTACCACCAGGTGCGGCGGCCGGACGGTTCCTGGACCGGCTTCCGGCCCCCGCGGGGCGTCACCACCGCCACGATGGGCGCCAGCGCCATCGGCATCGCGGGGACACCCGACGGCTCGGCCCAGGTCGTCGCGGTGGGGCTCGACGGACGGGTCTGGCACACCATCAGGAGGCCGGACGGCTCTTGGACGCCCTTCTCGCGGATACCGGGGCCGAACGGGAGGGACCCCTTCCCCGCGGGGCAGGTCCGCATCACCGCCCTGCGGGACGGCTCCACGCATGTGACGGCGATCAGCGCCGGCTAGGAACCGAGCCGCCGCTCCGGAGCCCGCGCCGTGGGGTTCCGGAGCGGGGGCCGGGACCAGGGCGCGTCCGGGTCGGCCGACTCGGGCCGGAGCCCGAGCTCGCGGAGCTGGTTGACGGCCATCATCGCGAAGAACATCGCGTTCGGGTTGGCGCCGCCGCCCCCGAGTGCGGTGACGGCTTCGACGTAGCGGGCGCCGAACTCGCTCGGCCGTACCGGTCCGCTCTCGCCGAGCAGCCCGAGCGCCGTCTCCTGCAGGGCGGTGGCCTGTTCCAGCAGCCCGTCCAGGTAGGGCACCACCTCGGCGCCACGGCGCAGGGCGAAGGTGTGGCCGTCGGTGAGGAGTGCGGCCTGCCCCTCCTCGAAGAGGAGGGCGACCGCGCCGAGTACGGTCTGGATCTTGAGCTGGTCGGCGTCGGCCATGGCCCCGCAGGGTCCGTTGCCCTCGTCGGAGAGGTGGAGGACGCCGGGGTCCCTGAGGTGGACGATGACGTGCCCGGCGCAGTGGCCCTGGCTGCGCAGCACGCGTACCGCGCCGTCCTCGAAGGTCCAGCCGGTGAATCGCGACGAGCCGATACGGATCCGCTCCGGGGCTCGTTGCTCGTAGGTACGGGTGGTGGCGCCGAAGGGGTGCATGGGCTCGAAGAGCGATATCAAGTGGGTCGCCAGGGCGGGCGGGGCCAGGGGCAACGCCCCGGCGACGCGCTCGAAGGTCCGCACCCAGTACGCCACCGGGTCGCTCATCTGGTCGAGGTCGGGGGCGGGGACGTAGTGCTCGACGGGCACGCCCAGCTCGTCGGCCAGGTCGTCGTTGCCGACGTGGTCGGGGTGACCGTGCGTGGTCAGCACCAGGACCCGGGACCACGGCCCGACCCGGTCGGCGGCCTCCCGCAGGGCCGTCCGGAAGGTCGTGGTGACGCCGGTGTCGACCAGCACCAGGGTGTCGCCGGCCCGGTGTACGAGGGCGTTGGCGACGTCCGGCCGATCGTGTTCGGTGTCCAGTTCCTGCCCGAGGACCAGCAGGGTCCGTTCGTCGATCTCGATCACATCACCGAGCGCGGTCATCGGTCCTCCCGCGGTCCCGTCGGTGCACGACGTACGCTCCCCCGTCGACGAGCGTACGCCGCATCCGGAGCGGTGTCCCCGCGAGGCCCACCGCTCCGGTGGGCCTCGCGGGGAACACGGTCCGCACCCGTGTGGTCACTCCTGACGCAGGCTGGTGACCAGCTCGCGGGGCAGCCCGTGGGTGTCGTGGAGGTAGTGGAAGTCCTCCTCGGTCAGTGGGCCGCGGAACCGGGTTCGGGCGAGCACCTGCCGCCCGCGTTCCAGCAGCCGGCGGAACCGGCGCTCCTCCTCGCACAGGATCGGGAGTACGTCGCCGGGGTCCATGTCCTGCCGGAAGTGGTCCAGGGTGTGCCGGACCAGTTCGTCCGGCAGGTCCCCGAGGCTACGCGAGGGGTCGTCGCGCCACAGCAGCGTGAGCATCCGTCGCACCAGGCGTCGCAGGACGTAGCCCTGCCCGGTGTTGGCCGGGCGCACACCGTCGCCGAGGACCACGACGGCCGAGCGCAGGTGGTCGCAGACCACGCGCAACGACCGTTCGTCCAGGGGCCACAGGGCCGGTACGAGGCTGCGCCACGGGTCGAAGACGTCGCACTCGAACACGGACGGCTTGCCCTGGAGGAGGGAGGCGAGCCGCTCCAGGCCGAGGCCGGTGTCCACGTTGCGCTGGGGCAGCGGCACCAGGGAACCGTCGTCGAGCCGGCGGTGGGTCATCGTCACGTGGTTCCACACCTCCACCCAGCGGTCGTCGCGGGTGGGCGTCGACTCGGGCGGGCCGTCGCCGCTCCAGAGGAAGATCTCCGAGTCGGGACCGCACGGTCCGACGGGCCCGTTGGACCACCAGTTGTCCTCCACGGTGGGTTCCACGGGGACGCCGCGGTCCTGCCACAGCTCCAGGGAAGCGGTGTCGGGCCCGGTCCGGTCGTCGCCGGCGTACACGGTGGCGTACAGCCGGCCGGGATCGATGCCGAGCCCCTCGGTGAGGAGCCCGTACCCCCAGTCGAGGCTGCGGGGGCCGTCGTAGTCGCCCAGCGACCAGGTGCCGAGCATCTCGAAGACCGTCAGGTGGGTGGCGTCGCCGACCTCCTCCAGGTCCGTGGTGCGCAGACAGCGCTGGACGTTGACCAGGCGGCGGCCCAGTGGGTGGGGGCGGCCCTCCAGGTACGGGGTGAGGGGGTGCATGCCGGAGGTGGTGAAGAGTACGGGGTCGCCGGGTGGTGGCAGCAGCGTCGAGCCGACGATGCGGCGGTGCTCGCGTTCTTCGAAGTACTCGACGAACGTGCCGGCCAACTGCTCGGTGGTGGTGTGGTGGTTCATGGGGTGACTGCTCCTTCGCATCGCGCGGGGGAGGCACCGGAGAACGGGACCGTGCAGTCTCCGACCGGGGGCGAGGGCGCCACGGCACAACCGACGGACCGTTGTCCGGTCGCCGGGGAGAGGTGGAAGGTCAGGCGGCGGCAACCGGCGAGCTGGTCGCTCGCGCGGTCGCGGTGGTGCTGGGGCCGGTGACGTTCATGCGGCTCACCCTAGTGCGAGCCTGCCGCCGGTGCGCGGGTATTTTTCGCGCCGGCGGCAGGGGCGGGGCAGGTCGGGGCGGGGACGGGGGCGGGGCGGGGGTTACCCGGTCGTGGTCTCCTTCTCCACCCACGCCAGGTACTCCTGGGAGGTTCCGACGGTCGGGAGCACGATCCACTGCGGCACCTCGTACGGGTGCCGCTCGTGGACCCACGCCTGCAGTTCGGTGGCCTTATCCGCGGTCGTCTTGAAGGAGATCCGGTACTCCCGCTCGTGCTGCACCGCGTCCTTCCACCAGTAGAAGGTGGTCATCCGGGCGTCGATGTGCGCACCGGCCGCGAGCCGGGCCTCCACCGCGGCCCGCGCGATCTCGTACGCCTTCGTCTCGTCGTCCACGGTCGTCTGCGCGATCACGATGCTCGCCATGCGGGTCCTCCTCGGTCGGATCCGGCCACCCTACGGTCGACGCCCACCCGCCCCGGTACTCCGGTCCGGGCCGGGAGGCACGAACCGACCGGAAGGTGGGTAGGACTGACTGCCGCGGCGCGGCTGTCGTGCGGCGGCAGGGGAACCGGTTCGGGGGAGGAACTGTGGCGTTGCTCGATCAACTGCCCGCTCTGATAGGCGTCGTGGTCGGTTCGCTCGGCTCCTACGCCGTGCAGACCCTGACCGAGCGTCGGCGGTGGACGCGGCAGCGGCAGGAGCGGTGGGACGAGAAGCGCTTCGAGACGTACGGCCGCTACGCCAACGCCCTCAAGGCGCAGCTCCGCGTCACCCAGCGCATCGGCGCCTCGCTCGGATTCGCCGACGTGGCGGACCCGTTGGCGCCGGCGGAGGGCCTGCCGATGCTCGCCGACGCGGAGTCCCACCGGGCGACGGAGTGGGAGTCCGTCCTGCTCGTCGGGGACGCGGCGACGATCGCGGCGGCACGGCACTGGCACGAGACGATCTGGACCGTGGAGCTGCTGGTGCGGGAGGGCACGGTCGACGGCGAGAGGTGGACCAAGGCACATCGGCTCGCGAGTGCGGCACGCGACGCCTTCTACGAGAGCGCACGGAGCGACCTGGGGATAGGGGGAGCTCCACCGCCGTCGGGGCAGTGGCCACGACAGTGGCAGGCCGAGCTCTCCGGGTGACCTCGCCCTAGGCCGTCTCTTTCGGATCTTGTCGGGTGAGCCCGGGTCGTCCGGTGCCATGGGGTCTCCCCAGGCCCGCCAGGGCCGAGGGGAAGCATCGCAAGGCGGAGGGGCCCTCGTGTACTGGACGTACTGGAGTGCCCCGACAACCTGGGGGTCCCCCCGGACGGAGTCTGGGGGATGAGGTGCCGTGCCGGGCGGGCCGGGCCCGGCAAGATCCGAAAGAGACGGCCTAGTGCTGGGGCAGGTGGGTCTTGGCGTCCTCGTACGTGCCCTCGCCCGGTGCGGTGGCCACGGCGTAGGTGAGGTTCAGTACGCCGGTCCGGAAGGTGGCGGCGGACAGCAGCTCCAGCGGGATCGCCGGTGCGTCCTCCTCGAACAGGCGCATGCCGTTGCGTACGGCGATCGGGTGCAGCAGGAGGTTCAGTTCGTCCAGGAGGCCGGCGGCCACGAGTTGGCGTACGACGGAGACCGAGCCGCTGATCCAGACGGGGGTGTCCGTGGCCGGCTCGTTCTTGAGCGCGGCGACCGCTGTGGTGAGGTCGCCGACGAGCTGTTCGGAGTTCCGCCAGGTGAAGTCGAGCCGACTGTTCGACACCACGATCTTGCGGGCGTCGCCGAGCACCTCGGCGAACGGGGCGTCCTCCCCACCGGCCGCTTCCCGGCCCGGCCAGGCGCCCGCGAAGCTGTCGTAGGTCCGGCGCCCGAGAAGCAGCGTGTCGGCCCTGCCGAGGGTCGCGTCGACGGCCGCCCCCATGTCCTCGTCGAAGTAGGGGAAGTGCCACTGGTCGGGCGCCTCGACGACACCGTCGAGCGACATGAACAGCTGCGCCTTGATCTTCCTCATACCGGTCTCCGGGAGCTGGTCGTCGATCCGTCCGTGTACGGCCCCATCCAAGGGCATGCGCCGGCCGGATGCGTATCGACTCCCCGACGGCAGCCGATACGCAGGCGTTGTAGGCCGGTGACAGACCGGCGGTGCAGGGTGGCGGGCGGTGCGCGGGTCCTCCCGTCGCACCCCGACCCGATCCGTGGACCGCCGCCGTGCCAGGAGCCGCCCCAGTGACCGCTGACTCCGTGCTGCCCCGCCGGCGCGTGCCCGGCCCCGAGGCGCCGCATGACGACGTACCGCTCCCGAAGAGGCGCGGGTACCGGTATCCGGCCTGGCGCGGCGCGGCGGCGGGCCTGCACGGGGTCGGCGCGGTCACCGCCGTCCTGCTGGCGCTCGCGGCCATCGGGGCGATGATCAGCGAGCCGGTCCTGATACCGTCCCTCGCCGCGAGCGCCGGGGTCCTGCACAGCGCCCCCACGCTCCCGATGGCCCAGCCCCGGAGCGTCGTCGTCGCGCACCTGCTGGGCGCCGCCGCCGGGTACGTGGCCCTCGCGCTGTGGCAGAGCAACCCTTGGAGTGCGGCGCTGGCCGGAGGACTGACGTTCGCCGCGACCACGCTCGCCCGGACCCCGCACTCACCCGCCTGCGCCACCGCGGTCGTGGTCGTGCTGCAGACCCCGGCTCCCGGACGGTTCGTCCCCCTGCTGCTCGGGGCCACCGTGGTCCTCGTGATCGGCGGTTTCGCGGCGTCCCGCGTACGCCGGGGAGCCGCCCGGTACCCGGTCCGCTGGTGGTAGCGCAGTGCCACCGCCTCCTACGGCGACATCGCCGCCCGCAGCAACGGAACGAACACCTGGACCGGCCGACGGCGTACGCACACCGCCTGGACCGGTACGGAAGGATCGGGCGGCGGCACCTTCATCAGGGCCGCCAACCGAGGACCCTGGCCAGGGACAGCATCAGGCCGAGGTGGGTGACGACCAGGAACACCCACTCCATGGGACCTATGCGCCACCGGACGCGGGCCGTCGCCCGCCATGCGTACGCCGTGGTGCCGACGGCGAGCAGGAGCAGCGGCGCCCAGAGGACGGCCCACCAGGACCGGACTTCGGTCAGGCGGAGTACGAGGGACAGCACCGCGAACAGCGTCGAGGGCAATCCCCATCCCGGCTTCTCCTGCTTCTCGCCGGTCGTCGATATGCCTGCCGAGGCGTTCAAGACATGTCCTTTCGGGGTCGTTTTCGAACAAGGCTCACCATAAACGCCGTTTGTGCAGACACGCTCAAGAAATCTCTCCCTCCCCATGCGACCACGACCCCTCAGGCCTCCGGTCTGGCATCCTGAGCTGCGGATCTTGCGCCGTTTTCGACCCAATGGCCGGAGGCGAAGTCCCTCCAACCGGCGCAACCCATAACGGCGTTCGCGCGTCTTGCAGGCCGGACCGCCCACCTGCTCGTTCTCCCGCGCACGCGAGAGACACAGGCGGCCGTCCCGGCCGGAACCCCTTCGGCCAGGACCAGGGCGGGGGCTCTCGCCGACCCCCGCTCTCGTTCCTTCCGTGCGTCGCGCAGTTCGAGAGGCCTTCCCCCATGTCCGTGGTCGATACCGATTTCAGCATCTTTTCCGAGGACTTCGCCGCTGGTCCCGATCGCTTTTTCGCACAACTGCGGGAGCAGAGACCGGTGCATTACGAACCGGCGATCGACAGCTACTTCGTCTCCCGCCACGAGGACGTGAAACGGGTGCTGACCGACCATGAGCTGTTCACCACCCAGAATCTGCAGGTGCGCGCCGAGCCGGTGATGCGTGGGCGCGTCCTCGCCCAGATGACCGGGGCCGAGCACACCGCCAAACGAAGAATCGTCGTCCGGGCCTTCACCGGATCGGCTCTCCAGGACCAGATACGCGTCATCCACGCCAACGCCGCCGAGCTCATCGCCCCGTTCCTCTCCCTGGGCCGGGTGGACCTGGTCAACGACTTCGGCAAGCCGTTCGGCATGCACGTGACCCTCGACGTCCTGGGACTGGACCGGAAGGACTGGCAGCAGGTGGCCGCCTGGCACAGCGGGGTGGCCGAGTTCATCACCGGCCTGAACCTCACCCCCGAGCGCCGCCGCCACTGCGTCGACCAAGCCGAGCGCTTGGAGGCCTATCTCCTCCCGGTCATCGAACAGCGGCGCCGCGATCCCGGCGACGACCTGATCTCCCAGCTGTGCACCGCCGAGTTCGACGGCGTCGCGATGACCGGTCGCGAGGTCACCGCACTGATCATCAACGTTCTGGTGGCCGCCACCGAGCCCGCGGACAAGACCCTCGCCCTGCTCTTCAAGCACCTCATCGACCATCCCGAGCAGATGGCGCAGGTCCGCCGGGATCCGGATCTGCTGGGCGCCGCGATCGCCGAGACCCTGCGCTACACCCCGCCGGTCCAGCTCATTCCCCGCCAGGCGGAGAAGGACGCCGAGTTCGCCGGCACCACCGTCCCGGCGGGCGCCACCGTCTTCTGCATGATCGGCGCGGCCAACCGCGACCCCGACGCCTTCACCGCGCCGGACACCTTCGACATCCACCGCTCGGACCTGGGCACCGCCCGCTCCTTCACCGCTGCCGCCCAGCACCTGGCCTTCGGTACCGGACTCCACCAATGCGTCGGCACCGCCTTCGCGCGCGCCGAGCTGGAGACCGTCGCGGGGATGCTCCTGCCCCTGCTCGACCGGGTCCACTACAGCCCCGGCTTCCGGTACCAGGAGACCGGCCTCTACACCCGGGGTCCGGTCGCGCTGTCGCTGGACTTCACCCCCGTCCGCTGACGCGACACGTACGCGCGTGACCGACGTACGTGACCGCCGTACCTGACCGCCGCACGACCGTCCCTCCCCGGGACTTCCCCCGTACACCCCCCACTCTCAGGCGAAGACGACCATGACATCGACCGACATCACCCGAGCCATCGACGATCTGCTGTTCACCCCCGGCCTCGACCTCACCGAAGCCATCGACCGGCACTTCACCCCTGACTACCGCCAGCGCACCAACGGCGTGTGGAGCGACCGCGCGTCCTTCACCCAGCACATGACACGCCTGCGTTCCTTGATCCGCAGCGGGCACATCGAGGTCCACGACGAACTCCGTGACGGGACGCGCTACGCCGACCGCCACACCGTCACCCTCGTCCACGAGGACGGCCACACCTCCCGTACCGAGGTCTACCTCTTCGCCCTGCTGGCCGCCGACGGCCGCTTCCGGCGCGTCGAGGAGACCACGCTCCTGGTCACCGGGCACGCCGATGACGGGAACCTCGGCCTCGTCAAGTGACATGAACGGGCGTGCGTGGAAATCGACTTCGCGCAGGCCCAGGGTGTCCGCGACCGTTCCCGGCCACCCGCAACCGCTGTCCACCGCCGCAACGAAGGAGGACCCACCATGGTGTCCGTGGGGGAAAGACTGAGCAGGGCGCGCGTACAGGCGTTCGTCGGCCGGGGCGAGGAACTGGAGCGATTCGGCGAGGCGTTGGCGGGTGATCCGCAGGCACCGTTCGCGTTCTACGTGTACGGGCCGGGCGGCATCGGGAAGTCGACGCTGCTGCGGCGGCTGGCGGACCACGCCCGGGCCGCCGGCCGGCTGCTCGTCGAACTCGACGGCCGCTTCGTCAGCCGCGACCCGGCCGATTTCGAGCACGCCGCCGGGCCGTTCCTGGACGTGCCGGGCACGGTCCTGTTCGTGGACTCGTTCGAGCACTGCCAGTGGCTGGAGAGCTGGCTGTGGCACCACTTCCTGCCGCGTGCCGCGGACGACACCCTGGTCGTCCTAGGGGGCCGGCGGGCTCCGCAGCCGCAGTGGGCCGCCGATCCGGCCTGGTCCCGGCTCCTGCACGTGAGCGAGCTGGAGCCGTTCTCCGCGGAGCAGGCCCGGAGCCTGCTGGTGGCGGCGCAGATCCGGCCCGAGCTGCGGGACCGGGTGCTGCGCTTCGCCGGGGGCAACCCGCTCGCGCTGTCGCTGGCGGCCGCCGCCGGGTCGGAGGGCTGCGGCCGGGAGGAGATCTGGGCACCCACGGCAGACGTGCTCCGCACCCTGCTCGCGGGGCTGATCGGGGAGGTGCCCACGGCGTCCCACCGTCGCGCCCTGGAGGTGGCGGCGCAGGCCCACTCGACGTCCGAGGAGCTGCTGGCCGCGGTACTCCCCGGGGAGGACGTGCATCCGCTCTTCTCCTGGCTGCGCGACCTGCCCTTCATGGAGTCCAGCCTGCGGGGGTTGTACCCGCACGACGCGGCGCGCGAGACGCTGGCCGCCGACCTGCGCTGGCGGGCGCCCAACGCCTTCGAGGCGATGCGCCGGCGCCTGGCGGACGAGTACCTGCGCATCCTGCGCGAGGCGCCGGAGGAACGGGTGTGGACCGTCACCGACGATCTCTTCTACCTGTTCCGGGAAGGCGCGACGCTGGCCCGGCTGCGCTCCTGGTCCCGCGAGGACGAGGTCCACGACCGTCCGCTGCACCCGGACGACATCGATGTCATCCTGCGCATGGCCACCGAGACGGAAGGGGCCGCCTCGGCGGACCTGGTCCGCTACTGGGCGCGGCGTCAGCCGGAGTCGTTCAGCGTGTACCGGCTCGTGGGCACGGGCCGGATCGTGGCGTTCACGGCGCGACTGGTCCTGCCGTACCCTCCCGATGCCCAGGACCTGGCCACCGATCCCGTTGTCGCCGCGGCCTGGCGGTACACCGAGGACACCGACCCGGTCAGCCCCGGTGAGCACATCGGCGTCAGCCGTTTCTCGATCTACCCCGAGCAGTACCAGGTGCCCTCCCGGGTCATCGACCTGAGCAGTTCCCGGGCCCAGGCGGAGGCGGCCCGCGCCCGCGGACGCGCGTACGGGTTCGCCGTGTTCCAGGACGCCGAGACGTGGGCAGCGCGGGTCAAGGGCACGCTGGTGGACACGGGGGCGCGGCCGCGGGTCGGCGCTCACACGTACGGGCTGTTCGGCGTCGACTGGCGTCAACTGCCCGTGGAGACATGGCTCATGCGTTTCATATCGGCCACCGAGGCGCCGGCTGCCCCGTCCGGGCCGTCGCCCGTGTCGCGCACCGCGTTCGACCAGGCCGTGCGCGAGGCGCTGGCCCACTGGCGTGACGCGGACGCGTTCTCCGCCTGCGCGCTGATGCGGTCCCGTCTCGCGGCCGACTTCGACAGTCCTGTCGGGGAATTGCGTGCCCTGCTGCGCGGGGCGGTCGACGAACTGGGGCTCGACCCGCGCGGGGTGCGCGCCCGCGAGGCCCTGACGGCCGGCTACTTCTCCGGCGCGCCCACCCAGGAGGCCGCTGCCCGCCGCCTGGGTCTCCCGTACGGCACCTACCGCCGCCATCTGCGCCAGGGCCTGGATCTGCTCTGTGAGGCCTTGTGGCAGCAGGAGTTGCACGACCCGCGGTAGCGACGGTGGACGGACGCGCACCGCCGGCGCGGCCGGGTGCCGTGCCCGGTGTCCGGTCGGGCCGGTGCCGGTGTCGGTGCCGGCCCGGTGCCGGCCCGGTGGACAGGTGTGGACAGGAGTGGACAGTGGCCGGTCCTGTCGGGCCTGGATAGTGGACAGCGTCCGCGTCGAGTCTGTGCGGCATGAACGTTGCACTCACTCAGACGGGCCGGGCACCAGGCCGGGCCCCCGGGCCGGGAGCGGTGCTGGCCGCGCTCGCCGCGGCCCAGTTCACCGTCATGCTCGCCACCTCGATCGTCAATGTGGCGCTGCCGCAGATCCGCGCGGGGGCGAGCCTCTCGGACGGCGGGACCACCTGGGTGGTCAACGCCTACGGCCTGGCGTTCGGGGCACTGCTCCTGGCGGGCGGCCGGGTGGCCGATCTCCTGGGCCGCCGCCGGGTGCTGGTCGGCGGGCTCGCCCTGTTCGCACTGGCTTCGGCGGCGGCCGGACTGACCAGCTCCTCCGGCGTGCTGATCACCGCCCGGGCGGTGCAGGGTGTGGGCGCCGCCGCGATCGCCCCGGCCGCGCTCGCCCTGGTGATGGACCGGTTCCCGCCCGGTCCGGGGCGCGGTAGGGCGCTGGGCGTGTGGGGTGCGGTCTCCGGCGCGGGAGCGGCCGGCGGAGTGCTGCTGGGCGGTGTGCTCACCCAGGCGTGGGGCTGGCCCTGGATCTTCCACTCGGTGGCTCTCGGATCGGCGGTGGTACTGGCCGCCGTGGTCGCGCTGGTACCACGGGACACCAAAGCGGAGACCGGACGGCAGGGCGAACTGCAGGGCGCGACGAAACAAGGCCGGTTCGACCTGCTGGGCACCGTCACCGTCACGCTCGCCCTGACCTCCCTGGTGTGGGGGCTGACCACGGCACGCGGCGCCGGCTGGACCGACGCCCGGGTGCTGGGCTCCCTCGGCGCCGCCGCCGTGCTGCTCCTGGCCTTCTGCGTGATCGAGCGCCGCCGGCCGAACGCGCTCGTACCGCCGCGGCTGCTCCGCGCCGGCCGGGTCGCCGCGGGCAATCTGCTGATGGCGCTGCTGGGGTCCGTATGGATCGCCTTGTTCTTCTTCCTGCCGCTCTACCAGCAACAGGTGCTCGGGTCCGGCCCCTTGCTCACCGGGGTGGGACAACTCCCGCTCGCCGTGGCCCATATGATCGGCTCCGCTCTCGCTCCGCGGATCGCCCGAGTCGTCGGAGCCACCGCGACCGTCACTGCGGCGCTGCTGACCGAGGCCGCCGGTCTGTTGTGGCTGTCATGGATGCGGCCGGACGGGACCTACCTCGTCGATGTCCTCGGGCCGAGCATCCTGATCGGCCTGGGCCTGAGCATCGCCTTCGTCCAGCTGACCGCGCTCGCGGTGGACGGCGTACCGCGTGAGGACGCGGGTCTCGCCGGCGGACTGGTGAACACCACCCGACAGGTCGGCGGCGCCATCGGCCTAGCCACGCTCGCCACCCTGGCCGGCTCCGTCACCGCCCACGCGTCCACCGACCGGCCGCCTCTGGACGCCCTCACCGCCGGCTACCAGACGGCCTTCACCGTCTCCGCCGCCGTCCTGGCCGCCACCGCGCTCCTCGCCCTGTTCCTGACCCGCCGTCCCGGCGCGCGTACGGCGACCGGCACCACCGCCCGACCGGCCGGCGCCGACCCGGGAACCTCTCCGCTCCCACCGGTCCCGCTGGACCGATGAATCAGCCACAACCGCAGCCGCAGCACCGACACATCTCATCCAGACAGGAAGTACAGCCATGGTCACCATCGACGAAACCGCCCCCGTGATCGTCCGCCTGAGCACCGTGATCGACGCCCCGCTCTCGACCGTGTGGGCGCTGCACACCGATGTCGCGGCCTGGCCGACCTGGAACACGGACATCGACCGGTCGGCGGTCGACGGACCGCTTCTTACCGGCCGTTCCTTCCGCTGGCTCACCCACGGCCTGGACATCACCTCCACCGTGCGCGAGCTGGTCCCGGGGAAGCGGATCGTGTGGGGCGGGACCGTCGAGGGCATCGTCGGCGTCCACGTATGGGCCTTCGAGCAGTCCGACGCCGGTGTCGTCGTCCACACCGAGGAGTCCTGGAGCGGAGAACCCGTCGACGCCGAGGTCGACGAACTCGGCAAGGCTCTCCACGACTCCCTCGAAGGCTGGCTCTCCCACCTCAAGAACCGTGCGGAACAGCCCGTCTGACCGCACATCACCTCCATGCCCCCACGCACGCACGTGTCCACCGATCGACCCGTCCCCGCATCCACGAAAGGGATTTTCGCCATGACGACCACCCCGCCGTACCTGACCGGCCACTACACCCCCGTCGCCGACGAGATCTCCGCGACCGACCTGACCGTCGAGGGCTCCCTGCCGCCGGAGCTGACCGGCCGGCTTCTGCGCAACGGCCACAACCCCAAGCCCGGTGTCACCCCCACCCACTGGTTCAAGGGCAGCGGCATGGTCCACGGCATCCGCCTGCGCGACGGCCGCGCCGAGTGGTACCGCAACCGCTGGGTCCACACCCCCGCCCTCGAAGGCGCCCCGTACATGACCGAACGCGGCCCCGACCTGACCGCCAGCACCGCCGGCACCCATGTCATCGAACACGCCGGACGCCTCCTCGCCCTGTGCGAGGCCAACCTCCCCTTCGAACTCACCCCCGACCTCGACACCGTCGGCGCCTACGACTTCGACGGCAAGCTGCGCGGCGCGATGACCGCACACCCCAAGGAGGACCCGGTCACCGGCGAGCTCCACTTCTTCGGCTCCTCGCCCTTCCCGCCGTTCCTGAACCACTACGTCGCCGACGCCAAGGGCTCCATCACCCACAGCGCCGAGGTTCCCGGAGCGACCGCCTCCCTCAAGCACGACTTCGCCATCACCCGCCGCCACGTCGTCTTCATCGAGGGCAACGTCACCTTCGACCCCACCGAGCACTCGGGCATCCCGTACAGCTGGAGCGACCACCAGCCCTCCCGCATCGGCGTCATGCCCCGCGGCGAGGGCGGCGCCCGCCACACCCGCTGGTTCTCCATCGAGCCGGGCAACATGCTCCACGTCTCCAACGCCTACGAGGACGGCGAGGGCCGCATCGTCCTGGAGGGCCCCACCGTCGACCGGGAGGCCTTCCAGCTCTCCTGGAACTGGTGGGTCGGCGCCCCGGGGCGCGGCAGCGAGCCCAACACCCGTTCCTACACCCGCCGATGGGTGATCGACCTGTCCGCCGGCACCGTGGACGAGCAGATCATCGACGACCTCGCGGTCGAATTCCCCACCCTCAACGAGGACTACCTCGGCGCTGAGAACCGCTACCAGTACGCCATCTCCTTCCCCGACGAGAAGGGCTTCGGCGGCTACGGCATCGTCAAGTACGACCGCACCACGGGCGCGCGGCGCATCCACCAGGTGGGCGACGCCCGGCTGCCGAGCGAGGCGGTCTTCGTCCCCGCGGCCGGCGCCACCGGCGAGGACGACGGCTACCTCCTGAGCGTCGTCTCCGACCTCAAGCAGGACGCCTCGCAGCTGCTGGTCCTCGATGCCTCGGGCCTCGACCGGATCGCCACCGTCCACCTGCCGCGGCGCGTCACCGCGGGCATCCACGGGTCCTGGACCCCCGACAGCGAGCTCGACGGTTCGGCGAGCTGACCCCGAGCGGGGATGCGCCCATCCTGTGGCGCATCCACCACCGCTCCCCCGAACGGCCCTTCCCCCGGGGCCGACTGCCGGAGCCGCGTCCATCGCGCGGCTCCGGCACTCTTCTGTGCGGGGCCGGCACGCGGCCGGGCGTCGGACATGAGGCGGCGGCCTTGCCTACGGGACGTTCCAGGCGGAGATGACGGGGTGCCCGTCCTCTGTGGCCAGGACGCTGAGAGTGCCCGGATGCGGGTGGCCGAGCAGTCGGCTCGCGGACGGGTCGAGGCCGAGCCAACGCGCGGTGAGCACGCGTGCCAGGTGGCCGTGCGCGACCACGGCCACATCGCCCTCGCGCAACAGCGGACGGATGCGGTCCAGCACCGCGTCCGTGCGTGCGGCCACCTGCGCGAGCTCTTCGCCGGGGTGGTCGGCGTCACCGGGAATGACGCCGTCGCGCCACAGGTCCCAGCCTGGCCTCGCCTCGCGGATCTGCTCGGCGGTCAGCCCTTCGTAGCCGCCGTAGTCCCACTCCAACAGGTCTGGATCGGGCTCGGCGCCTGTCAGGCCGGCGAGCTCGGCGGTCCGCATGGCGCGGCCCGACGGGCTACTGAACTCGGCAACCAGACGGCGGTGGGCCAGCCTCGGAGCTAGGCCGTCTCTTTCGGATCTTGTCGGGTGAGCCCGGGTCGTCCGGTGCGGTGCATCGCAAGGCGGAGGGGCGCTCGTGTACTGGACGTACTCGAGTGCCCCGACAACCTGGGGGTCCCCCCGGACGGAGTCTGGGGGATGAGGTGCCGTGCCGGGCGGGCCGGGCCCGGCAAGATCCGAAAGAGACGGCCTAGAGCACCGGCTGCGGCCTCGCCCGCTTCGGTCAGAGCGACGTCGGTACGTCCGGCGTGCCGCCCCGACAAGCTCCACTCGGTCTGGCCGTGCCTGATCACCATCAGCTCACCCATGGCCGCCAAGCTATCTGATCTTGCGGTCCGCCGAGACATCTTCTTCGGCCCGGCGGCTGTCAGGTCGTGATGACGAGTTTGCCGCGGACGTGCCCGTTCAGGAGGGCGGTGCGGGCCTCGTCGATGGAGGCGAGGGGGTAGTTGCGGGTCTCGGCGACGCGCAGGCCGCCCGCCGTCACCCCGGTGGCCAGGCGCGCCATGTCCTCGCCGGTGGCCTGGTAGGCGAAGTTCACCGCCCTGATGCCCCGGGCCGCGAGAGCGTCGGGGTCGGTGGCGAAGACCGTGCTGAGCAGCCGGCCGCCATCGCGCAGCAGAGGTGCGATACGGGTGGAGACGGTCTCGGCGTCGTCGGCGAGGTCGATCACGGCGTCGATGCCGTCGGGGTGGGCGGCGCGGACCGCGTCCGCGACGTCGGTGGTGCGGTGATCGATGGTCTCGGCCGCGCCCAGGGAGCGGGCGTATGCGTGGTCCGCGGCGGACGCGACGGCGATGACGTGGGCGCCGCGGTCGGTGGCCATCTGTAGCGCGTAGGAGCCCACGCCGCCGGTCGCACCGACCACCAGGAGCTTTTCGCCCTCGGTCAGGCCGAGCCAGTCCACCGCGCTCTGTGCGGTCCCGCCGGTCATCGGCAGCGCCGCGGCGGCCACGGGGTCCAGGCCATCGGGGCGGTGTGCGAGCGCCGCCTGCCGGGGGGCGGTCATGTATTCGGCGAAGGAGCCGTGCTCGAAGGAGCGCGGCCACACGAGGCCGAACACCTCGTCTCCGACGGCGAAGTCGGCACCCTCACCGGCCGCGGTCACCATGCCTGCCACGTCGAAGCCGAGGGTGAGGGGGAAGGAGAACTCGGCTCCCGAGCCGGCCAGCTCTCCGCCGGCCGTCTTGAAGTCGAGCGGGTTGACTCCCGCCGCACGAACCCTGATCTGCACCTCGCCCGGCCCGGGGTCCGGAACGGGGACTTCCCGAAGGGCGGGGGTGTCGCCGAAGGCGTCGATGACGTAAGCGCGCACAGCGGGGGCCTTTCAGGAATGGCCGCCGAACCCTGCGGCCTGAGGCAGCCGGAGTCGGAGGACGGTCGGACACCGACATGGACCGCAAGGGATCATCGCCCGGGAACGACGGACGCAAGCGCCCGGAACACCCCGATCGGCCAGGGGCGACCCGAACGGCGTATCGGAAGGCAGCCCGGAACCGACACTGCGGGGGCACGGCCGACCGCTGTGGGAGCCGTATCAGGCAGCGGTGCCGAGGCCTCCCGCACCTGCGCCCTCATCTGTCGTCGACGCCTCGCTTCGCCAGGTGGGCGCTCAGCAAGCTCAACGCGAAGTGGTGACCGTACCGACGTGCCGGCTCCATGCCGGGCCAAGGTCTCGGCGTCCTCGTGCTCCACTGCCTGATGGGCAGGCGTTCAGTAGCCACTCATCAGGACATTCAACTGCCGGCACAACGCGACCACCAGCGACTTTTCCGCATCACCACCCGATGCCACTCGGCTCCTGCGCGCGGGGGGATGGGGCCTGTCACGCGCCTGTGACAGTCGGCGGACAGCTTCATGAAGGTCCGGGGTCAGTCTTTTAACCAGAGAACAAACCGGGCATATCGCCCGACATTCTCCGGAAAACGAACCCTCTCCCCCGCCCCGAACAAGGAGTCATTCCGATGGTCCGCACCTCCCGCAAGCAGCGTTTCGCGATGATCGCCGTCTCCGCCACGATCGTCGGAGGTGGCGTACTGATCCCCACCAGCGCCTTCGCCGCCACGACCACCACCGCAGGCACGACCACGCACGCCGCCGGACAGGTCGAGAACCACACCACGAAGGACCACCGGGACAACAAGCGACACACCAACGACAAGGGCAAGAACAAGAGCAAGAAGAACCAGAAGCACCAGGGCGGCAAGAACAAGGTCCGCGACGTCGAGAACATGCCCGGCTGCAAGTTCTACCAAGGCAAGGTCTACTGCGAACACAAGACCGACAAGCCCGCACCCGCACCCGCCCCGGCCCCGGCCCCGGCCCCCAAGGCGTAACCCACCCTCACCCACATCGCCGACCAGCCTCCCCCTGCCGAACCCCTACCCGGGACCGGGCAGGGGTCTCGGCCGTACCGCACGCCCCACCGGGGTCGGGCGCGGTGCGGTCCTCAGCTCAGCGCCGCACGGGGATCGACGCGCCAATGGTTCGTCCTCAGGACTCGGTCCGCGAAGGTCACGTCCCGCTCTTCCAGGAGCTGGAATCCCAGTGAACGGCATATGCCGTTCGAAGGGTCATTCGTCACCGCCGGAAACGCGTGCACGAGTCCCCACCGGCCGTCGTCCCGGGCACGCTCCAGCAGTGCCCGTACCGCCCGCCTGCCCACGCCACGCCCCTTGAACTCCGGCAGCACCATCCAGCCGATCTCGGATATCTCCTCGCCGTCCTCCGAGTGGGACCAGAGCGTCACGGTGCCCGCCGCCACCGCAGGATCCGCCTCGTCGAGAACGATCATCTTGATCCACTGCGCACCCGACTCCGCGCTCCGAACGTCGCGACGGACCTTGTCCTCCATGCCTTCGCGCGGAAGCGGCCCACCGAGATCGATCATCATGGCCGGGTCGCACCGCATGCGCACGTAGGCATCCACATCGCCGAGCTGGACGTCCCGCAGCTGCATCCCTACTCCTCTGTCGGCTCTCCACCTGATGCGTCTCGATCATCCTGGACGTCGGGTCGACGATGCCGGCAGGCGACACGGGTTCCGCCGGAAGCGCACGTCACGAGCCGTTCCTGCCGCTGAGATCGGCGGCCCTCAGTCGTCCCCGGGGCGCGGCCCCTCGTCCGGCCCGGTCCGCAGATCCAGCATGGCGAGCAGGGCCGCCAGGTCTTCGGGGCCTGCGGTACGGGAAGCGACCGCCGCGTGGGCCCGCTCGCGGCGGCCCGCGGCGACGCCCGCAGTGGTGTCCGCGTCCCGGCAGCGCGGCTCACCCGTGGCATCCGCTCCGGAACCGATCTCCGCGTCGGAGAAGGAGCGGTGCTCGGCGGCGCCCGCACAGGTGGGGGCGATACCGGGTCGCCTGCGGCGCCGGGCGCTCCGGGCGACGCCGGCCAGGATCTCCGCCAGGTGGCGCGGGCGAAGCGTGCTCGGGCGGAGCAACGGGCCGACGGGTATCCGTAGGGCGTTGCCACGGGCGTCTGCCATGGGGTTCTCCTCGCCGTTCGGTCGGGTGCCGGATCGGTGGTGGTGGCCAGGACCCGGAGGTCGTGCGCCGGGTGGCGCTGCCGGCCGGGGAGACCGGAGCGGAGCGGCCGTTCGGCCCGCCTCAGCGGGAGCCGGTGAGGGAGTCGGTGAGGGAGTCGGCCACCCCCTTGGCGCGGTGGACCGTGCGCGCCGCGGCTGCCTCGACGGGGCGGCGGACGGCAGCCACCGGATGCCGGTGGTCGAACGCGTGCCGGGAGCGGAAGACGAGTGAGGGCTTGCCGTGGGTGTCCACGGCTGCGATGAGGAGCGCTCCCAGCGTGGAGAGGTCGGTCAGGAAGTGGGCGCGCTGCCGCGCGCGCTCCTGTGGGTCCTCCACCGTCCAGAAGGCATGCGTGGTGAGGGAGGTCGGCACGAGCGTGGCGGCGAGCGTGAGCGCGCTCAGGCGCGGTGCGCGCCCGGTCGCGAACATCAGTCCCGCCGCGGCCTGGATCGTGCCGGCGACGCGCACCAGCTGGAGCGGATCTCCGGCGAGGGCCGGGATGCGCTTCCCGACCTCCTGGATGACGGGTCGGGCCCCTTCCGCGACGGTCTCGGGGCGGTGCAGGGTGCGTAGGCCGCCCGTGACGAACGGGACGGCGAGGAGAGGGCGGGCGAGCTTTCGTAGAACGGCCATGGCCCGCTGTTGCCCAAACCCCGCCCTTCCATCCAGGCAAATTCCTGTGCGCCCCCGACCGGGGCTCGCCCGGGGCGCGGTGTCGGCGGGACGCATGACCGAGCCGTTGCGGGTAACACGGCGTCAATGAGCAACGCACACTCCGCAGGCGTGAGATCCGGCCTCCTCCTCCTGCTGCTGCCCTTGCAGGCAGCCTCGGTCGCCGGTCTGGGATTGTTGGTGACCGGGCCGCTGGCCGGCCGGTGGCCGCTCTCGGTGGAGGACGGTGTGAACCGGGCCTTGGCGGACCGGCGCGAGACTCTCGTCACGGCGGTCTCGGCGGGGATGTCGCGGCTGGCCGCCACCGAGAGCATCGTCACGCTGACGCTGGTCGCCGTGCTGGCCCTGCTGCTCGTGCCCGGGGTGCCCCGCGTCCGCCGGTGGCGGAACGCCGCGTTCCTCGCCGGGTCCGTGGCCGCCCAGTCCGCGGTTTTCCTGCTCGTCACCGTGGTGGTGGGGCGTGCCCGGCCCGATGTGCCGCACCTGGACGCGGCGCCGCCGACCTCCAGCTTCCCCTCCGGGCACGTCGGGGCCGCCACGGCGCTCTTCGGCGGACTGGCCGTGCTCGCGGCCTGGCGGTTGAGCGGTGCCCGGCGGGCCCTGGTGGTGGGCCTGCTCCTGCTGGTCCCCACGGCGGTGGCGGTCTCCCGGGTGTACCGGGGTATGCACCACCCCTCGGACGTCGTGGTGGGGCTGCTGAACGGCGGGTGCACCCTGCTGGTGATGGCGTACGCGCTGTTCTGGTCCACGCCCGGTACGAGGGCCTCGACGGGCCTCCCCGCGCCCCGGACCCGCCCGGACGACACCGGGGCCGCCCACACCGCCACCCGGATACCCACCGCCGCTCCCGCCGCTCCCGCCGGCCCGGGCCGGACCGTGGTGGTCCGCCACCCGCACGGCTGCGATGACGGCACGGCCGCCCGGGTGCGGGCCCTCCTACGCGGCCACGGCTGCACGGACCAGGTGTGGACCTCGACCACCGCCGAGGAGCCGGCGGGCGCACTCGCCGCCCGCGTGGCCGAGGCGGACACCGCCCTGGTGGTGGTCTGCGGAGGCGACGGCACGGTACGGGCCTGCGCCGACGTGCTGTCCGGCGGCGGGATCCCGCTGGCGATCGTCCCCTGCGGGACCGGGAACCTCCTGGCCCGCAACCTGCGGCTGCCCGCCGATCCCGACACGGCCCTGCGGGAGGCCCTGGCCGGGACGACCGTCGGGATCGACCTGGGCCGGATCCACGGTGACGGACTCGCGCCGACCCGGTTCACGGTCATGGCCGGGGCCGGGTTCGACGCCGCCATGGTCCGGGACGCCTCCGCCCGGCTCAAGCGGCGCCTGGGCTGGGCCGCGTACGTACTCTCCGCCCTGCGCCACCTCGGAGATCCCCGGATGCGGCTGTCGGTCCGGCTCGACGGGGGCGCCCCGTTGGAGCGGCGGGCCCGCATGGTCGTCGTCGGCAACGTCGGCTCCCTGCAGGGCGGGCTGCCCCTCCTGCCGGACGCCCGCCCCGACAGCGGTCGGCTGGAGGTGGTGCTCCTCGATCCGCGGGGTGTCGCGGGCTGGCTCGCGGCGGCCCGGCACCTCCTGACCCGGCCTGCGACGCGGGCGTCCGGGCCGCGCCTGACCGGCGGCCAGGAGCGGCGGGCGGCGCGCGGGGCGTTGGAGTACTTCAGCGCCGAGCGGATCGACCTGCGCTTCGCCCGACCTCAGCCGCGCGAGCTCGACGGCGACGCCTTCGCCGCCGGGACCCGCCTGACCGCCGAGGTCGAGCCGGGCGCGTTGCGCGTCTGCCTGCCCGTACGCGGGCCGGCCGAGCAGGTCGCCGCAGCCGGGCCGGTCCGGGCGGCCGACGGGGCCGAGGAGCCCGGCGGGGCGCGCGTCACGGCCCGCCCACCCGCGCGGACCGGCCGACCGGACGGGGTGCGCTGACATGGGCACCGCCACACGCGTACCGCAGCGCAGCGAAGTGAAGGCCGCCGAGGCCGAGTTGCGGATCCAGGGCGAGGAGCTCTCCGCCGAGGAGGCGTGGGCCGCGCTGCGCCGCCACGGCGGGTGGAACCTCGTACGGGACTCCTTCGTACGGTTCCGGTACGCCGACGGGTTCAGCCACTCCCGGGCCCTCGCCCTCCAGACGGTCCTCGCGATACTGCCGCTCGCCATCGCGCTCATCGGCCTGTCCGGCGTACTGCACACCGAGGACATCGGCCGGATCGCGGAGCTGACGATCCGTCGGCTCGTCAGCGGTCCCAGCCAGGACGTCGTGGACGACGCCCTGCGGGAGAGCCACCGCCAGGCCGGGGACGGCGGCGAGGTGGCCCTCTGGCTGGGGCTGTTGTTCTCGATCGCCAACGTCACCACCGGCATGTGCCAGGTCGAGCGGGGCGCGAACCGGATCTACGGCGTGGAGCGCGACCGTCCCTTCCTGCGCAAGTACACCCGTGGGCTGGTGATGGCGCTGTCGGCGGGGCTGCCCCTCGGGCTCGCCTTCTCGGTCACCGTGCTCGGCTCCGACCTGAGCCTGGCGATGACGGAGGTGTACCACCTGGGACCGACCACGCACCGGGCGTGGGACGTACTGCGCTGGCCGGTGGGCATCCTGCTGGCCGTGGTGGCCACCAGTGCCATCTTCCGCCGCTCCCCGCGCCGCACCCAGCCGGGCTACACCTGGCTCGCGTTCGGGGCCGCCGTGCACCTGGTGCTGTGGCTCGGCGCGACGTGGGCGCTGAGCCTGTACGTCGGGGCCGACAGCTCCTTCACCACCGTGTACGGGCCGCTCAGCGCGTTCATGGCACTGATCCTGTGGTCCTACCTCACCTCACTCGCCCTTTTCCTGGGCCTGTCCTTCGCCGCCCAGCTGGAAGCCGTACGGGCGGGCGTGGTCGAGCCGGTCACGGCGGACCCGGGGATCTGAGGCACGACCCCACGGGCCGGCCGGCCCCTGCCCCACCGCACGGAGAAAGGAACCCCACCGACCATGACGGAGCGATCCGACCGACCCCGAACCCGACCCCGCTCCCGGCCTCGGCGGCTGCTCGCACGACTGGTGTCCGGGCGGACCGGGCCCGACGCCCGGTTCGGCATGCGGCTGGTGGCGACCGTGGCCGCGACCGCGCTGGCGGCCGTGCCCTTCTCCCTCGCGCTGGTCCTCGTGGAGTCGCGGTGGCCGCCGCTGCGCCGGCTCGACCAAGGCGCCGCCGAGTGGCTGCACCGCACCGCACTGGACCACCCCGCCTGGGTCCGGGTGCTCGAATTCCTCACGCACGTCGCCTGGGGGCCGCTGACCATGCGGCTGTTGGTGGCCGCGGTGGTGGTGTGGCTGCTGTGGCGCCGGGCGCTACGGCTGGCCGCCTGGGCGGCCGTGACCGCCGTCGCGGGAGGCCTGGTGGGCCTGCTGGCGAAGCACACGGTCGAGCGCGCCCGGCCGCACCTGCCCGATCCGGTGTCCCACGCGCCCGGTTTCTCCTTCCCCTCCGGGCACGCCATGACGGCCACCACCTCCTGCGCCGTACTGCTGCTGGTCCTGCTCCCCCTGGTGCCGCGTGCGTGGCGCCTACCGGCCTGGGCGCTCGCCGTGGTCGCGGTGCTCGGCGTCGGCGGCACGCGGGTCGCGCTCGGTGTGCACTGGGTGAGCGACGTGGTCGGCGGCTGGCTGCTCGGCCTCGCCGTGGTCACCGCCACCACCTTGGCCTTCGAGGCGTGGCGCGGCGACATCGGCCGCCCCCGCACCACGCCCGCCCAGGGCCTTGAACCGGAGCTGGTGACGGCCCACCCGGAACCGCCTGCCGGAGCGTCCTAGGGCGGGTGGATGGATGGGATACGGATCGTGGCCGACCAGGATGTGGGCCGCGACCGAGCGGCCTGAGCTGCCACTCGGGGTGCCGGATCGCCACCGATCTCGCATCCGCCGCACGATCCGTGCCCTGCCCGAACAGGGCAGACCGCCCGGGCCGGGCGCTGTCGGTGGGGTGCCGTAGCGTCGGAAGCATGATCTCCGAGCCGACGGGCCGGGCCACGGGCCCCTACGACGCGGCCTTCCTGCCGCGAGTGCGTATGTCCTTCCGGGCTGCGCGCGAGCCGGTCACGGAACCGGTGTCGAAGTTCGGCGGGCAGCCGGTCTGGCTGGACGGACCGGCCTGGCCGGTGCATCCGCGTTCGGGCGAGCCGCTGGTGTTCATCGGCCAGTTCCGGGTTCCGGGGGACGAGGTGCGCCTCGCGTACCTGTTCCTGCACGAGGAGGGCATGGACATGGCCGGCACCGCACCGGAGGACGGCGAGGCCGTCGTTCTGGTTCAGCCGGGTGGGCGGATACCGTCCTTCGCGTCGGTCGGTGCCCCCGGCACTCGGGGGCGAACCCTGTGGCGGTGGGGTCCTGACGAGGAGGAGGTTCCCGTCGAGTGGCTGACGGACCTGACTCCGATACCGCCGGAACTCGACGAGGCCGCGAACCAGGCCGCCGCCTTCGCCCGGTACCTGCGGGGTGAGGGGCCGGACGTCGAAGTCCCTGATGGCCAGTGGCCCGAGGACTTCTGGGAGGCGAGGCCCTCTACCCCAACCACCAGGCCTTCGGCATCGACCCCGGCTGGCTGTTCCTCTGCCAGTTCCAGGATCGGGGTGAGGCGGAGGACGACCCGTTCTTCCTCAACTTCGGCTACGGAAGCGGCTTCCTTTTCCTCAGCTCCGATCATCTCGAAGGCCGGTTCATGTGGGACTGCAGCTGATCGCCTCTTTCCGATCACGCGGTCACGCGGTCACGCGGTCACGCGGAGGAGCTGGGGACCCGGTTGAAGATCCGGCCGCCGAGGTCGATGCCGACGACGGTGCCGCTCGCGTCGCGGGTGAAGAAGCCGCGCTGTCCCCGCAGCCCGCCGGCGGTGACGATGAACTCGTCGCCGTCGCCGGGCAGCAGGCCCAGCGCGGCCGGCTCGTAGTCCGCCGGCATCTCGAAGTCGGCCGATGCGCGGACCTCCGGCTTGATGGTGACCGCGATGGTCAGCGCCGCTTCGTCGTCGGCGACGGTGAGCGTCATGACGTCGTTGTCGAAGGCCCCGACGACCTCCCCGGCCCGCACCGCGTCGTACGGCAGCGGCTCCGGGTCCTTGTCGACGACACCGAGGTAGTGCTCCAAGGCCCAGCGGACGGCGGCCCGGTTGAAGGGGATGCCGTTCGGGCCGGCGTTGGACATGGCGACGACGGCGAAGTTGCGTTCGGGCGCGATCAGCAGCTCGATGAACTGGCCGTTGGCCGACCCGCCGTGCTCGATCGTCCGCAGGCCGTCCACGTCCCGGAGGAACCAGCAGATGCCGAAGCCGTCGCCGAGATTGCTGCCGCGCAGCTCGACCGTCTGCTCCCGCATCCGGTGCAGCAGTTCGGCCGGCAGCAGTCGCTCCCCGTTCTCGCTGAGCCCGTCGCCGAGCTGGAACCGCGCCCAGGCCAGGACGTCGGACGCCGTGGACGCGAGACCCCCGCCGGGGTTGTTGGCCCGGGTGAGCCGCCATTCCTTCGCGACGGCGAGGTTGCCGTCCTCGTCGGCGTTGTGGCCCACGGCGAATCGGCGGGTCATGACGTCGGCGGTGCCGAAGAAGCTGTTCGCCAGTCCCAGCGGCTCGAACAGGAGCGAGGAGACGGCCTTCTCGTACGTCAGACCCGTCACGTTCTCCAGGACGCGCCCGAGCAGGTTGTACGCGGCCTGGCTGTAGGAGGCCCGGGCACCCGGCCGGCCGATGACCTCCAGGTCGGCCAGCTTCCCCACGAAAGCGGCCAGGGCATCGTCCCCGTCGCCGGTGTCGACGACGATGTTCCAGCCCAGGCCCGAGGTGTGGTTGAGCAGGTTCATGACGGTGATCGTGTCCGCGGCCTTCTCATCCGCGAGGACGAGCTCGGGCACCTATCGGCGCACCGGCACGTCCAGATCGACACGACCGTCGGCGACCAGCCGCATCAGCGCCACCGTGGTGAACGTCTTCGTTGCGGAGCCCACCTGGAACAGCGTGTGCTCGTCGACGGGCAGCGGGTTGTCGAGGCTGGTCACGCCGTGACTCACGAAGGTCTCGCGGCCGTCCGCCCACACGCCGACGGTGACGCCGGGTATGCCGAACGCCCTGGCGGCCTGCTCCACGAACTCGGCCGGTTCGGTGCGGGACATCTCGCCCTGCGGGTGCGGGGTGGTTGCGGCGTTCATGGGGTTCTCCTGATCGGATGTCGTCGTTCTCGATGACCACGACGATCCCCGGCCCCCCTGACAGGTCGCTGACAAGCCGCTGACACGTCAGCCCCTCCCTTCATGGGCCCGCCCCCCTTCCTACGCCCTTCCCTACAGCGGCAGTGCCAGGCGGGACGCGATACGGAAGCGCATCTCCCGGGCGGCCCGACGGACCTCTTCTGGCTGCGCGTCGTCGTCGAGGACGCCGAGGAGGACCATCAAAGCTCTCGCCTCGTCCCCGCTCAGCAGTTTCAGGCGTGGTTCGGTGACTCCGTCGAGGAGGACGTCCAGCAGGTCTTCGGTCATGCCCGGAACAACGCATGGTCGCCCCGTCCGTCACCCGGGCCTCGGGAACGCGCCCGCGCGGCCGATCGGCAGGGGCGGTGCGGGGCAATGCGGTGCTACAGCTCGATCTTCCCTGTCAGCCGCCATTCGAGGTAGGTGGCCAGCCTCGGTGCCACCCAGGTGCGGCTGTCGTCCTCGTGGTTCCAGACGAAGACATCGGGCCGGTCGATCCTGGCCAGGAGCGCGAACAGGTCTCCGTTCCCCGCGTCCGCGAAGAAGAGCAGCGGGTCGAACGGCATGTACAAGGTGCTGAACTCGGCGTCCCCACGGAGGTTCCGGTTCTCGGCCGTGATCTGTTCGGCGGACCAGATGAGCCCGTCACCGTACTCGTCCTCGATGCCGTCGCTCTCGCGCAGCAGGGCGGTGAGGTCCGTGGGTAGCGCGTGGCCGAGTACCGTCGCGCAGCGGAGCAGGGCCGGCTCCGCTACCGGAGGTTGGAAGAGGGTCGTGCCGGGCAGGGCCGCAACGGCTTCGGTCCACACGGTTGACCTGGCCTCCATGAACTGTGCCTTGTGATCGGGTCGGGCCTTCGGCCCCGCCGGCGGCCGACGGGGCCTGCAAACGAACAGTACGGCCTCGGTCGGGCTCCGCGCCGCCCGGTCTTCGGGAGCCCGGCCGGGAGGCGCGCAGGTCCGGCCGGGGAGGGGTTCAGGACGCCTTGTGGCGGCTCTCGGATTCAGCGTTGGCCATGGCTTCGGCTTCGCTTTCGAGCATCGCTATGGCCACGCCGAACGCCTGGGCGATGTGGCCGGCGGCCGACATGACACGCGCGGTGCCCACCACGGGGGCGATCGCGACGAGCACGTCCTGCAGCTGCTCGACGGTGAAGTCGGCCTTGACCGCGGGGCTGATGTGGGCGAGGTAGGAGATGGCCGGGGCGTCCATGGCGACGAGGGCGGCGATGCGCGTGGTGATGAGTGTCTTCTCGTCCATGCCGCAGTGCTCGATGGAGTCGATGGTCATCGCGGCGAGCGTGTCGAGAACGGGAGCGTCGGACCTGGTGGCCATGTCGGAACCGCCTTTCGGTGCTGAACTGAGCCGGCCGCGCCGGCCCTGACCGCGGGACCAGGGGCGTGTCGGCGGGTTGCCGTTTCAGCGTAGGCGTCCGCCCAGGGCCGCGCCCGTTGGGCTGTCCGGGCGAATTCCGACCGCCTTGGGGGCCGCGCCGACGAGCCGGTCGGGGGCTCTTGCGTCGGTGCACCCACCCGATCGGAGGTCGCTGACGGACCGGACAGTAGGGTGACCGGATGGACGCTTCCTCGCACCCCCGTCCCTTCCGCCTGCTCGTCACGGGCGGGGGGACCGGCGGTCACACCTACCCTGCTCTGACAGCGGTCCGCACGTTGCGTGGCCGCCTCGCGGCCGAAGGCGCCACGCTCGACGTGCTGTGGATCGGAACCGCGGACGGTCTGGAGGCGCGGGTCGCCCCGGCCGAGGGCATCGCGTTCCGGACGGTCGCCACGGGGAAGATCCGCCGATCGGCGAACCCCCTGAAGATGCTCTCGGCGGCGAACGTCAAGGACATGGCGCGGGTGCCGCTCGGAGTGGCCCAGGCCCGAACGATCGTGTCCGAGTTCCAGCCGGACGTGGTCCTGGCGACGGGCGGGTACGTGGCCGTTCCGGCCGGCCTGGCCGCCCGGTTGTGCAAGCGCCCGCTGGTCCTGCACGAGCAGACGGTCCGCCTGGGGCTGGCGAACCGGAAGCTTGCCGGCTCGGCGACCCGGATCGCCGTGTCCTCCGAGTCGTCGCTCCCGCTGCTGCCGGCCGAGGTGCGCGACCGGGCCGTGGTCACCGGGAACCCGGTGCGGCCCGAGATCCTGACCGGGCACCCCGACAAGGCGGTGCACACGCTGAATCTGACGGGGTTCGACCGGCGTCTTCCCACGGTCTACGTCACCGGCGGGGCGCAGGGCGCCCAGCAGATCAACAACGTGGTGCGGGAGGTGCTTCCGTGGCTGCTGGGCCACGCGAACGTGATCCACCAGTGCGGCCCCGCCAACGTCGACGAGCTGCGGTCCGCCGCCGCGGCTCTCGATCCGTTCCTCGCGGGCCGGTACCACCTGACGGGCTTCGTCGGGCCGGAGCTGCCGGACGTACTGGCGCTCGCCGACGTGGTGGTGTCCCGGTCCGGAGCGGGGACGCTGGCCGAGCTGACCGCGCTGGGCAAGCCCGCGGTGTTCGTGCCGCTGGCCACCTCGGCCGGGAACGAGCAGGCGCACAACGCGCGGCACCTGGCGGATGCGGGCGCCGCGGTGGCCCTGCTCGGTGAGGTCACCGGCCGGTCCCTCGCGGAGGCGGTCGGTCCGCTGCTGACCGACCCCGCCGGGCGGACCGCGATGGCCGCGCGGGCCCGTGCCTACGGGCGGCCGGACGCCGCGGACCGGCTCGTGGACGTACTGCTGTCCGCGGCGGCGGGGCCTTCCGCCTGACCGGTGCCTCCCGTACGCGGGCATGATGGGACGGGCGAGGAGGTGCGGTGATGGCCGAGCGCGTGATCGAGGTGGACGGCATCGAGCTGTGCACCGAGTCCTTCGGCGATCCGGCGGATCCGCCCGTCCTGCTCATCATGGGCCTGGGCGCTTCGATGCTCTGGTGGGAGGAAGGCTTCTGCCGGATGCTCGCCGCGGGCGGGCGGTTCGTGATCCGCTACGACCACCGCGACACGGGCCGGTCGGTCACCTACGGGCCGGGCCGCCCCGAGTACACCGGCGCGGACCTGGTCGCCGACGCCGCCCGCGTGCTCACCGCCCATGAGATCCCGGCCGCGCACGTCGTGGGCGTCTCGGCCGGAGGGGCGTTCGCGCAGCTGCTCGCGCTCGATCACGCCGACCGCGTCCGGTCACTCGTCCTGATCAGCACCTCCCCCGCCGTGCCCGCCGTCCCCGACGTGCCCGCTGGCGACGGGCTGCCCCCGGACCTGCCTGCGGACCTCCCTCCGCCGACCGAGGAGTTCGTGCGGTTCGTCTCGGCCGCCCGGGTCGACCGGTCGGATGTCGATTCGGTGATCGAGCACGAGGTGGCCTACGCGGGCGTGCTCGCGGGAGGGCGGCGCCCGTTCGACGAGGCTGCCGCCCGCGTCCTCGTCCGCCGCGATGTCGAGCGCGCGCACGATGTCGGCGCGGCCTCCCACCACGATGTGCTGACGGGCGGCACGGTCCCGCAGGCCCCCCTGTCCTCGATCGCCGTACCCACGCTGGTGATCCACGGGAGCGCCGATCCGATGTTCCCGCTCCGGCACGGTGAGGCGCTCGCGGAACGGATCCCGGGAGCAAGGCTGTTGGCCCTGGCGGACGCCGGGCACGGTGTCGATCGCGCCGACTGGGAGACCGTCGCCGCCGCGATCCTCGACCACACCGTCTAGACCGTGGGGGCGTGCCGGGCGGCGAGTTCCCGTACGGCGACCGTCCGGAAGTCGTGGGGCGGGCGGCCGGTGAGGCGGTGGACGGTGTTCGTGGTGCGGTCCTCGGCTCCTTCGGCGATGGACCGGTCCATCCCGGCCAGCATCGCGGCGAACGCTGGCGGGACGGCCGCGGCCAGGCGGTCGCGCATGGCCTCGTAGGTCAGGTGGTGGTGGACCACCTGACGCCCGGTGACCTCGGTGAGGAGTGCGGCGATGTCGTCGTGGCTCAGTGCCTGCGGTCCGGTGAGGACGAGGTCGGCGTCGGGCGCACGGTCGTCGGTGAGGGCGCGGGCCGCGACGGCGGCGATGTCCTCCGCGTCGACGAATCCCACGCGGCCGGTCCCGGCCGCGGTCCGGATGACGCCGTCGGCGCGGATGCTGTCGGCGTGGGCGTGGGCGCCGGTGAAGTTCTGCATGAACCAGGAGGGACGCAGTACCGCCCATGCGTCGAACAGGCCGGGCAGAGCTTGGTGGACCTGTCCGACAGCCGGGCCGCCCTCGGGGATCGCCGAGGAGCTCAGCAGTACGGCGCGGCGCACTCCGGCGGCGCGGGCCCGGTCGAGGAAGGGCAGCATGACCGCCGCCGGGTCGGGATCGCCGACGGGTGGCACGAGGTAGACGCTGTCGGCCCCGGCCACGGCGTCGGCGAAGCAGGTGGGGTCGTACCAGTCGAAGCGGACCGGCTCGGCGCCCGGGACCGGTGCGGCCCGGCGGCTGCCGGCCTTGACGCGCCGGCCGGCGGCGACGAGGTGGGCCGTGGTGCGGCTGCCGGTGGTGCCGGTGGCGCCGATGACCAGGGTGGTGGAGGTGGTGCGGGCGGTACGGGCGGTGGCGGTCATCGGGCGCTGCTCCTGGTGGGATGCGTGGTGAAGGCCGCCCCGGGTTCCTGGACGGCAAGGGGGTTCCAGTAGTCGCGGTACGAGGTGAACCGCCCGTCCTGGACGGTCACGACGGCGATGTAGGTCATGTCGAAGGGGTTCCCGGTCGCGACGAGCCGGCCCACTCCGCGCATCTCGACCACGATGGTGCTCGGGTCGGTGGTCTCGTGGATCAGCAGGTCGGGGAAGTCGTGCAGGTCGATGTGGTCGGGATAGTCGCGCATGTAGGCGGCGACGGCCTCCCGCCCCTCCAGACGCCGCGGCCGACCCGCGGGCGCGAAGGGGAACTCCATGACGCCGTGTTCGGCCCACAGGCCGACCCAGGAGGCGATGTCCTTGTCCAGGAGCAGGCGGAGGCTGTGGCGGTACAGATCCGAGGGTGAAGGTGAGGGTGAGGTGGTCGTGGGCACGACGGTTCTCCGTCCACTACGATACGGACCGACGGTCCGCTTCTCTCCTCGAAAGATACGGACCGCTGGTCCGTTTCGCAAACCGGAGGGAACCCGATGCCCGTCGAACGCAAGCCGCGCAAGGACGCGGTCCGCAACCGGGCGGCCGTCTTCGCCGCCGCCGACACCCTCTTCGCCCGGTGCGCGAGTCCCGAAGAAGTGACCATGGCCGACATCGCGGCAGCGGCCGGCGTCGGCAAGGCGACGCTCTTCCGCGCCTACGGTGACCGCAACGGACTGATCCGCGCGCTGTACCAGGCACGGCTCGAACCGATCACGGAAGCGGTCGAGCGGGGCCCCCAGCCGCTGGGCCCGACCACACCGGCACCCCTGCGCGTACCGGCCCTGCTCGACGCCCTCCTGTGCTTCAAGCTCGACAACCGCCACCTCGCCCTGGCGTTGGAGGGAAGCGGCGCCGACAGCCCCTACCGGACCGAGCACTACGAGTACTGGCACACGCTGCTCCGGGACCTGCTGCGGCGCGTCCCCGGTCCGGCCGACACCGACTTCACCGCCCACGCACTGCTCGCGGCCACCCGGGCCGATCTGGTCGCGTACCTTGCGGGCGACAAGGACGTCCCCCGCGAGGAACTCCGGGCGCAGTTGGCGGGCTTCACCGCCGCGCTCCTCGACGCCCGTGCGGACCGAGGGACGGCCGCCGCCGCGGAATGACCGCCCGCCCGCAGGAGGAGCCGGGGGTGCCCGCCGTCAGCCGCGACCGGGTTCCGCCGCCCGCCGGACAGAGCCGTCCGCCGGTGCCGCGCGCCTGAGTTCCAGCCAGGCGGCGAGCCGTACGTCCGGGTCGTCGAGTTCGAGGTGGAACAGCTCGCGGATCCGCCGCAGTCGGTGGCGCAGTGTGTTGGGGTGCAGCTTCAGCCGGGCCGCGGCGGAGGCGATGTCACCCGTCGCGTCGAGCCAGGCGATCGCCGTGTTCGCGTAGTCGGTGCCCTGGTCGCGGTCGTGGGCCAGCAGCGCGTCGACCTCCGGCAGTCGCAGCCAGGCATCCCGCTCCAGCTCGTCGCCCAGGCGGTCCAGCAGGATCCGGTGCCGTACGTCGGAGGTCGTGGCGACCGGCCGGCCCGGACCCTGGTGCGTGGTGGCCCGCAGGATGCCGTCCACCTCGCGGCGCAGGGCGGCGGACCGGCCGAGATCGGTGTACGGCCCGGACACCGCCGCCCGCGCGCCGTCACCCACCGAGCGGCGGACGGCCGCGAGCGCGCCGTCCGCGAACCGGCGGCCCGCCGCCTGCCCCGTCGCGGGCAGCAGGACGTACACGGCGTGGGCGGCGGCGGCCACGGTCGCGGTCGCCCGGTGCGCGGCGCAGTGCCGCATCAGCACCCACTCGGCCTGCGTGAGCAGCGCCGGATCCGCGCCCGCCGGCAGGGCGGGCGCGAAGGCGGTGAGGCAGAACTCCGTACCGGGTCGCAGTCCCAGCAGGTCCGCGGCCTCGTCGGCGGGCGGCCCGGAACGGTGGAGCACCGCGCGCAGCGTGTCCCGTCGCATGCGCCGCTCGGCCTCCGGCAGGTTCAGGGCGCGCAGGAGGTGCGGTGCCGCGAACCGTGCCGCGTCCAGCAGTCGACGCTCGCCGTCGGCGTCGATCCCCTCCTCCGGCTCGATCGCCCACAGGGTGCCGAGCGGGAGCGCCCCGGCGCGGATGGCGACCGCCGCGCGCGGCAGTTCCTCCCCCATGGCGGGGAACCGCACGGCACCGTCCGCGGCGAGCACCTGGCGGTACTGTCGGCGCTGTTCCGGTACGTCGGGGACCCGGCGGTGCAGGATGCCCCACGTGCGTACGGAGTCGATGCGCACCCCGGCCACCGTGGAGTGGGCGACCACGTTCTGGTCCAGGTCCTCGATCGCCACCGAGCCGCCCAAGGCGGCGGCCAACGCGTCGGCGAGTGCGAAGAGTTCCTCACCCCCGGCCGGTGCGGCCCCGGTCGTCCCCCCGCCGCCGTGGGCGGCCAGCGCACAGCTCACCCCGGCGTCGACGTCACGCCACGGCATCGCGTCGTCGGCGGTGAACACGGCGATTCCGCACGCGCGTGCCGCCTCGGCGAACGACTCCGGGTCGTGACCCCGCCGTTTGACCACGACGGCGGCGAACTCCCCTGCCGCGGCCCGGCGCAGCACCTCGTGGGCCCGTGGGTCACCGATACCGACTCCGACGAGCAGGAGAACGGCGCCGGGCACGGGCGGCAGCGGCTCCGCGGGGTCGTGGATCACCGTGCCGCCCACCCGCACGTCCAGGCCCTTCGGCGCGACCAGTACCCGTACCGGGGACACGTCGGTGTCCCGCGCCAGGACCTCCAAGGTGACCGGGTCGCGGTTCTCCGGCAGGGTCGCGGGCATCGTCGGATCGGACAACGGATGCCTCGTTTCGTGAGGAGATCGACCACGGCGGCGTGGGATGCGGGCTGCCAGGATAGCCACGCGTCCGCAGCCGACCCGACGAGGGAGACCTCCGCGCATGACCGTCGCCACACAGCCCGCCCCGCCCGCCTCCGCGCTCGTCGGACTCTTCCCCGAGGGCTCTCACCTGGATGAACAGGGTGAACTCGTCGTCGGCGGGTGCCGTGCGACCGACCTCGCCGATCGCTTCGGAACCCCGGCGGTCGTGGTCGACGAGGACGCGCTGCGCCGACGTGCCCGGCGGTACGTCAGCGCCATGGCGGAGCATTGGCCGAACAGCCAAGTGGTGTTCGCGTCGAAGTCGTTCCCCTGCACGGCGGTGGTCCGGACCCTGGTCGAGGAGGGGCTCGGGGTGGACGTGGCCGGAGGCGGTGAGCTCGTCACCGCCCTCGCCGCGGGTGTCGACCCGGCTCGGCTCGTCGTCCACGGGAACGCCAAGACGCGGGAGGAGCTGGCGATGGCCGTGGAGGCGGGCGCCGGCACGATCGTGGTCGACAACTTCGACGACATCGACCGCCTGGAGCGCGTGGTGGGCGACCGGCCGCAGCGGGTGCTGCTCCGGGTCATCCCGGAGGTGTCGGCCGACACCCACGAGGCGATGCTCACCGGGCATCGGGGCTCGAAGTTCGGGCTGTCCGTCCCGGACGCCGTGCGGGCCGCGGAGCGGCTCCGGGCGAGCGACCGATTGCTGTGGGAGGGATTGCACGTGCACGTGGGCTCGCAGTTGCTCGACACCGAGCCGTTCCGCAAGGCCGTCGAGGCCTTGGCCGGCATCGGCGAGCTGGGCGAGCACGCCGTGTACGACCTCGGCGGCGGACTCGGCGTCCGCTACACCTACGACGACCGGCCGCCGACCGTCGAGGAGTACGTACGCACCTTGACCGATGCCGCGCGCAGGTGCCTTCCGGCGACCTCCCGTCTGATCATCGAGCCCGGCCGGTCGCTGGTGGCCGAGGCCGCCATGACCTTGTACCGGGTGGTCACGGTCAAGCCCGGGCCGCGCACCCTGGTGGCCGTGGACGGCGGCATGGCCGACAACCTGGAGCCGATGCTGTACGGCCAACGCTTCGAGGCCGCCGTGGCCTCGCGCGTCGGAGGCGGCGAACCGTGCGATCTCGTCGGCCGTCACTGCGAGTCGGGGGACACCCTGATCCGTGACGTCCGCCTGCGGGAACCGCGCGTCGACGATGTCGTCGCGGTGCCGGTGACCGGCGCCTACTGCTCCTCGCTGGCCAACAACTACAACGGCGCCCGGCGGCCGCCGATCGTGTTCTGCCGCGACGGCGAGGCCCGCGAGGTGGTCCGCCGGGAGACGTACGACGACCTCCTACGGCGCGACGTCGGCCTCGGCATCGACGCCGGCATCGAAGCGGGGTGAGTGCGCCGGGCCCGTGAGTCGCGTCGCGGGGTCAGGCCGCCGCCCAGCGGTCCGTGATCAGCGCGGCCTGCTCCCGCAGCGCCTCGATCAGTTCCTGGGCGGCTCCGGCCGAGGTGGACCGCAGTACGGCGACGCTGATCTCCCGGGCGAGCGCGGGCGTGGCCAGGGGCCGCACGGCCAGGTCGGGGCGGTACGGGCCCAGGGCGAGCCGCGGGACGAGGGCCACGCCCGTCCCCGCGGCCACCAGGCCCTGGACCACCGCGTAGTCGTCGGTGCGCATCACGTGCAGGGGCTCGTACCCCTCCTGGCCGCACGCCCATGCCAGCACCCGGTCGCAGGGGTCGTGCGGGTCCGCGGCGCCCACCCACGCGGTGTCCCGCAGTTCACCGAGGGAGACCTGGTCCCGCGAGGCGCAGGGGTGGTCCTCCGGCATGACCAGGAGCAGCGGATCGGACAGCAGCGGGTGCACTTCGAAGTGCTCGTCGAGGTCGAGACTGTCGCCCGGCTGTGAGAAGACGAGGGCGGCGTCGAGCTCCTTGGCCCGCAACCCGCGCAGCAGCAGGGGAAGCTCGCCCTCGGTGAGCGAGATGTGGACGCCTTGTTGGTGGAGGCGCTTGACCGCGGGCGCCAGCAGGAGGGCGCCCGCGGTGGGGAACGTACCGATGTGGAGGGTCCGCATGCCGCGCTCGGCGAGGTCGCGTACCTCCAGCTCGGCGTGGCGCAGGCGGTCGAGTACGGCCTCGGCGTGCGGCAGCAGGGCCTCACCGAGCTCGGTCAGGGTGGCGCCGCGCGGTCCGCGCTGGACGAGCTGGGCGTTGAAGTGGGCTTCCAGGGCGGCCAGATGGTGGGTGATCGTGGGCTGGCTGTAGTGCAGGGCACGGCCGGCCGCGGCGAGCGAGCCCTCCTGCGCGATGGCACGGAACACCTGGAGCTGCCTGACGTCGAGCATATAGACATCGTATGGAGGGGTAACGAAAAGTCCACCATTCCTCGATGGCTGGACGGCTGCCACGCTCCGGGGGTGAACACAAGAACCACCGATCACCGCACCCCCTCCCCCTCCCTCTCCCCCGCTCCCGCCCTTCCTGACGGCGGTCAGCTGTGTGCCCCGTATGCCGAGGCGGTGCTGCGCCACGCGGGACGGGACTGGCTGAGGCTGAACGTCCCCGGCCATGCCGCGGCCCCCGGATCGGATCTCGCCGGTCTCTTCGGCTCGCGGATCACGGCCCTGGACTTCCCGCCGCTGCTCGACGGCATCGACCTCGGCCCGGACACCCCGCTGGACAGGGCGCTGGCGCTGGCGGCGGAGGCCTGGGGCGCGCGACGGACATGGTTCCTGACCAACGGGGCCTCGCAGGGCAATCAGATCGCCTCGATGGTCGCCCCCGCCCTCGGACGCACGCTCGTCGTGCAGCGCAGCGTGCACTCCAGCGTGATCGACGGACTGGTGCTTTCGGGCCTGGACGCCGTCTTCGTCCAGCCGTCCGTCGACCCGGAGCAGGGCATCGCCCACGGTGTGACCGCCGCGGACGTGGCGGAGGCGCTCGAACGGACACCGGACGCGGCCGCCGTGTACATCGTGTCCCCGAGCTACTTCGGCGCGGTCGCCGACGTACGTGCCATCGCGGACACCGCCCACGCCGCTGGGGTACCGCTGATCGTCGACGAGGCCTGGGGATCGCACTTCGGCTTCCACCCCGGTCTTCCCGCGAACGCCCTCTCCGCGGGCGCGGACCTGGCGACGTCGAGTACGCACAAGCTGGCGGGCAGCCTGACCCAGTCGGCGATGCTCCACCTGGCGGAGGGCCCCTTCGCGGACCTGCTCGAACCGCTGGTGGACCGGGCCTTCCGGCTCGTGCAGTCGACCAGCGCGAGCGCGCTGCTGACCGCTTCGCTCGACCTCGCCCGAAGGAGTCTGGTCACCGGCGCCGGCGCGACGGGCGGCTCGATCGCGGCCGCCGACCGGGTACGGCGCGCCGTCCGCGCGCTGGGCCGCTTCACGGTGGTGAGCGACGGGTTCCACGCCTTCCCCGACATCGTCGGAGCCGATCCGCTGCGCGTCGCGATCGACACCCGGGCCGGCGGGATCACCGGTCACGAAGCCAGGCGCCGGCTCTTCCGGGACCACCAGATCATGGTCGAGGTCGCGACCGACGCGGCGGTCGTCGCCGTGATCGGCGCCGGGTCGGCCCCTGACACCGACCGGTTCGTCGAGGCGCTGCACACCCTGCCCTCCCCGCTCACCACCGCCCCGGCCGGTACCGGCGCAGCAGCCGGAGCCGGAGCCGGAATGCTGCGACTGCCGGCCCCCGGTGCCACGAAGCTGAGCGCCCGCGAGGCGTTCCTGAGCCCGGCCCTGGTCGTGGCCGCGGAGGAGGCCGTCGGACGGATCTCCGCCGACACCCTGGCCGCGTACCCGCCGGGCATCCCCAACGTGCTGCCGGGCGAAGTGATCACCGCCGAGGCCGTCCGGTTCCTCCAGCGGACCGCGGCCGCGCCGAACGGCCATGTCCGCGGCGCACTCGACCTGGGCGTGACGCGCTTGCGCGTCGTCGCCTGAGACACCGGGCACGCCTGCCCGGTTCGCCCACCGGCGCGGACCGGCGCCCGCAGCACCCCACCACCCCCACCACCCCCCGCGTTCCCCCTCACCGCCCCGAGAGAGAGCACCACCATGGCCGCACGCATACCGACCGGGGCGGTCGCCGCGGCGAACGTCAACACCGGCTCGTGACCCGCACAACATCGACATATGAACGACGGAGGAGGGGTACGGACCGTTGTCCGTACCCCTCCTCCGCGGCATGACGGGACCAGGACGGGACCCGGGAGTGTCTAGCCCAGCAGTCGGCGCTTCTGCTCGGCGAACTCGGTCTCGGTCAGCACGCCCTGTTCCTTGAGGGTGCTGAGCTGCTTCAGCTGCTCGATCTTGGTGGTCATGTCGTCGGCCGGCGGTGCCGCGGCGGGCGGCGGGGGCGGCGGCGCCGCCTGCTGCTGGGCCTGTTCCTGGGCCTGCTGCTGCTGTGCGTCCTGCTGCGCCCATCGGCCGCCCTGGCGGCGGGACACTCGGTTGGACACCGCGGTGGCGGTACCCGCGATGACGGCGGTGCGGGCGACCCCGCGAAGGAGTCCGGGCATGGTGCTCATCTCCAGGCTGTGGGGGCTTCACTCTCCGGCGGGCGGGTCCTCCAAGGCGTCCAGCGACGCCAGCAGGGCCTGCACGGGAATCCGTCCGGCGGCCACCAGCTGGGCTCCGCCGCGGCGCAGGGCACGGGCGAACGGCGCCGCCCAGGTGTTCTCGTAGACGATGACCCCGGCCGAACTCCCGGGTTCCAGGGCGGCCGCGGCCTCCTGGATGTCGCCGCCGTCGAGCAGGCCGGACGACGCGCCCTCGAACACGGTGAGATCGATCTCGCCGCCGAGGTCCTGGAGCTCCAGCGCGGTCACCGTGCCGTCCTCCTCCTTGCGGATGAAGGCGAAGTCGAAGATGCGGATGATGCCCCGGTCGACGAGGTCGACGAGGATCGGGAACCCCTCGCCCGTCATTCGGTTGCCCGGGAACTCGACCACGATGTAGTCGACCGGGCCGAGTTCGTCGATGTCGCCGAAATCGGCTCGCGGCTCGGTCTCGCTGCTCATGGCAGCTCCTGTCGGAGAGGGGGGAAAGGTCTTTTCATTCCAGCACGCTGCCCGCTCCCCCGCACGTCTGGCCGGTCCCGCCGGCCGCCGGGCCGCCGGTCAAGCGGTCAGCTCGTAGATGCTCTGCCCGGTCAGCCACAGCCCGAGCAGCAGACAGACGAACACGATGGCCTCGTCCTTGTGGCCCTCCATCCACGCGCGCATCCGCAGCAGCCGGTCATGGGCGGCCTCCGGGGCGAACACCATGTAGAGCTCGGCGGCGAGCAGGCCGGAGCTGGCGAGCAGGCAGAAGCCGAACAGGGCGATGAACGTGGTCGCGTGCGAGGTGTCGGCCTCGATCACGGTCGTCGCGCCCGCCGCGACCATGCCCCACGGCTGGATCAGCACGGCCAGGCCCGCCGCGGCCCATACGGAGCCGACCTCCACACGGGAGGGCTCCGCGGTGGCGTCCCGGTCCGCCTTCCCCTTCATACGGCGGTAGCGGCGTGCTCCGTACACCACCAGTCCCACCCCGATGGCCAGCTTGAGGGCGAGAGCGGCCACGCCGGGCGGGGAACGGGGCGACGGAGGTTGGCCGCCGGTCAGGGCCAGCACGATCGCGATCACCACGACGAGGTTGGCCAGCCACGCGAGGAGGAAGGCGAGCCCTTTCCACACTCCCTTGTGCGAGGACACCACGAGGATGAACGCCATCATGGGCAGCGGGTAGAGGGCGATGGCCAAGGCGATGAGCATGAGGTCGAGGACCATGGCGCCCCAATCGTGCGACGACATACGACACTACGCACCGGGCCGGCCTCCGACACCTTTTGCCCATCGAGATGCCGCCCTCGTCCGCTTCCACCAACCTGGACGCAGACGAAGGAGGCCGCCATGACGACGACCCGGCATCGGCCGTCCGTGCCGCACGCCGCTGCGGGCCGCTGATGTGGTCGGAGCGCAAAGCACGGTGGCGAAGCCGTTCCCGGGAGCTGACCGCGGCCGCCAAACGCACGCAGGAGCGGGCCGAGACCCGGTTCCCCGTGATCACCCATGTCACGGAGCGCATGATCGGCGTGAACATCTTCGACTCCGCCACCCGGTTGGCCGCCCAGTGCTTCCTGACCGCGGTGCCCCTGCTCTTCGTCGTCGCCTCGTTCGCCCCGGAGGGGGTGCGCGACCAGCTGGTCTCCTCCGTGCGCACGATGTTCGGGCTGACCGGTCAGGCGAACGACCAGCTGAGCAACGTGTTCGACGGCTCCGGCGAGGACGACATCCGCAACACGGTGGGAGCGGTCGGCGCCGTGATCGTGCTGCTGTCGGCGACCGCGGTGAGCCGTGCCATGCAGCGGCTGTGCAAGCGTGCCTGGCAGATCCCGCGGGGCGGGACACGGATCGCGATCTGGCGCTGGTTCGCCTGGATCGGCGCCTGGATGGTCCTGCTGATCTTCCAGGGGCCGGTCCGTGACGGATTCGGACTCGGCCTGTGGCTCGGGATCCCGCTCACGCTCCTCCTCCAGACGGCGGCCTGGTGGTGGAGCCAGCACATCCTGCTGGGCGGGGTGATCCGGTGGCCGCCGCTGCTGCCCGGGGCGCTCCTCACCGCCGCCGCGGTGACCACGCTGTCGCTGGGCGCACGGTTCTACATGCCGAACGCCCTCAACCGGGCGCTCGCCACGTACGGGTCCACCGGCTCGGTGTTCGTCATCCTGTCGTGGCTGATCGTGCTGTGCGTGGCGGTGGCCATCGGCATCACCCTGGGCGCCGCCCTTGCCCAGGAGCCGTACCTCGCCCGACGGCTGGGGAGCCCGCTGCCGAGCAGGCTGCGGCAGGAGAGTGACTGAGGGGCTGACCCGGCCTGATCCGAAGGACAGGCCCTACGAGCGCCCGTGGGGCAGCGGTGCGGGGTGGGTGCCATCCTGGTGAACAGGGGGCCTGGTGGCCGGGAGGTCAACGACGATGACGAAGCGCGACACGACCGAGGCCACGACGACGACCGCGGCGGGCGGTGGCCCGCGGCTGTCCCCCGAGGATCGGGCCGAGAAGGGCCGGGCGGCCCGGACGGTCGCCCCGAGATCCGCCCACGGGGACTTCGAACCGTCGCCGGACCGGGCGGACCCGATGGACGTCATCGAGCGGCAGTCGGCCACCCGATTGCAGGAGCTGGTGCCCATCCGCTACGGCCGGATGGCTGAGTCGCCGTTCCGTTTCTACCGGGGCGCTGCCGCGATCATGGCCGGTGACCTGGCCGGTACACCCGACTCGGGTATTCGGGCCCAGCTGTGCGGCGACGCGCACATGTTGAACTTCCGGCTGCTCGGCTCCCCCGAACGGAACCTGCTGTTCGACATCAATGACTTCGACGAAACGTTGCCCGGGCCGTGGGAATGGGACGTCAAGCGGCTGGCGACCAGCCTCGTCATCGCCGGACGGGAGAACGGCTACTCCGATCGCGAGCGCGCGTCGATCGTGACGTCGGCGGTGGCCGGCTATCGCGAGCAGATGCGCGATTTCGCCCGGATGAACAACCTCGACGTCTGGTACGCGAGGGTGGACGAGTCGCACCTCCAGGCGGTGGCGGAGGGCGCCCTCCACACCCGAGGCCGGAAGAACCTGACGGAGGCGTTGAGCAAGGCGCGCGGGCGTGACAGCCTGCAGGCGTTCGAGAAGCTCACCGAGGTGGTCGACGGCCGCCGCCGCTTCGCCGCCGTGCCGCAGCTGATCACTCCGGCTTCCGAACTGCTGGGTCAGGAGGGCGAGGCGATCGAGGACCAGATCCGGGACCTCGTACGGCGGTACGGGGACAGTCTCCAGACGGACCGCAGGCACCTGCTGGAGCAGTACGCCATCGTCGACATGGCCCGCAAGGTGGTCGGTGTCGGCAGTGTCGGCACGCGCTGCTGGATCGTGCTGCTGTTGGGCCGCGACGGCGAGGACCCACTGATCCTGCAGGCGAAGGAGGCCGGTGACTCGGTCCTCGCCGCGTACGCGGGGCCCAGCGAGTACGCCACCGGGGGCGAGCGGGTCGTGGCCGGTCAGCGGCTGATGCAGGCCGCGAGCGACATCTTCCTCGGCTGGCAGCAGACCCAAGGGCTCGACGACGTCGAACGGGACTTCTACGTACGCCAGCTGCGCGACTGGAAGGGCATCGCCGAACCCGCCCGGATGGTGCCGCGGGGCATGCGGGTCTTCGCCTCGCTCTGCGGCGTGACCCTGGCGCGGGCGCACGCCCGGTCCGGCGACCGGATCGCCATCGCGGCGTACCTGGGCCGTGGCGACGTCTTCGACCAGGCCCTCGTACGGTTCGCGGAGAGCTACGCCGACCTCAACGAGCGGGACCACCAGCGTCTGGTGGACGCCATCGCGTCCGGTCGGGTGACCGCCGTCGCGGCCTGAGCAGGAGACCGGACGGGCGCTTCGGCCAGTCGGCTGACAGGGCTGACACGGCGGGCGAGGTGCCCGGCCGTCTCCCGCGGCCGTGGCACTCTGCGCGCATGACAGCAGCGAAGGCGGGACCGGCCGGGGCGGCGGGGAGCGCGGGGAAGACGAGACTCATCCTGCTGACACTCGCCGCCGGGCAGTTCCTGATGGCCCTGGACAGCTCGGTCATGAACGTCTCGATCGCCACGGTGGCGGAGGACATCGGGACCACCGTGAGCGGGATGCAGGGCGCGATCACGGCCTACACGCTGGTGATGGCGATGCTCATGATCAGTGGTGGCAAGGTCGGCGCGCTCATCGGACGCAAACGGGCGTTCATGATCGGCTGCGTCATCTACGGACTGGGGTCCCTCACGACCTCGCTCGCCCCGAACCTGACGGTCCTGCTGCTGGGCTGGTCGTTCCTGGAGGGCGTGGGCGCGGCGCTGATCCTGCCCGCGATCGTGGCGCTCGTCGCCTCCAACTTCGGCAAGGAACAACGGCCCGCCGCCTACGGTCTGGTCGCGGCGGCGGCAGCCGTGGCGATCGCGGTCGGACCGCTGATCGGCGGCGCCGCGACCACGTTCTTCTCCTGGCGCTGGGTGTTCGCCGGGGAGGTCGTGATGGTCCTCGTCATCCTGCTGCTGGCCCGCCCGATCGTCGACGCGCCCCCGGACCACCGGCCGCGGATCGACGTGCTCGGCGCGATCCTGTCCGCCGCGGGGATCGGGCTGTTCGTGTTCGGCATCCTGCGGACCAGCGAATGGGGTTGGTTCCGGCCCAAGGCCACGGGCCCCTCGTGGTTCGGGGTCTCGCCCGTCGTCTGGCTGGTGATGGCCGGGCTGCTGCTCGTCTGGCTGTTCTTCCGCTGGGAGGCACGCCTGGTGGCGCGGGGTGTCGAACCGCTCGTCGACCCGGAACTGCTGAAGAACCGGCAGCTCTCCGGCGGGCTGACGATGTTCCTCTTCCAGTACCTCGTGCAGATGGGCGTGTTCTTCGTCGTCCCGCTCTACCTGTCGGTGGCGCTCGGCCTGTCCGCCCTCCACACGGGCGCGCTGATCCTGCCGCTCTCCATCACGCTGCTCGCCGCCGCGATCGGGGTTCCCCGGTTCATCCCGAACGCCTCGCCCCGGCGCGTCGTGCGGTGGGGAATCCTGGCGATGTTCGCCGGCGCCGTCGTTCTGATGGCCGCCCTCACCCCGGATTCCGGCGCGGAGGTCGTGACCGTGCCCATGCTGCTCATCGGGCTCGGGATCGGGCTGCTCGCCTCCCAGCTCGGGGCCGTCACCGTGTCGGCCGTACCGGACGAGCAGAGCGCCGAGGTCGGCGGCGTCCAGAACACCGTCACCAACCTCGGCGCCTCGATCGGCACCGCCCTCGCCGGGTCGATCATGATCGCCGTGCTGACGAGTTCGTTCCTCACCACCATCGACCAGAACCCGGCGATCCCGGCCGACGTCAAGACCCACACGCACACCGCCCTCGCCGGGAGCGCCCCGTTCCTGTCGGACGAGCAGCTCACCACGGCCCTCGAAGAGGCGGGCACGGACCCGGTGGTCGCCCAGGCGGCACTCGACGCGAACGAGAAGGCGCGGATCGAGGGGCTGCGGGCCGCGCTCGCCCTCCTGGCTCTGGCGGCGCTGCTCGCCCTCTTCTTCACCCAGCGCATCCCGGCGGCCCAGCCGGGCGCCGCACGGAAACCGGAGGGCGCCCCGTCATGACGGGTGCGGACTCGGGGTCGTCCCCTCGGCGGGGGCGGTGGTGTCCTCGGCGAGGAAGTCCGTGACCGCGAGGGCGAAGAGCAGGGCGAGGGCGAGGCCCACGACCACCCAGCCGGTCGGGTAGGACCACAGGATGTAGACGATGACGGCGATCGCGACCAGGCCCCAGGTGAACCAGGCACGGTGGCGCCGGATGAACGGGCCGACCGGACCGGTGCGCAGGCCCAGCCGGTCGGCCGTGGCGCGGGTGGCGACGATCCCGGAGTGCCAGATCTGGCGGGCGGCCGTGGCGTACTTGCCCGGGCCGGAGAGCCAGGCGGCGAGGGCGATCACGATGCCGAGGACCACGACCATCCGGATCGTCGTGCGCAACAGGCGGATCATCGCGTCGTAGACGGAGCCGGCCGCGGCCTGGGAGACGGTGTCCGGGAGCGCGTTGAGGTAGACCGTACGGAAGACGGTCAGCCCGAGGCCGAGGACCGCGACGGAGAACGCCACCGCGAGGGCCGCGGTCACCAGGATGCGGCGCCGGTGGGCGGAGAGCAGAACGCCTGCGGCGACGAGCAGTACGGCGATGATCGGCAGCCATACGCCGAGGATCTGGAGCAGCCGGAAGCCGGTCTTGACCCGGCCGATGTCGTTGGACTGTACGACGGTGAAGTCGGTGTGGATCTCCGGGATCTTGGCCGCGACGCCCATCCCGGCATCCACGAGCCGCGTTTTGACCTGCTCGATCACCGGCGCGAGGTCGATGGTCACCGCGTCGTTCTTGATCTCCACCGCGCCGTCACCGCTACCGGTGAGGGCCTTGACGAGCGAGGTGTGGATGGTGCGGTTGGCGTTGGTCCAGATCGTCTCGAACTGGTCCGAGGCGATGACGTCCTGCGCCTTCTCCTTGACGAAGCTGCTGACCGCGCCCTCCAGCGAACCGCCGAGCTTGCCCAGTGCCTTCTGGAGCAGCGGCCGTTGGTCGGGGGCCACGTCCTCCAGGAGGGTGGCGAGATCGAGGTGCTCCATCAGGGCGGCCGTGACCCGGTTGGCGGCGGCCGCCTGCACATCGGGGTCGGAGGCCAGTGGGGCGACCGTGGAGACGTAGCGGTCCGTGTTCCCCACGATGCTGGAGGTCCAGGACGCGACGATGCCGAGCGGGGCCAGCACACAGCCGATGATGATCAGCAGTGCGGACAGCAGCGACTTCATCCGGTGCTTCGGCGGAGTCCTTTGCGCGGCCTCCGATTCCAGGGCGGCGACCCTGGCCCGCAGCGCCGCGAGTTCGCCCGCGTTCTCGTCACCCTGCATGGCTGACCTCCTACCGGATCGGGAGCCGGTGGATCCCTCGAGATCCGGTTGGATGACGCTGAAGCTGCGCCGAGGCAGGCGATGGCGGCTCTCCTTGCCCCCACAGCCTGCCTCGGCCGGCCGGGGGCGGCATCCGCAGCTCGGCCGTACGGATGAACGGGCGGCGCGGCGCCGGTTTCACGGAGGGGGAAGGCCTGGGTCGGCGCGCTGTGCGCTTCCACTCGGCGGGGAGGACGTCCGTACGGAGCGGACGATCAAGGGAGAAGGAGGAGTACCCACTCCTTTCCACTCTCAAGTTATAACGCACAGGGGGGCTTGCGGCAAGGCCCCTCCTGTCCCGCAGAATCGCTCCTCGAAGCCAGGACCTGCGGAAACGGGAGATCCCCCTCGTGCGTGTGCTGTTGTCGGTCGATAGGTCGTTCGATGAGTTCGCGGGTACCACCGCAGAGAGGAGCAGCTGAGATGAACTCCCTGACCACCAGTGCGTTCGACCTTCCCGCCCGCCTGGCCCCCAAGGCCGACCCGGCGCTGATCGGCGAGGACGAGAAGCACTTCGCGGCCGTCGCGGAGAGCCTGGAGCAGACGATCGCCGAGCTGTCGGACCGTCTGGAGGCCCTGCGCCGGGCTCCGGGCGGTCTGGGCCGTGAGGCGATGGACCGGGACGTGGAGATCCATCGACTGACGGGCCGTCTGCGGGCGCTACGGCGCTTCGGGTTGGACCTGTGCCTCGGTCGGATGGTCGGCGAGGACGATTCCGAGCCCGTGTACATCGGGCGGCTCGGTCTCACCGACGACGCCGGCAACCGGCTGCTGATCGACTGGCGTTCGCCCGCGGCCGAGCCGTTCTTCGCCGCGACCCACGCCGACCCGATGGGCCTGGCGAGCCGCCGCAGGTACCGCTGGACCCGGGGCCGGATCGGTGACTACTGGGACGAGGTGTTCCTCGCCGACGCCTTCGAGGGGCACGCCGCGCTCGACGACCAGTCCGCCTTCATCGCCGGGCTGGGCGGCAGCCGCTCGCCGCGGATGCGGGACGTGCTCGCCACCATCCAGTCCGACCAGGACGCCATCATCCGCGCGGGCTCGCGGGGTGCTCTCGTCGTGGACGGTGGTCCGGGCACGGGCAAGACCGTCGTGGCCCTGCACCGCACCGCGCACCTCCTCTACTCCGACCCTCGCCTCGGTCACCGTCGGGGCGGCGTGCTGTTCGTCGGCCCGCACCAGCCCTACCTGGCCTATGTCGCCGATGTCCTGCCCAGCCTCGGCGAGGAGGGCGTGCAGACCTGCACCGTGCGGGACCTCGTCGCCGAGGGGGCCGCGGCCGTGCCCGAGGCCGACCCGGAGGTGGCGCTCCTGAAGTCGTCCGCGGCCATGGTGAAGGCGATCGAGAAGGCCGTCAGGATCTACGAGGAGCCGCCCACCGAGGGGATGACGGTCGCCACGCCGTGGTCCGACGTCCGGCTGAGCCCGGACGACTGGGCCGAAGCGTTCGAGGCCGCCGCCGGTACCGCGCACAACGAGGCACGCGAGCTGATCTGGGAGGAGTTGGTGACGATCCTGCTCGACAAGTTCGACGACGAGGACCTCTCGGCCGACCTGTTGCGCGGAGCGCTGCGGTACGACGAGGAGCTGATCGCGACGCTCGACCGCGCGTGGCCGACGATCGACGCGGCGGATCTCGTCGGGGACCTGTGGTCGGTGCCGTCCTACCTGCGGATGTGCGCTCCGTGGCTCAGCCGCGAGGAGGTGGCGATGCTGCAGCGCGCGGACGCCCAGGCCTGGACGGTGTCCGACCTGCCGCTCCTGGACGCGGCGCGGCAGCGGCTCGGCGACCCGGAGTCGGCACGACGGCTCCGGCGGCGGGGCGCCGCGGTGGCCGCCGAACGCGAGCGCATGGCCGGGGTCATCGACGACCTGCTCGCGGCCGATGACGACGGTGAGGGCGCGGTGACGATGCTGCGCGGCAAGGATCTGCAAGGCAGCCTGATCGACGAGGACGCGCTGCCCGGGGCGGACCCGGACCTGCTCGCCGGGCCGTTCGCGCACATCGTCGTGGACGAGGCCCAGGAACTGACCGACGCGGAGTGGCAGATGCTGCTGCTGCGCTGCCCGTCCCGGAGCTTCACGATCGTCGGGGACCGCGCGCAGGCCCGGCAGGGGTTCACGGAGTCGTGGCAGGAGCGGCTGGAGCGGGTCGGCTTCGACCGGATCGAGGTGGCCTCCCTGAGCATCAACTACCGGACGCCCGAAGAGGTCATGGCGGTGGCGGAGCCGGCCATCCGGGAGGCGCTCCCGGACGCCAACGTGCCGATCTCCGTCCGCGGCAGCGGCATTCCCGTCGCGCACGGCTCGGTCACGGAGCTGGCCGCGATCCTCGACGGCTGGCTGGAGGAGCATGCCGACGGGGTCGCCTGTGTCATCCGCGCCGAGGACATCGGCGCCGCCGATATCGGGGCCACAGACATCCGGGCCGGAGCCTTCCGCGAGACCTCCCGGGTCCGGTCGCTGACGCCCGGACTGTCGAAGGGGCTGGAGTTCGACCTCGTCGTGCTCCTCGACCCGCAGACCTTCGGCACGGGGATCGAAGGGGCGGTCGACCGCTACGTCGCGATGACCCGCGCGACGCAGCGACTCGTCGTCCTCACGAGTTCCTGACCCGGTCGTGGACCGGGGCCGTCGCGTCCCGCTCGCCGGTCCCGCGCCGCCGCCTGACCGCTCCGGCCGCCACGATCACGAGGACCGCGGCGCCGTACGCGGTCGCGCTCAGCGCCGGTCGGTGGCCGACGACGGGTGCGAGGAGGTAGACCGCCGCGCCCGCGAGGGCGATGCCGAGCCATTCCCAGCGGCCGTCCAGGGCCACGAGGGCGATCAGCAGCAGGGCGTACCAGGAGTATCCGGGGGTGAGGAGCACGAAGGCCCACCCGGTGACCAGGAGGGCGCCGCTCCAGGGGCGTCCGGGGTCGCCGCGCCGCATCACGTACAGGGACACCCCCGCCATGGCGGCGAGGAGTACCGGAAACGCCCAGCTGTCGGGCAGGAGGAGTCGGAGCAGGGCGTAGCGGGAGCCCGCGGAGGGGTCGTCGTAGCCCTCCTCGTCCACGTAGCCACCGAGGTAGCCGAGGACGGAGTCGTGCGAGAGGAGGACGTAGGGCAGGTAGGCGAGCAGGACGAAGGCGGCGGCGGGGACCAGGACGGCGGCCGCGTCGCGGACCCGGCGCACCCCCGACAGCGCCCCGGGCAGGACGACGGCGGGCATCAGTTTGGTGGCGACGGCGGCTCCGAGGACCAGGCCTCCGGCCGCCCGGTGGCGGAGCCCGCGCTGCGCGACGAGTCCGAGGCCGATCACGGTGAGCAGCACGCCGAGGACGTCGACGTGCGCGTTGTTCACGGCTTCGATCGGTACGGCGGGACACCAGGCCCAGTAGGCCGCCCGGCGCGGGTCCAGGCCCCGGCGGCGCAGGATCAGCAGCAGTGCGCCCGTCACGCCGAGGGAGAGGAGACCGGCTCCGATCTGGAGCGGCTTGTGCCGGGCCCCCTGCGGGGAGAGCTGGTCGACGGCCAGGAAGTACGCCTCGGCGACGGGCGGGTAGATGGTGTGCACGGCGGGCCGGTTGATGCGGGTGCAGTGCGGTACGGGGCCTTCGCCGGGAATCGGGGCACGGTCCGGGCCCGCGCAGGCGGCGCCCGTGGGGAAGAGCCAGGGGTCGCGCAGCCGGGCCGGCCCCGGATCCTGCGGGGCGTGGTCGTACGGGGAGATGCCGGCCGACTGGACCCGGCCGTCCCAGGCGTAGCGGTAGGAGTCGGTACTGGTGCGGGGCGGCGCCACCAGCCCGGTCATGGCGACGGTGAGGGCACCGGCGAGGAGCAGGGGCACGACGTGGCCGGTCGGGACCTTGCGCAGGGCGAGCAGCGCGAGGGCGAACAGTGCCCAGCAGGCCGCGTACCGGAGGAACAGCCCCGTGCCGTCGGTGAAGTAGCCGTCGTGGCGGACGGTCAGGACGAGGGCGGCGGTGAGGGCGAGAAGGGCGGTCGGTGCGAGGAAGGCGAAGGCGGTCGGTGCGCCGAAGGTCGCGGGCGTGGTCGGGACGGTACGCGGTTTCACCTCCGCAGCGTTTCAGCCGCGGGTCCGGAAGGGGCGTCCGCCGTCCCGCACGTCCGCGTTCCGTAAGGTGTTCCGTCCGCTCATCGGGGCGTCGGCGCGGTGTCATGGGCTCATGCGCTTCATTCCGCCCCCGGGCCCGCCGATCACGTTCACGGCGCGGCTGCACGACGCCCGCACCGCGACGGTGATCGGCCGTCTGCTCGGGCTCGCCGTCGTCGTCTGTTTCGCCACGGGTGTGCTCAGCCACTTCCTCCAACACCCACCGGTCTGGTTGGCCGACCGGCTGCCGAGCCGCCCGTACTGGGGCTACCGGGTCACCCAGGGGCTGCACGTGGCCTCCGGCACCGCCGCGATCCCGCTGCTGCTGGCCAAGCTGTGGGCGGTCTATCCGCGGCTCTTCACGTGGCCGCCGGTACGGTCCGTGCTCCACGCGCTGGAACGGCTCTCGGTGGCGGTGCTCGTGGCCGCCGCGATCTTCCAGCTGTTCACCGGGCTGCTGAACACCTTCCAGTGGTACCCCTGGCCGTTCTCGTTCGTGCCCGTGCACTACGCCGTCGCCTGGCTCCTGCTGGGGGCGCTGCTGCTGCACGTCGCCGTTCAATGGCCCCGGATCCGTGACCACTTCACCCGCCGCTCCCCCGGCACCCTGGCTCTGCCCGAGGCCGACGGTCCGGACCGGCGCCAACTGTTGGCGGCGGTCGCGGCCGGGGTCGGGGCGGTCACGCTGACCACGGTCGGGCAGTCCGTCACCGCGCTCGGCCCGCTGGAGCTGTTCGCTCCGCGCAGCCCGGCCCACGGACCGCAGGGGCTGCCGGTGAACCGTACGGCCGCCGCGGCGCGGGTGACGGCGGCCTCGCTGGACGGCTGGCGGCTGACCTTGGCCGGTCCGCGCCCGGCCGCCCTCGCCCTGGCGGAACTGCGCGCGCTCCCGCAGCACGAGGTCACACTGCCCATCGCCTGTGTGGAGGGCTGGAGCAAGTCCGCCCGGTGGACGGGCGTACGGGTACGGGACCTGCTGGAGCTGGCCGGCGGGGGCCCGGCCTCCCGCTGCCGGGTGGTGTCGCTGGAAGCGGTGGGCGCGTACCGGGTGATGGAGATGGGCCGGCTGTACGCGCAGGACCCGCTCACCCTGCTGGCGCTGCGCCTGAACGGTGAGGAGCTGTCCCTGGACCACGGCTACCCGGCGCGGATCATCGCCCCGAACCGGCCGGGCGTGCTGCAGACCAAGTGGGTCGGCCGACTGGAGGTGCTGTGATGGCCTTCCGGTACACGGTCGGCGGGATCGGCGTGGTCGTGCTGGCGTTCGGCGGCTTCCTGCTGGTGCGGGAGCCCGAGCCGTGGCGGATCGCCCTGTGGCTCGTGGGCGGCGTCCTCGTGCACGACGGGCTGATCGCCCCGCTGGTCATCGCCGTCGGGGCGCTCTGCGCGGCGGCGGGCCTGCGCCTGCGCGGGGTCCCGCGCGCCGCGCTGGTCGTCGCGGGTTCCCTGACGGTGATCGCCCTGCCGCCGCTGCTGCGCCCCGGTGGTGTGGCGAACGCGTCGGTGCTGCCGTTGGACTATCCGCGGAACTGGCTGCTGGCGATGGTCACGATCGGCGTGCTCACGGCCGGGTACGCGGGGGCGCGCGCATGGGGGCGGCGGCGGGCGGCCCGTCGGCGCTGAGTCGCGGAACGGCGAAGGGGAACGACGAAGGGGGGGTCGATGCCGGTGCGGCGTCCACTCCCCCTTCCTTCGGCTGCTTCCTGTCCGGTCAGCGCCGCAGGCCCACGAAGGCGCGGCCTCCGGCCTGCCAGGTCTCGGACCGGGTCCAGCCGGCGTCCGCGGCCTCACCGCACAGGGCGCGGGCGCCGAGCCGGGCCCACCGGAAGGGCGCCCCTCGACCGCCGCGGCCGTCGTCGACGTGCACCTCCACCCGTTCGTCCACGTCGACGGTGGTCACCTCGACCAGCAAGGAGCCTTCCGGGGAGGCGAGTCGGGCCGCGCGATGGAGCAGCGCGGCCGGGTCGCCGCCGATGCCGATGTTGCCGTCGATGAGCAGGACCGTGCCCCAGCGGCCTTCGCCGGGCAGCGGATCGAAGACCGACCGGCACAGCGCGCTGCCGCCGGCCCGTGTCGTACGGGCCACCGCCTCGGGCGTGACGTCCACTCCCAACGCCCGGTGCCCGCGCGCGGCCAGGGTGGCGACGAGGCGCCCGGGGCCGCAGCCGATGTCCAGGACGGGCCCCGTACAACGGGCGAGGACCTCCTCGTCGGCCTCGTCCGGTTCGGCGCACCACCGTTCGACGTCCAGCGGGAGCAGCCAGCCGTCCGAGCGCCTCAGGTAGAGGGGGCCCTGGCCGGCGCGCAGGGCGTCGGCGTAGGGGTCGGCCCGCCAGGCGAGGGCCGGTTCGGCGAGCTGGGCGGTCATCGTGTCACCGTGCGCAGGCCCGCGTGCAGGGCGGCGAAGCGGCTGTCGGGTACGGCGGCGGCGACCCGCGCCGCGTCGGCCGGGGTGTCCACGTCGCACAGCTCGGGCAGGTCCCGTACCGTCCGCCCGGAGGCGGTCAGCCGGGCGCGCTGCACCTCGCCCGTGGTCGGCAGGGACATGGGTACGCCGAGGAGCAGGGCCGGGTCGGGTTCGGCGAGGCCGAGCGCCCAGAAGCCGCCGTCGTCGGCAGGGCCGAACCAGGCGTCCGTCTCGCCGAAGTCGAGTGCTCGCGCGAGCAGGTCCGGGGTGACCTGCGGGGTGTCCATGCCGATGAGCAGGGCCGGTCCGTCGGCCCGGTCGAAGGCCGCGGCCAGCCGGGCGTCGAGCCCGCCCGCGCACTGCGGGACGACCTCGATGCCGTGGGGCAGCCAGGGCCCGGGCGCGCCGTCGAGTACGAGGACGCGCCGCCGGGCGGGGGTGGCCAGTACGGCGGTCAGGGTGTCCTGGAGCGCGGCCCGTGCCAGCTCGGCGGCCTGCTCGGGGGTGAAGTGCGGGGTGAGTCGGGTCTTGACCCGGCCGGCGACGGGCGCCTTGGCGATGACGAGGAGGGTGCTCATGCGGAGACCCCCGCGGTGGGCGCGGACCGGCCGCCCGGTGGCTCGGCGAGCACCTCGCGCATGTCCCGTACCGCCTGCCAGGTGCCCCGCCAGGTGCCGGTGACCTTGGACTTCCCGGATCTCGGCAGGTAGGGGATGTCGGTCTCGGCGACGCGCCAGCCGGCGTCGGCGGCCCGGACGACCATCTGGAGCGGGTAGCCGCTGCGCCGGTCGGTCAGTTCGAGGCCGAGCAGCGCCTCGCGGCGCGCGACCCGCATCGGTCCGAGGTCGTGCAGCCGCAGTCCGGTACGGCGGCGCAGCATCCGCGCCAGCGCGAGGTTCCCGGCGCGGGCGTGCACGGGCCAGGCGCCGCGCCCCTGGGGCCTGCGGCGGCCGAGCAGCAGGTCGGCCTCGCCGGCGGCGACGCGCACCGCCATGGGGGCGAGCAGCCCGGGGTCCATGGAGGCGTCGCAGTCGCAGAAGCAGACCAGGTCGGCGCGGGCCGCGAGAAGTCCGGCGTGGCAGGCGGCGCCGAATCCGCGCCGGCTCTCGTGCACGACGGTGGCGCCCAGGCTCCGGGCGATGTCCGCCGAGCCGTCGGTCGAACCGTTGTCGACGACGATGGCGCGCCATCCGGCCGGCACCCGCGCCAGCACCCAGGGCAGCGCCTGCGCCTCGTCGAGGCACGGCAGTACGAGGTCCGCGCGGGGCGGAGCGCAAGCTGATGAAGTCACCCTCCACACCGTAGGAACGGGCACCGGGGAAAAGGGGCCCGCAGACCTTACGAAACGCGGACGCCGTCCCGTGGGAGGGGGTGCGTGCCCCACCCGGGCCCGGACGGGTGGCAGCCTGGGGGCATGGCAGTGAGCGATGCGGAGAGTACGAACGAGGGACACGGCGCCGGGGGGACCACCCGGGCCGGCGTCGCGGGGACGGCCCAGGCCGGTGCCGCGGTCGGCGTCCAGGGCAGCGTTCTGGTCGTCGACGACGACCCGACCGTCTCGGAGGTCGTGGCGGGGTACCTGGAGCGGGCCGGATTCGCGGTCCGTCTGGCGGCGGACGGCCCGGCCGGACTGCGCGCCGCCGAGGAGCACCGGCCCGACCTGATGGTCCTCGACCTGATGCTCCCGGGGATGGACGGTCTGGAGGTCTGCCGCCGGCTGCGTGCCGGGGAGCACGGTCGCCGGCCCGTCCCCGTCATCATGCTCACCGCGCGCGGCGACGAGGACGACCGGATCCTGGGCCTGGAGGTGGGCGCGGACGACTACGTGACCAAGCCGTTCAGCCCGCGGGAACTCGTGCTGCGGGTGCGCTCCGTACTGCGTCGGGCGCAGGCCGGCGCCCCGGCCGAGGCCTCGGAGGGTGGCCCGCAGGGCGGTCCGCGGGTCTCGGTGGCGGGCCTGGTGCTGGACCCGGCGGCCCGCCGGGTCCACAAGGAGGGCCGGGAGCTCGCGCTGACCCTGCGGGAGTTCGATCTCCTGGCCTACTTCCTGCGCCATCCCGGCCAGGTCTGCGATCGGGAGCGGCTGATGCGCGAGGTCTGGGGCTGGGACTTCGGCGACCTGTCGACGGTCACCGTGCACGTCCGGCGGCTCCGGGGCAAGATCGAGGACGATCCGGGAAGCCCGCAGCTGATCCGGACCGTCTGGGGTGCCGGTTACCGCTTCGAGGCGGCCCCGGACACCGGGTCCGACCCCGCCTTCCGGACGGAGGACGGCCATGCGTGACCTCCTGCTGATCGCCCTGTACGCGCTCCTCGGCGCGGGCGCGGCCGGCCTGCTCGGGGCCGTGGCGCTGCGGATACTGCGCCGGCGCAGCGTCGCCGTCTCCCTCGCGATCGTCGCCGCGGTCGCCGTGTCCGCGATGCTCGCCGGAACCCTGACCGTGGCCTGGGCGATGTTCCTGTCCTCCCACGACCTGACCGTCGTGACCTTGGTCGTCGCGACGGCGGCGGCCGTCTCGATGGCCACCGCGCTGCTGCTGGGCCGTCAGGTGGTGCGGCGGTGCCGGGAACTCGTGGGCGCGGCCCGGGTCTTCGGGGAGGAGGGCACGTTCGAGGCGCCGACCGCGCCCGCCCCCGCCGAATTCACGGCGCTGAGTCGGGAATTGGCCCTCACCAGCGAACGGCTGGCCGCTTCCCGTGAGCGCGAGCGGGCCCTGGAGGCCTCGCGGCGCGAGCTCGTGGCCTGGATCTCGCACGATCTGCGCACCCCGCTGGCCGGGCTCCGCGCCATGTCGGAGGCGCTGGAGGACGGCATGGCGGCCGATCCCGCCCGCTACCACCGGCAGATCCGCACCGAGGTGGACCGCCTCAACGCCATGGTGGGCGACCTCTTCGAGCTCTCCCGCATCCACGCGGGCGCGCTGTCCCTCACCTTGACCCGGATGTCCCTCCACGACCTGGTGGGCGACGCCTTGGCCGGCACGGACGCGCTCGCCCGCGAGCACGGCGTTCGGTTGGTCGGCGAGGGGGTCGCCTCGCTGCCGGTGGAGGTCGACGGCAAGGAGATGACCCGGGTGCTGTCCAACCTCCTGGTCAACGCCATCCGCCACACCCCGGCCGACGGTACGGTCGCGATCGCCGCCGAGCGCCGCGCGGACTCGGTGGTGGTCTCGGTCACCGACGCCTGCGGAGGCATCCCCGAGGAGGACCTCCCGCGCGTCTTCGACACGGGCTGGCGCGGCACCCCGGCCCGTACCCCTCCCTCGGGCGCGGGCCTGGGCCTGGCGATCGTCCGCGGCATCGTCGAGGCCCACGCGGGCCACGCGAACGTCCACAACGTCTCCGGCGGTTGCCGCTTCGAGCTGACCCTGCCGGCCGCCACCGGATAGGTGGCCGGTCCTGGCCGCTGGGTACGACCTGGTGTTCCCCACCGGTTTCGCCGCACTGCCGCGTCTGGTGCGTCTGACGTCGCGGAGCGCGCGGGCCGGGCGCAATGCCCGCGCTGCGCGAGCGTCTTCGGCGTCGCCGACGGACACGCGTTCGCCCATTCCCCTCCGCTGTGAGCCCGCGCCGGGTTAAGCTGGTCGGCCTCGATCCGCAGCCGTGGTTCTCCGTCGGCACCGGGTACGGCCGTAGCCGTCCGGTGTGTCCGGGCCAGGTGCAAGATCTCCGCTCACACGTGGAAGGTTCTTGCCGTGGACAATGTCGAGCGCGATGAAATCGTGCCGCCCGCCGAACGCCCTGTCCTGCTGACCGTCGTCGGTCCGCGCAAGGACGAGGGCAACAGTCCGACGGGGATCGTCGGCCGGTGCCTGGCGCGACAGTTGCTCGCCATGGGCCGACAGGTGCGGGTGTTGGCGGAGCCGGGCCGGTGCGACGACTGGCCCGACACGGTCGACGTCGTGGAAGGGTCCGTCACCCGACCGCTGGAATGTGCCCGGGCCTTCGACGGTGTCGAGGCCGTGTTCCTCGCCGGTGCCCATCCGTCGACGGTCCCGGACGCCCTCGCTCTCGCCCGGAAGGCCGGTACCGAAAAGATCGTCGTGCTGTCGTCCCACGGCCCGGAGCACGAGGTGGCGAACCCCCCGGAGACCTGGTTCTGGCTGGCGATCGAGAAGGCGGTGGAGCGGTCGGGCATGGCCTGGACGCACATCCGGCCGTCGGCCGTGATGGGTGCCGTCATCGAGGGCACCTACCCGGCCACGGGGTCCGACTGGCCCGCCACGCTCCGGGCCGACGGGGTGATCCGGGAGGCCCACCTCGGTGAGGGGCACTACCCCTTCATCCACGAGGAGGACCTCGCGGCCGTGGCCGCCGTGGCCCTGACCTGTGACGACCACACCGGGACGATCATGGAGGCGGTGGGCCCTCCGCTGAGCACCCGCGACCGGATACGGAGCATCGGCGCCGCCCTCGGCCGTGACATCGACACGGTCGATCTGGCGCCGGACGACTGCCGGGCGCTCTGGCGGGGCCTCGGCTGGCCCGAAGGCGCGATCGACGTGACGCTGTTCGCCCTCGAGGTCTACGGCGCCCGCTACGCCGAGCTCCTGCAGTGGACGCTCGACCAACGACCGTCCGTGCAGGAGGTCATCGGCCGTCCCCTGCGCACGTACGACGAGTGGGTGCGCGAGCACATCGACACGTTCCGCTGACGCCGATCCCGGCCGGCCCGGCCGGCCGGGACGAGCGGCCGAGCGTCAGCCCTGTGTCACGGTCCCGTCGCCGAGGAAACGGCCTGGCCCGTGGCCAGTTCGGCCATGCCCGCCGCGAACGGGACGACCGGGCGCCAGCCCAGCGCGTGGCGCAGGCGCGCCGAGTCGGCGGTGATGTGCCGGACGTCGCCGAGGCGGTACTCGCCGGTGACGACCGGCGCCGGGCCACCGCACGCGGCGGCCAGGGCCCCGGCCATGTCGCCGACGGTCCGCGGGTCGCCGCTGCCGACGTTGTACGCGGTGAAACCCGCGGGCCCGGTGGGCGCGGTGGCCTCGGCCAGGGCCTCCAGGGCCACCGCGCCGGCCGAGGCCACGTCCCGCACGTGGACGAAGTCCCGGCGTTGTCCGCCGTCCTCGAAGACGCGCGGTGCCTCGCCCCGCGCGAGCGAGGACCGGAAGAGCGCGGCCACGCCCGCGTACGGGGTGTCGCGGGGCATCCCCGGTCCGTAGACGTTGTGGTAGCGCAGTGAGATGACCCGTCCGCCGGTGGCCCGGGCCCAGGAGGACGCGAGGTGTTCCTGGGCGAGCTTGGTCGTGGCGTAGACGTTCCGGGGGTCGGTCGGGGCGTCCTCCGTGACCAGTCCCGGCGCCAGGTCGGCACCGCAGGCCGGGCAGCGCGGCTCGAACCGCCCCGCGCGCAGGTCGCTCTCGGCGCGCGGCCCGGGCCGGACCGTGCCGTGGGTGGGGCACTCGTAGCGCCCCTCGCCGTAGACGACCATCGACCCGGCGAGCAGCAGCCGCGGCACCCGGGCCCGTGCCATCTCGGCCAGCAGCACCGCGGTGCCCAGGTCGTTGGCCGACACGTAGCCGGGGGCGTCCCCGAAGTCCTTCCCGAGCCCCACCTTGGCGGCCTGGTGACAGACCGCGTCCACGCCCGTCAACGCCTCCGCCACGGCATCCGGGTCCCGTACGTCCCGTCCGTCCTCCGCCAGGTCGAAGACCACCGGATCGTGGCCGCGGGCGATGAGTTCGGCGACGATGTGCGAGCCGATGAAGCCCGCGCCTCCAGTCACAAGTACGCGCATGCCCCGACGCTATGCCGCGCACCGCCCCGCGCCGCTCGTACCGGGCCGCACGTCACGGATCCGTAAGAACGGCGGCAGGGCGGTGGCGCACCGGCGCCCGGTCAGCGGAGGGGACCGGCGAGCGGTCCGGGGAGCGCCGGCGTGGTCTGGGCCGGCGGGGCCTCGGCGGGGCTGTTCTTCGCGGTCGGGTCCGGGGTGCGCGGCGGGGTGGTGCCGCAGAGGGCCTGGTCGCGGTAGTCGCGCAGGGCTGCGTCGGCCGGATGCGGGTCGAAGTCGGTGCCGTCCGCGTTGACCCGCTGGTACTTCATCAGGTTGTACCCGACGGCGAACTGACGCCTGCCGTCCGGACCGGACAGGGCCCAGGTGCCGGCGCCCCAGACTCCGCCGTCGTGGCCCCAGGCCGGGCCGCACGGCGTGTCCAGGGAGTAGATACCCAGGCCGTAGCGCATGACCACCGCGCCCGTGGTCTTGTTCTTGACCTCGAAGGTGGTGCGCATCTGGTCCAGCTGGCGGCGCGGCAGGAGATCGCCGCCCAGCAGGGCGCGGTAGAAGGTGTTGAGGTCCTGCGGGGTGGAGACGAGGGCCCCGGCGGTGCCGGCCCAGGTCATGTTGTAGTCGCTGTAGTCGCGCGGGGGGTCGATGAGCCCGTAGAAGCTCTCGTACATGCGGGCGTGGGCGCCGCGGATGCGCGGGTCGGTACCGGGGAAGTAGGTGTCGCGGAGCCCCACGCGCCGGATGACGTCCCGCGTGATCACCTGCTCCGGGTCCTGGCCGGTCACCTTGCGGAGTACCTCGCCGAGCAGGATGTAGTTGGTGTTGGAGTAGGACCAGTCGGTGCCGGGTTCGAACAGCTGCGGTCGGGCCACGCCGTGGCCGATCAGCTCGGCGGGCTCGATCGTGCGGTACCTGTGCTGGTCCAGGCTCTCCGTGGTCCCCTTCGGAAGGGAGGGGAAGGCGTCGCCGAGGTAGTCCTGGATACCGCTGGTGTGGTTGAGGAGCATGCGTACGGTCACCTTGCGACCGCGCTCGCCGGGCAGCAGCTCGGGCACGTAGTCGCCGACCGGCCGGTCCAGGTCCACCCGGCCCTTCGCGGACTGCTGGAGGACGGCGACGGCGGTGAAGGTCTTGGTGACGCTGCCGACGCGGTGCCGCAGGTCGGGGCGGACCTTGCGCCCGGTGGCGATGTCGGCGAGCCCGGCGGCGCCGTCGAAGCGCTCGCGGCCGTCGCGGACCCCGGAGTAGACGCCGTACAGGCCCGCCTCCCGGATCGCGTTCAGCCCCGCCTGCAGCCGGGTCGGGTCCAGGTGCCGAGCGGCGCCCTGCCCGTAGGCGCCCTGCCCTTCCTGGACCGCGGCGCTCGCGGCCGGCGCCAGGCCCGCCAGCAGGGCCAAGGCGACTGCGGTGGCGGAGACGGCCCGTCGTCGCAGGCGCGGTGCGGGTCGGTCGGCGGGGCGAGGGTGGGGCACGGCGGCTCCTCGTCGGTGGCCCGGTAGGGGCCCGGTGATCCAGGTCCCTGCAATTCTTCGCTCCGGGCCCGCGCCACGGCCTCCTCCGCCAGGACGAAGCGGGCATCAACCTCCGGACTGAGAAGCACCTTGACAGGCCATTACATTTGTCACGTCCCGCACCCGGCCGCACCGCCTCGTCCGACGCGGCTCCCCCTGGGCCGTACCTGCCCTGATCAGGGGATTGTGACTCCGCCCACCCTCCCTTGACCGGGGAAGGAAGGGCTACCTAACTTCGATGGCATGGCCCCCCACGAACCCACCCCTTCCTCCGACGCCTCCGGTGCTTCCGACGCGTCCGAGCTGGTCGATTTCGCCGTCGACCTCACCTCGCAGGAGGTGCTCCGGCGCGCTCAGGTGATGGCGGCCCTCGGCCCGGACTGGGATCCGCTGGAGGTGCTCCTCGGTGAGGAGGCCGCGTACGACCTGCTCTATTCCGGGCTCGACGCCGAGCAGCAGCGCCTCTACGACGAGCTGGTCGCGGCCGGTGTGCTGCCCTCGCGCGGAGACGGCCGTGCTGCCGCTTGACCCGCAGGCCGACCCCGGGCGCCGTGCCTGGGTGGCCTGCCCGAAGTGTGCGGACGCGCGCGGCTGCGAACCCTGCGAGCAGCGGCGTACCTGCTCCACCCACTGGCGCTACCTGCTCACCAACACCGGCAGCATGCTGCACCTCCAGTGCCCGGGGTGCACGCACGTCTGGGTGCACGAGAGCGGCTTCGGAGCCACCCGCTCCCGGTGGGACCGCGCCACGGGCGCCGGGCCCGGTTTCTGACGGCCCCGGCCGGGGTCAGGTGGCGGTCCAGCCTCCGTCCAGGGGGATCGAGGCGCCCGTGATGTAGCCGGTGTGCGGGCCGCAGAGCCACAGGACGGCCGCGGCGACCTCCGCCGGTTCGATCAGTCGCTTGATCGCGGGGCGGCTCAGCAGCACGTCGGACACCACCTGACCGGTGTCGATGCCGTGGGCGGCGGCCTGGGCCTCGATCTGTCGCTCGACCAGTGGTGTGCGGACGTAGGCGGGGTTCACGCAGTTGCTGGTGATGCCGTGCGGGGCTCCTTCGACAGCCGTGACCTTGCTCAGCCCGTCCAGGGCGTGCTTCGCGGTCACGTATCCGGCCTTGAAGGCGCTGGCGCGCAGCCCGTGCGCGCTGGAGATGTTGACGATGCGGCCCCAGCCGCGTGCCCGCATGTGCGGCATGGTCCGGCGGATCAGCAGGAACGGGGCGTGCACCATCACGCGCTGCATGAGGGCGAAGCGGTCCGGCGGGAACTCGGTCAGCGGGGCGACGTGCTGCAGCCCGGCGTTGTTGACCAGGATGTCGATGTCGGCCGGCAGTTCCTCGACGGTCTCGGCCCGGGCCAGGTCCACCACGTGCGCCCGCCCGCCGATCGTCTCGGCGACGGCCTTCGCCGTGGCGGCGTCGATGTCCACCACGTGGACGTGGGCCCCGGCCGCGGCGAGCGCCGAGGCGACGGCCCGCCCGATGCCGCTGCCTGCGCCCGTCACCAGGGCGGTGCGGCCCGCCAGGTCGGTGCCCGCGGTGGCGGCTGTCGCGTGCGGCACGGGAGGGGGCACGGGAAGGTATCCGCTTGTCATGCCCGGAATCATCCGGGACACCCGTGGGCCGCTCCCATGTGCGCGGCCGCCACAGTCGGGCCGCGGGGTGTGTCGGCCGCGGCCAGGGCGTGCCGCGGAGTCGGACCTGTGCCCGTGCCGGCCCGCTCAGGCCCGGTCCGGGGCCACCGCGCGCAGTGAGTACAGGATCGGGAGGTGGGAGTCCCCGAAGGGCAGCCGGTACCGGCCGTCCTCGCCCGCGGACAGGATGCCGCGGGGGTCGAACTCGGCGGCGACGTGTTCGCCGAGGTGCTTGATCGTGAGGCCCGCGCCCGCGGCGGCGGTGACGATCTCGCCGATCGAGTACGGGTACTGCACGGATTCCTGGGGCGGCAGGCTCAGGCCGGGCTCCGCGTAGGTCGCGGTGAGCGTCTCGTGGTGCGGCTCGCCCCCGCCGTAGGGCCAGTCGACGACGAGCGGATCGAGGGCGGCGACCGCCTGGAACGCCGGATGCAGGTCGACGAGGACCAGGCTGCCGCCGGGCCGCAGCGCCGACGCCGCGCCGCCCATCCAGGCGTCGAGGTCGCCGATCCAGCACAGGATCCCGTAGGTGGCGACGACCAGGTCGAAGCGGCCGGCCAGGGTCGCGGGCAGGCGCTGGGTGTCGGCCTCGACGAAGGTGGCGGGCAGGCCCGTCCGGGCGGCCAGCAGCCGGGCCCGTTCGATCGCGATCGGTGAGAAGTCGACGCCGGTGACCCGGGCTCCCAGCCGGGCCCAGTTGAGCGTGTCCATGCCGAAGTGGCACTGGAGGTGGAGCAGCTCCCGGCCGGCCACCTCCCCCGCGAGGTCGCGTTCGAGCGCGCGCAGGGTCTGGCGGCCGGCGACGAACGACTCGACGTCGTAGAACCGGTCGGTGGGCGTCGAGCCGTGGATACGGGCCCACCGGTCCCACAAGGCGCGATTGGGCGCGAGTCCGTCGTCCGTACCTGGCCTGATATCGGGCATGGACCCGAGGATGGCACACCCCTACCGTCCCCGGGGAGCCGTTTTCAGGCGGGCCCGAGCAGGTCCAGGAGCGCGGTCAGTGCGTCGGGGCGCCGGTCGACGGGGAGGTGGTCGACGAAGTGGACCGGGCAGCCGAGCGCCCGCGCGCCGCCGTCCGCCTCGCGGCTGTCGCCGACCATCAGCACATCGGCGGGGGCCAGGCCCAGCCGGTCGCAGGCGGCCTTGAAGATCACCGGATCGGGCTTCTGGACGCCCAGCTCGAAGGAGAGCACGTAGGCGTCGACCAGTTCGTCGAGCCCGTGTGCGCGGAAGATCGGCCGCAGGTCCCATCCGATGTTGCTGACCACGGCCACCGGAAGCCCGCGGCGGCGCAGTGCGCGCAGGGTGGATCCGGTGTCCGGGTAGGGGCGCCAGGCGGCCGGGGTCATGTGGCGGTCGTAGAGAGCCCGCACCAGCTCCGGATCCGTGACCCCGGCGGCGTGGATCAGGCCGCAGTAGGCCTCCCGGTGCAGCTCCGCGCTGATGTCGCGCCGGTCCCACGGGGTTTCGAGGTGGCCCGGCATGTGCTGGGGCGACAGCCCGCCGGGCAGGGCGCCGTACTCGGTCAGCCGCCGTTCCGTCTCGCCGAACTCCTCCTCGCCGGACGGGATGCCGGTCTCGGCGAGGGCGGCGGCGAGCCACTCCCGCGTCGACTCGACGCGCAGCAGCGTGCCGGAGAAGTCGAACATCACTCCTTTGATCATGTGGTGATCGTAGTCCGGTGCGCGCCGCCGCCGACCGGGTGCGGGCGCCGCGGCCGGCAGGGCGGCCGCGGCGCCGCGGCACCCGGGACGCCCGGGGCGGGGGTCAGGCGGTCGGGTGGTCAGGCGGTCGGGTGGTCAGGTGGTCGGGTGCAGCCGCGACGGGACGGGGGTGGCCGGTGCGTCCTGCGGGCTCCCGTCGACGGTGGCCAGGGCGCTGCCGGCCAGCCAGGTGCGCCAGTCGACGTTCCAGTCCCCGAAGCCGTTGTCGAAGGGGGCCATCTTCTCTCCGCCGCTGTTGACCACCTCCACGATGTCCCCTTCGCGGACGGTCTCGAAGAACCAGGCGGCGTCCTCGGTGCTCATGCCCGTGCAGCCGTGGCTGACGTTCTCCTCGCCCTGCGCCTCGACCGACCAGGGGGCGGCGTGGATGTACTCGCCGCTCCAGGTCACCCGGGTCGCGTAGGAGACGGGCAGGTCGTAGAACTCGCTGGTGCCGCGCTTGATGCCGACGGTGTCACCGCGCATGCGGACCTTGGGTTCCTTGCGCAGCACGACCTTGATGCCGCTGCGGGTCCGGAAACCTTCCTTGCCGGTGGTGACCGGGATGGTCCTGATGACCCGTCCGTTGCGGCGTACGGTCATCCGGTGGGTGGCGGAGTCGGTGACGGCCTCGATCCGGTCCGCGATGGTGAACTGCACGGCGTCGGAGGGACCGCCGTAGTCCTGGTCCCCGACCTCGACCCCGTCGAGACCGCTGCGCACACGGACGACGGTGTGGGCGGGCCAGTACGTACGCGGCCGGAAGTGCAGGGTCGATTCGTCGACCCAGTGCCACGCGCCCTCGACATGGGGCTCCGAGGTCACCTGCAGGCCCCGCTCCAGCCGGGCGCGGGCCGGGAGGTCGTCGGCGGGCACCGGGCGACTCAGGCTCGCCGTCACGATCTCCCCCGCTCCGTACGTGCCGGGGCCGGGCCCGAACTCGACCGTCAACCGGCCCCCGTCCGTGGGGGGAGCGGTCCGGAACGCCATGGTCACGCCGACCGCGGTCCCGTCCGGGTCCAGGGCGCCGACCCGCACGGTGTAGGTCTCCCCGGCCCGCAGCGGCTCGCTGTTGAGCCAGCGCTCGCTGTGCGGGGCGAGCTCACCGGCGAGATGGCGGCCGTGCCCGTCCCGGACCGTGACGTCCGTGAGGCGGCCCGGTTCGGCGAGGGCGATCTGGAGCGGCCCTCCGGAGTCCGTGGGGAGTACGTCGGTCCGGGCGGTCCGGGCCGCGTCGCCGAGGGCGGGCTCCTTCACGACGGATCCCACACCGCGCGCGGTGGCCCGTACCCGCTGTTCCTGCCAGCCGCTGCACAGGCCGGGCCGGAACATGCGCACCGCGCACGGCCCGTCGCCGGACGCGCGGCCCTCGTCCAGCACCCTCCCGACCAGCAGGGTGACCGCGGCCTCGCGCGGCGGGCCCGCCAGGGTCCCCTCCGCGGTGTCCGCGTCGGGCGCTCGGCCCGGCGCTGCGGCGACGACCAGCATGGCCCCCGTCACCGCAGCCACGGCGCCCCACGCCTTGGTCGGTTGTCTCCGTCGCATTCGTGGCATAGCCGTATCAAAGCGATGTGACACCAAAATGATGATCACTCCCTCGGCGCTGCGGCCGAACGGGCACCCAAGAGAACTCGTACGGAGCACAGAACCCGCCCTCGGCGAGCGGGGATCGACCGCGGGTCCGATAATCGGATGCCCTCGCGCCGGCCGCCCGCGAGAATGCGGCCATGGCCATCGCTATCACCGTCCGCCTCGCACGGCCGGACGAGCTGACCGTGCTCCAGGACATCGAGAGGGCCGCCGGTCGCTGCTTCCGGGACATCGGCATGCCGGAGATCGCCGACGACGAACCGTTGACGCTCGACGAGCTCGCCCCCTACCAACGGGCCGGACTGGCCTGGGTGGCGGTCGACGGGGCCGACACCCCGGCCGCCTATCTGATCGCCGAGCACGTCGAGGGGAATCTGCACGTCGAGCAGGTGTCCGTGCACCCCGACCATGCCCGCCGCGGGCTCGGTCGGGGGCTGCTGGAGCACCTGGCGGAGTTCGCCGGGCGCGCGGGCGTGCCCGCCCTGACCCTCACCACCTTCACCGAGGTCCAGTGGAACGCCCCGTACTACGCGCGCTGCGGGTTCCGGCGGCTGGACGACGCGGAGCTCACCGCGGGCCTCCGGGAGATCCGCGAGCGCGAGGCGGCGCACGGCCTGGACCGCTGGCCCCGCGTCTGCATGCGGCGGGACATCGGACGGCGCCCCGGACCGACACCATGATCAATTCCACGGAACGATTCGACGAGGGTTACGCGATGTTCGAAGGACGACTGGTACGACTGCGCGCACTGCGCTCCGAGGACGCGGAGCATCACCTTCGGTGGCGCAACGATCCGGAGGTGGTCCGCTGGGCCGCGGCCGGCGATCCCTGCTTCGGCCCGGTCACGGCGGAGGCGGTCGGGCTCGGCTTCGACACCATGCTGCGCCTGAGCCCGCGGGAGTCGGCCGTGTTCACGGTCGAGGACCTGGCGGACGGCAGCGTGGTGGGCATGGTCGACTATCGGGACCTGGACCCGTACGCGGGAGTGGCCACGCTCGGAGTCACCATCGGAGAGCGGGAGTTGTGGGGTCGCGGCCACGGCAGCGAGGCGCTACGGCTGCTCGTGGACCATCTGTTCGGCGCCTACGGCCTGAGCCGCCTGGAGCTGGACACCTGGAGCGGCAACGAGCGCGCGGTACGCGCCTTCGGCAAGCTGGGCTTCCGAGAGGAAGGCCGGCGCCGGTCGGCCGTCCTGTTGGAAGGCGAGCGCCACGACAGCGTGCTCTTCGGGATGCTGCGGGAGGAGTGGGCGAAGCCCGCATGACGCGGTGGACGGTCGGGCGGCACACGGCCGGATCCGCACCCGTACCCGTACCCGTACCCGTACGCACCGGGGCTCCTCTTCGCCGAGCGCGAACCGGCATCGCGGCGGTGGTCGCGATGTGTTGAGGTGGCCTGATGGATCTTCTTGTACTGGGCGGGACCGCATGGCTGGGGCGTGAGATCACGCGGCAGGCGCTGGAGCGGGGGCACACGGTGACCTGCCTCGCGCGCGGTGAGAGCGGAGCCGTCGCGCCCGGTGCGCGACTGGTGGCGGCGGACCGGAACGAGGAGTCCGCCTACGCGGAACTCCTCGAACGCGACCACGACTGGGACGCCGTGATCGAGGTGTCCTGGCAGCCGGCCTTCGTCCGCGGCGCGCTCGCGGCCCTCGCGGGGCGGGCCCGGCACTGGACCTACGTCTCCTCCATCAGCGCCTACGCCGACCACGGCACGGTGGGCGCCGACGAGTCGGCGGCGCTGCTGCCGGCGGCCGAAGGCGCGTACGTGGGGCGGGAGGAGTACGGGGAGGCCAAGGTCGCCTGCGAGGAGGCTTCGCGCGCCGCGGTGGGAGACCGGCTCGTCATCGCCCGGGCGGGTCTGATCGGCGGCCCGGGCGACGCGAGCGGACGGTCGGGATACTGGCCGGCGCGCTTCGCGCGCGAGGTGGACCAGCCCGTGCTCCTCCCCCGGCCGGCCGGCGTGCCGACGCAGGCGATCGACGTGCGCGACCTGGCGGCCTGGCTCCTGGACCTGGCCCAGCAGGGCACCACCGGGACCTTCGACGCCGTCGGCCCCGTCGTCCCCTTCGACGACTGGGTCGCTCTGGCGGCGGCCGCGGCCGGGTACACCGGACCGGTGGCGGTGGCGGACCCGCAGTGGCTCCTCGACCAGGGCGTCGGGGCGTTCATGGGCCCGGAGTCGATGGCCATGTGGATGCCGGATCCGAAGTGGGCCGGCTTCTGCGCCCGCAGCGGAGCCGCGGCCCACGCGGCCGGACTGCGCGACCGCCCACGCGCCGACATGCTGGCGGACCTTCTGCGGTGGGAACGCACCGAGGGGCTGGACCGCCCCCGCCGGGCCGGTCTGAGCACGACCCGCGAGCGGGAACTCCTCAGCGCACTCGCCGACGCACCATCCCCGGAGGGCACCCCGGCCCCCTGACCCGCGATCGGGGTAGCCGAATTTCCGCATTCCCCATGGCTGGATTCGGATGGCTTGGCTAACTGGGCGCCCGCTCCTCTTCCATGTCCATGGCAGGAGATCCGTGTACCCGAACCCTCCGCAGCCGCCGCCCTTCACGCCCGTCGAGCCCGCGCGCCCGCACTGACCGGCGGCACCGGCCGTCCCGGTCGTCGTCGCCACGCTCCTGCTGCCTCCGCTCGGCGCCGCACTGGCGCATCCACTACAAGAACTGCGCGGCGGCCAAGGCGGCCCACGCGGCACCGGTCCGCCGCGGAGACCCCGGCTACGGCCGCCACCTCGACCGCGACGGCGACGGCGTCGCCTGCGCGTAGGTGCGACGGCGCCGGCGGCGGGTCACTCCAGGCCGTACCGCCGGGCCGACTCCTCCTCCTGGGCCAGTCGGTGCAGTGCCTTCAGCACCGGTTGGAACAGGATGGTCGCCGCCACGGCGGTCTCGGCCTTCTCCGCCTCCGAGGGGAAGGTCTCCACGAAGTCCAGATCCCGCACGGCCACTTGGTGCATCAGCCGCGCGTACGGGGCCATCAGCGTCGCGTCCCACGGGTAGCCGAACCGCGTCAGCGTGGCCACCGCCGCCACGAGCGAGCGGTGCACCGGGGAGAGTTCCCCCAACTCCCTTGCCGTGGACCAGCCCAGCGTCCGTAGCAGCTGGTCGACCTCGGCGCGCGCGGCGGTCGTCGCCTCGTCCTCGCCGTCACCGTCCTCGCCGCCCGTGCCCGTGCCGTCGGCCTGTTCGGACCCGTGGGGCAGGGCCCACAGGGCCGCGCCCAGGCGCATCGTCCGGCCCAGGGACTCGTCGTCGACGTGCGCGAGCACCTGTCGGACCCTCGCCACCGGCACCTGGCCGACCTGGATCATCGCGCGGACCAGTCGCAGCCTGCGCAGATGGCCCTCGTCGTAGTCCGCGGTCGTCGCGCTGACGCGACGGCCCGGCGGCAACAACCCTTCGCGCAGGTAGTACTTGATGGTGGCGATGGCCACGCCGCTCCGCTCACTCAGTTCCGCGAGCCGCACTCTCTTGAACCTTCCGTTGGTGAGTGCCACTATCCCATCACGTGACGGTTGGACAGCAGTGCTATCCAACAAGGCGATCGGGAGGCCGGCATGTTCGCGAAACCCTTACCGGGCCGTACCACTGCAGCCGCCGAGGGGGACGTCGTCGTCCTGCTCATCGGCATGCGCATCAACCACTTCTGGGCCGTGCACCATTGGGTTCCGGTGTTCCTGGCCATGCCACGCATGCTCCGCGAGCTCGCCGCGCACCCCACCCGGGGCCTGCTCGGCCATGTCCTGCTCACCGCCTCGCCCCGCACGTACTACGTGGTCCAGTACTGGGAGTCCAAGGAGAAGCTCTACGCGTACGCCGCGGCCCCGGACATGCTCCACCACAAGGCCTGGTCGATCATCAACCGCAAGGACCGCGCGGGACGGTTGCGCCGCCACGTGGGGCTCTGGCACGAGTCCTACATCGTGCCCGAGGGCTCGTACGAGTCGATCTACTTCGACATGCCCCCGTTCGGGCTGGCCGCGGCCACCGGGGTGCTGCCCCTGGAGAGCCGCGGCCGACGCGCGGCCGACCGGTTCGCGCACCGCGCACCCGCCGCCGGAGCGGATCGGCGAACCGGGTGAGGCGTGGCCGTGGTCACCTCCGTGAGGCCGTGGTCACCGCCGCGGCCGGGTCGCGACGGTGACCGCGACGGTGACGGTACGGGTGTAGGTACCGCCCGGGTCGTGGTCCAGCAGGGCGCGCCGCAGCTCGGACGCGAAGGCGTCCTTGCGGTCGCCGAGCAGGGTCGGGTGGGAGGAGGCGCGGGCGAACTGCAGGCCGATCACCTGGTCCACGGTGCCGCGTGCGGACCGCTCCCACCTGGTGGTCTCGACGCGGGAGAACTCGGACTTCGCGAGCTGGTCCTCCGCGTCCCGCACGTGGTCCGTCCCCTCCCCCGTCCCGGTCCCGGGTCCGAGGAAGCGGGCGCGCACCTCGTCGACGACGGCCGGCCAGGCCGCCGCCAGGGAGGTGACGACGGCGATCCCGCCCCGGGGTGCGAGCACGGCGTCCAGGTCGGCCACGACCCGTTCCCGGTCCATCCGGTGGAACGCGTCGCCGATGACGCACAGGTCGATCCGGGGCAGGCACAGCCGGCCGATGCCGGCGGCGTCGCCCCGCAGCCAGGAGATGTTCCCGCGGCCCTGTTCCTCGGCGAGCGCGCACCCTTCGGCGAGCATGGCCGGCTCCGGGTCGACGGCGTAGACCTGCTCGACCAGCGGAGCCAGCGGCAGACCGACCGTGCCCGGTCCGGCGCCGAGGTCCAGGACGGTCTGGGAGCCGTCGAGCGCGAAGCGGTCCGCGAGGAGCGCGTAGAGCTCCGCCGGGTACGGGGGCCGGTAGCGGGCGTAGTACGGGGCGGCGGACGCGTACGGGGTACTCATGGGGTCCTCCCTGGCCGGGGTCGCATCCGCCGATGGTGGAGCACAACCCGGCCCCGGGCAGCACCTGGGCCCCGCAAATCCCCCGTACGGATGCCTCCCGTTCACCTGAGGCGCCCGGTACGCCGTCGTGCCGATCAGTTCCGCGGGGTCAGCCGCTCCCACAGGAAGGTGTGGACGAGGGCCTCGTTGAAGGCCGTCTGCCGGTGGTCGGTGGCGCCCGCGTGGCCGCCCCCGAGGTGCTCGTGGAAGAGGACGGGATGCCCGTACTCGCGCAGCCGTGCGGCCATCTTGCGGGCGTGGCCGGGGTGCACCCGGTCGTCGCGGGTCGAGGTCAGCAGGAGCAGCGGCGGGTACGCGGGCCCGTCCTCCCGGATCCGGTGGTAGGGGGAGATCCCCTCCAGGTGCGCCCGGTCGGCCGGGTTGTCGGGGTCCCCGTACTCGGCGATCCAGCTGGCTCCGGCGAGCAGCTTGTGGAAGCGGAGCATGTCGAGCAGCGGCACGTGCGCGACGACCGCTCCGAAGAGTTCGGGGTCGCGGGTGAGCATGGCGCCCATCAGCAGCCCACCGTTGCTGCCGCCCTCGATGCCCAGCTGGGCGGGGGTGGTGATGTCCCGGGCGGTGAGGTCCCGGGCGACCGCGGCGAAGTCCTCGTAGGCCCGGACCCGGTGCGCGCCGAGGGCCGCCTTGTGCCAGGCGGGCCCGTACTCGTGCCCGCCCCGGATGCCCGCGACGACGTACGTACCGCCGCGCGCGAGCCAGGCCCGTCCGGTGACCGCGCTGTAGTGCGGAACCATGGAGATCTCGAAGCCGCCGTACCCGTAGAGCAGGGTGGGGCCGGGGCCCGGGCGGTCCTCGGGTCCGACGACGAAGTACGGCACCCTCGTCCCGTCCGCGGAGGTCGCGAAGTACTGGCGTACCGCGAGACCGGCGGTGTCGAAGAGGGCCGGGCTCTGCTTGAGGGTCTCGCTCCCGCCGTCGTCACCGGCCGTGCCCCGGTACAGGGTGGCGGGCTGGAGGAAGCCGGAGACCTGGTGGAAGTACTCGTCGCCGACGTCCGGGTCGGTGTCGGTGACCGAGGCGGTGGACAGCGGCGGCAGGCCGGGCAGCGGTGCGCGACGCCAGCCGCCGGTACCGACACCGGTGCCCTCGCCCGGGGTGAGGAGCTCCATCCGGGAGGAGACGTCCGCGCGGGTGCTGAGGATGAGGTGGTCGCGGGTCCAGCTGTACCCGGCGAGCGCGGTGCGCTCGTCCGGTGTGAACAGCACCTCGGCCTCACGCTCCCCCGCGAGGAAGGCGTCGAGGTCGAAGGCCAGCAGACTGCCCGCGGGGTGGCCGAGCCACGGGGACTTGGTGGTGACGGTCAGCCATCGGCGGTGGACGGAGGCGCCCGCGTCGTCCGGGACCTCGATCTTCAGGGGCGGGCCTGCGGCGTCCCCCGGCAGCAGGAAGAGCTCCTGGTTCCAGAAGTCGATCTGCCGGTGGACGAAGTCCCGCGCGAAGCCGGGGGTGTCGTCGTGCCACCCGGAGGCGGACAGGTCCGTCGGCCGGCCCTCGTAGACCAGCTCGGCGTCCGTGAGGGGCGTACCGCGCCGCCAGCGGCGGACCTGGAGCGGGTAGCCGGACGCGGACATCGAACCTGCGCCGAAGTCCGTGCCGATCCAGACCCGGTCGTGGTCGATCCACCCGATCCGGGTCTTGGCCTCGGCGACGACGAACCCGTCCTCGACGAACTCCAGGCTCTCCAGGTCGAACTCGCGCACCACGCAGGCGTCCGCGCCGTCCCGGGACAGCAGGACGAGGGCGTGGCGGTGGTCGGGGGCCAGGACCCGGCTGCCCGCCCAGGCCCACTTCTCGCCCTCGGCCTCGGCGAGCGCGTCGAGGTCCAGGAGCACCTCCCAGGCCGGGTGGTCGGTCCGGTACTCCTCCAACGTCGTCCGCCGCCACAGGCCGCGTACGTGGGCGGCGTCCTGCCAGAAGTTGTAGAGGTGACCGCCTCTACGGACGGTGTAGGGGATTCGGCCGTCGTCGTCCAGCACCTCGCGCATCTCCTGCTCGAGGACCTTGAAGCCGGCGGAACCGGTCAGCTCGTCCACGGTCTCGGCATTGCGCTCCCGCACCCAGGCGAGGGCGGCGTCGCCGGATACGTCTTCCAGCCACAGGTAGGGGTCTTCATCGCTCATCAGGCGATTGTGCAGGAAGCGACCGACGGTGTCCGCCGTCCGCCCGCTCAGTCGTCGTCGGTCGTCGGGCCTACGGAGCCGACGGACCCGGCGGAGCCGACGGAGCCGAGGCGGGCGTCGCGCAGTGCCGTGTGCACCGACCAGGTCACCGAGACCAGCGGGACAGCGACCACCGCACCGACCACCCCGGCGGCGATGGCTCCCGCGACCACCGAGATCGCCACCACCAACGGGTGCAGCCGGACCGCCCGGCTCATCACCAGCGGATGCAGCAGATGGCCCTCGATCTGGCCGATGACCACGATCAGCGCGACGACCAGGCCCGCGACGAAGGGCCCCTTCGCGGCGAGCGCGACCACCGCGGCCACCGCCAGCGCGACCGGCGATCCGATGAGCGGGATGAAGGCCGCGAAGAACTCCAGCACGGCCAGCGGCACGGCCAGCGGGACCCCGAGGAAGTACAGGGCCACCCCCACCAGCAGGGCGTTCGTCGCCGCGACGAGGACGATCCCGCGGGTGTAACCGGTGAAGGTACGCCAGGCCGCGGCGCCGGCGATGCCCACGCGGGCGCGCACCGACCGGGGCAGCTGGGCGCAGAACCAGGACCACTGCCGGTCGCCGCCGTGCAGGAAGAAGAAGGAGCAGAAGGCCCCGAGGGCGAGGACGGTCAGGACGTGCACCAGGGCCCCGGCTCCGCTGAGTGCCTGGCTGAGCAGGGTGGAGCGGTGGCTCGACAGGTAGGCGCCGAGGCGGGACTGAAGGTCGGAGAGCGCGTTCGGGTTCAGCCGGAAGGGCGGCTTCTCCAGGTACTCCTCGATGCTGGAGATTCCGTCGCGGAACTCCCGGGCCAAGGTGGTGCTCTCCCCCGCCACCGCCGTGCCGACCAGGGTCAGCACGCCCAGCAGGACCAGCGCGCTGCCGAGGAGGGTGACCGCGACGGCGACCGAGCGGGGCAGGACGCGGGCGAGGCGCCGGGTGGGCCACCACAGCAGGGCGGCGACGACGAGACCGAGGAAGAGCGCCACGGCGATCTCGTGGAAGCGGCCGAGCACGGCGAAGAGCGCGTAGACGGCGGCGCCGACCACCAGCAGGCGCCAGGCGTACGACGCTGCCGTACGCAGGAACGCTGACACCGGCGGCATGACCCATGGGTGCCACGGCGGGCCCGCGATGCCACGCGACGGGCGCCGGATTCGCCCGTCCGTGATCGATAGGGGGCGGATGCACGGAAAATCCGTTGCCGCGGCCGCGGCGTCCACGGACGATGGCATCTCGTGAGCACTTCCCGATGGTCCGCCGTCCTGCCCGATTTCGCCCCGTTCCGATCCGGTCGGGACTTCAGGCTGCTGTTCTACCAGGGCACGGTGACGTACTTCGGTTCGTTCATGGCGATGATCGCGCTGCCGCTGCAGATCAAGCACCTGACGGACTCGCCGATGGCGGTCGGTGCGATGGGCGCGGTGGAGCTCGTTCCGCTGGTGGTCTTCGGGCTGTACGGGGGCGCCCTCGCCGACGCGGTCGACCGGCGGCGGATGATCCTGCTGACCGAGGCCGGGCTCGGGGTGCTCGCCCTGGTGCTTCTGGTCAACGCGCTGCTGCCGGACCCGCTGCTGTGGCCGCTGTACGTGGTCGCGGCGGGGGTGTCGGCGCTGAGCGGGCTCCAGCGGCCGGCCCTGGACTCGCTGATGGCGCGGATCGTGCCGCACGAGCAGCTGACGGCCGCCGCGGCGCTCAACGGGCTGCGTTACCAGTTCGGGGCGATCGCCGGTCCGGCGCTGGCCGGTGTGGTCGTCGCCTTCGCCGGTCACGCCGCGGCGTACGCCGTCACCGTGCTCGGTTTCCTCGCCTCGGTGCTGCTGTGCCTGCGGCTCAGTCCGGCGCCGCCGGTGAAGGGGGCCGAACGCCCGTCGTTGCGCGGGATCGCCGAGGGCGCGCGCTACGCGTGGAGCCGGCCCGTCCTGTTGGGGACGTACGCCGTCGACCTGGCGGCGATGTTCTTCGCCTTCCCGAACGCCATCTACCCCTTCCTCGCGGACGAGCTCGACGCGGTCTGGGCGCTGGGGCTGATGTACGCGGCCGGGGCGGTGGGCTCGCTGGTGCTGGGCATGACCAGCGGCTGGATGTCCCGGGTGCGCCGGCACGGGCTGCTGGTGGTGTTCGGTGCGGCGGTCTGGGGCCTGGCGGTCGCGGGGGCCGGCGCGTCCTCCGGTATCTGGCTCGTGCTGCTGTGCCTCGCGGTGGCGGGTGCGGGCGACATGGTGAGCGGGCTGGGCCGGGCGACGATCTGGAACCAGACGATCCCGGAGGAGCTGCGGGGCCGGCTCGCGGGCATCGAGGTGCTGTCGTACAGCGTGGGACCGCAGCTGGGGCAGGTCCGGGCGGGCACGATGGCCGGCTGGACCGGTACCCGATCGGCCTTCTGGGGCGGCGGCCTGGCCTGTGTGGCGGCGGTGGCGCTACTGGCCGCCCTGCTGCCCAAGCTGATCTCCTACGACGCCGACACCGACGAGGACGCGCTGCGCCGCCGGGCGGCCCGGGAGGCGGAGCCGAGCGGCGCACCGGCCTGAGGCGCCTCGGCCGGTGCCCTGCCGATCAGACGCCGGTGGTGGCGGTGATCCTGCCGTCGGCGACGGCGGCGGTCAGCAGCGCGTGGTCGGCGTGGGTGCGGTCCGCGTAGCGGAGCGCGAAACCGGCCACGGCGCGGTCGAAGGTGTCGCCGCCACCGAGGTAGCCCGCGATGGCGATGCGGTCGCCGGTGCGGGCGTGGGCGCGGGCCAGGGCCCGGCCGCACAGCTCGGCGTACTGGGTGAGCATGGCCGGGGACATGCCGGTGATGTCGGCGGACCCTTTCATGTCGCGCAGCTGCCGGCCGTAGAAGTGGCGACCGGCGGGTCCGGTCGTCCAGCCGAGGAAGATGTCGCTCGCGGCCTGCATGCGCCGCTGACCGGCGACCACCCGGTGCCCTTGGTGGTCGTGCCCGTCGTCCGGGAGGTGCCCTTGCAGGACGGACGGCACGGCCTCCTTGATCTGCAGGAAGAGCGGGTCGTCGGCGTCGCGCCCGAGCAGCAGCACGATGAAGCAGCGGGTCCCGACGCTCCCGACGCCGACCACCTTGCGCGCCGCGTCGGCGAGACGGAACCGGTCGAGCAGGAGGCGGCGTTCCTCGGGGAGGGTGTCGCGGTACTTGCCGAAGACCTCGTCGACCTCCCGTGAGTCGGCCCGGGCGAGCGGCTCCAGCAGCGGCGGATCGTGGATGATGCGCCGGCGTCCGCCCTGGACCTCGGTGAGCTTGCCGAGCGCGCGCAGGCTGGTGCGGCGGCGGGCGCGGGCCAGATTGGCCTCCACCCGGTCGCGCAGTTCCGGCGTGCGGATGAGCGGCAGCAGGTCGGCGGTGTCGATCCGGTGGTACCAGACGTCCAGCTCGCGGTGTCCGGCGAGCTCCCGGATCGTGCGGCGGTAGGCCCGGGCGGCGCGACGGGCCGCTCTCGCGGCGCGGTCGTCGCCGTGCCCGTTGTCGCGGGCGGCCACCGCGACGCTCGCGGCGAGCCGTTTGACGTCCCATTCGAAGGGGCCGGGGAAGGTTTCGTCGAAGTCGTTGAGGTCGAAGAGCAGGGCGCGTTCGGGGGAGGCGAACATGCCGAAGTTCAGCAGGTGTGCGTCCCCGCAGAGCTGGACGGTGAGGCCGGTCTGCGGCCCGGCGGCCAGGTCGGCGGCCATGACGGCGGCCGCGCCGCGCAGGAAGGCGAGCGGCGATGCCGCCATGCGGCCGTAACGGATCGGCAGCAGCTCGGGCACCCGGTCGGTGCCCTGCCGTCGCAGTACGCCGATGGGGTCGGGCCGGTCCGGTGAAGCGGTCCACCGCCCGTGCGCGGCACGGCCGGTGATCTTGCGTACGGCCCGTCCGCGCCGGAGCCGCTCAGCTGGACTGGTCATGCGCCGCTCCTCGTCGCCGGTCCCTCCTCATCCTCGCCGTACGGGTCCTGTCGCGCATGTCGCCGTCACCGGAGCGGTCCGGGACGGGACGGCGGCCGCGGTCAGCTCTCCTTCTCGGCGAGGATCCGGTCGGCCGCGTAGTGCGGGCAGTTGAGGGTGTGCCAGGTCACCGACAGTGACCCCGCTCCGGTCCGCAGGGTCCGCACCGCTCCGTCGGCGGCGGTGGCCTTGCAGAAGGGGCACATGACGGTCTCCGGGCGCAGTAGATCGAACATGCCGTGTCCTTCCCGCAGCTTTCTCACACCGGACCAGTCCAGAACTATCAAATCCGGCGCCATTCGGCCGCAGTACCCACAAGTACGGATGGATATCGGGGGCCACGGCCCCACGGATCGTGCGGTGGGAGGGGAAACGGGAGTCACCCTTGGGCGACCGCCCCTCCCCGCGAGGATCCTTGCGGCGGACCGGAGTTCGCCTTCGGACCGGGGTCGGGGCGGCCCGGCCGACCGTCACCCCGGTGGGGCGGGTGACGTCGTACGGGTTGCGCGGGACCGGGGCGATGACGGGAACCGGCACCGGCACCTTTCCGGGAGGTTACTCGCGAGGAAACAGGACCTTCGGCCATGGCGAGCGCCCGCCGATCAAGAACCCTTCGGATCCTATGATCAAATACGGATCTGCCATGTCGATCGAAGGATGTTCCGCATCCGGGACATGACTATGCAGTGCAGAGCGACGCGATGGTGTCACCCAGGGCTGGAGGGCGGCGGTCCCATCCGTCCGGGGCCGGCTCAGTTCGCGCAGTCCGTGTCCCGGGCCGGGCGGCGGCCGCTCGTGAGGAACTCGGTGACGGCCCGGTCGCCGCACGCGTTGCCGTTGCCGAGGTACAAGCCGTGGCCGCCCTGCTCGACGGTGACCAGACGGGCCCGGTCGCCCAGCGCCTCGCGCATCTTCAGGCCGCCGGAGAGCGGGGTGGCCGGGTCCCGGCGGCTCTGGAGCATGAGGATGTTGGACGGGCCGTCGTCGGTGATGCGGGTCGGCTTCTGCGTCGGGGTCTTCCAGAAGGAGCAGGGCAGTACGTTCACCGGCATGCCGGCCGTGAGCGGGTACCGGGCCCGGTCCGCCTCGACCGCCCGCCGGTACGCGGCCACGGGCGCGTCCGGCCACGCGACGTCGTTGCAGATGACGCCGACCATGAGGGCGGCGTCCGCGTCCGGGACGGGCGCGGCGAGTTCCCTCGGGAGCACCGGGGTCGCCGCCGGGTCCTGCGCCGCCCGCACGAGCCGGGCGAAGGGGGCGAAGGCGGCGTCGGCGTAGAGCGCGTTCTGGAGGGCCTGGCGCAGGCCGTTGCCGGTCAGCGGTACCCCGGGGGTCGTGGTCGTCCTCGGCTCCCGGTCCAGTCGGGCCGCGAGCGCGACGAGGAGCGGCTCCACCTCCTGCGGCTCCGCGGCCAGTCGCAGGCCGTCGCGGTCCCGGTCGGGGTGGGCCGCCCAGGCCGCGAGGTCGGGGAGGCGGTCCGCCGCGCCCTGCGCCATGTTCGCGAGCCAGCCGCGCGCGACCCGCTTCGGGTCGGGGTCGCCGCTGCTGTCGAGGACCCAGCGGTCGGTGTGCCGGGGGTACTTCTGCGCGTAGACGGCGCCGACGTACGTCCCGTACGAGGTGCCCCAGGCGGAGAGTTTCCGCTCGCCGAGCGCCTCGCGGAAGCGGTCCATGTCGCGGACCTGGTTGGCCGTGGTGAAACTGCGCAGCTCGGGGCCGCCGTTGCGGGCGCAGGCCGCCGCGATGCGCCGGGAGCGGGCGACGTTCTCGGCGATCTCGCCGTTCGGGCCCGGCCAGGACCGCAGGCTGGTCAGGTACCGGTCCTCGGGGGCGAGGTCGCAGCTCGCGGTGGTACTGGCGCCCACTCCGCGCGGATCGAAGGCGACGAGGTCGTAGGCCCCGGCGAGTTCCCGCCGCAGTGCGTCGGCCTTCTGCGTCAGGCGCTGCACACCGGATCCGCCCGGCCCGCCGGGTATCACGACGAGCGTGCCGCGCCGCGCCTCGGGGCGGTCGCTACGGATCCGCGAGACGGCGACGGTGAGCTGCCGGCCGTCGGGGTCGTCGTAGTCGAGCGGGACGGGCAGCTCGGCGCACTCCTGGGCGGCGGGCGCGCCCGGATGGGTGCAGGGGTGCCAGTCGAGCCGCGGCGCGGCGGGCGCGGGTGCGGGCCGGGCCGCGGCCGGTGCGGCGGTCGCGGTCAGAGCGGTCGCCACGGTGGCCGTGGCGAGGGCGAGGAGCAGGGCCTGGTGCGAGGCCCTGCGCGGGGCCTTGTGCGGGTAAGTCGTCATGGCGCAAGCCTTGTTGATCTCACCGCGGGGTCCCATCCGGCGGGCCGGTCGGCCACCGGTGGGGCTAACCCCCGCTCCGCTGCCGTCGGCTCAGGGCAGCGGTACGCCTCGGGCCGTGATCCAGAGCTCGTACCACTCCTCGTGCGTGAGCTCGGGCTCGCGCAGCGCCGCGTCGGCGCAGGCACGGATCCGTTCGGGGCGCGCGCTGCCGATGACCGGCGCGATGGCGGCGGGGTGCCGCATCAGCCACCACAGCAGGACCGTCTCGGGCGTGGTGTCCTTCTTCCGGGCCAGCTCGGTCAGCAGGGCCGCGGTGGCGCGCTCGGCGGGTGTCTCCTGGAGGCCGGTGAACCGGCCCTGCGCCAGCGCGCCCCAGGCCTGGAGGCGGATGCCGTGGTCACGGCAGTGCTCCAGCGTGCCGAACGGGAACCCGTTCCGCGCCGAGTCCGGCGTGTTGAGCAGGACTCCGGCCTCGACCCAGGCACGATTGTGCAGGCTCATCTCCAGTTGGTTCGCCACCAGCGGTACGTCGAGCCGGGCCTGGAGGTGGGCGATCTGCGCGGCGCCCATGTTGGAGATGCCGAAGCCCCGTACGAGGCCCTGTCGGTGCAGGGAGGTCAGCGCGGCGGCCGTCTCGTCCACGTCCGCCAGCGGATCGGGGCGGTGCAGCAGGAGGACGTCGATCACGTCGGTCCGCAGCCGGGTCAGGCTCTCCTCGACGCGCCGCGCGATGCTCTCCCCGCGCAGGTCGTACATCCCGGGGCGGTCCTCGTCGCCCAGTCGGATCCCGCACTTGGTCTGGAGCGTGATGCGCTCGCGCAGCCCGGGGGTGCGCGCGAGCACCTCGCCGAAGACGGCCTCGGCCTTCCCGTGCCGGTAGATGTCGGCGTGGTCGAAGGTGGTGATGCCGCTGTCGAGGGCGGCGACGACGGCGGCCTCGGCCGCGTCGATGTCGGCCGGTCCGTACGGGTCCGGGTCCCAGCTCCCGCCCAGGCCCATGCATCCGTACAGCACTCGGTCGCCGCCGGGGTTCGCACTCGCGTTCGTCACCGTCCCACCCTATGCGCTCCCCGAGGTGCGCCTCGCGGTTTCCGGCGGCGATGCGGAACGTCTCACACCGGGCCCGATGCACGGCCTGACCGGCTCATACTCAATGATGTCCGCATGCAGAGACACATGGAGACCGGACGGTGGTCGCGGCGGCGATCGCTCCGCCGCCGGTTCGGCCGCGCGGTGACGACCCTTGGCCTGTTGACCGCGGTGGCGTGCACGTCGGCGCAGACACCGGGGTCGGTGGCCGGCGGCGGTGCGGGCGCCGGGACGGCCGACGACGTCTCCGTGGCGACCTGGAACATGTGCGGCGTACGGCAGTGGGGCTGCGAGAAGACGGGTGGACCGAAGGAGAAGCTGGGGCAACTGCGCGAGCTGATCGATGATTCCGGCGTCCAGGTCCTGCTCCTGCAGGAGGTGTGCTCCGAGGACCTGACCTCCTTCGCCCGCGCCCTCGGCCCGCAGTGGCAGTCGGCCTTCGAACCGTACGCCGAGGTGGACGCGACCGGTCGCCGTGCGTCCGTCGACTGCACCGGGCAGGGCAAGGGGCAGGCCGGCTACGGCCTGCTGGCCGGCTCCCAGCTCACCGACGTGGAGGCGATACCGACCGAGCAGCCGACGGTGGGACTGCACCGCGGGATCCTGTGCGCGCGGGTCCCGGCCCAGCGGCTGCGGGTGTGCACCGCGCACCTCTCGCTACGGGAGAGCGACGACGAGCACCCGGACTGGGACTTCCGCGACGACCAGCTGAGCTCGCTGTTCGCCGCCGCCTCCACGGACGCCGGTACGGTCTTCGGCGGCGACTTCAACACCCCGCCGCCGGTGGGCGACAAGAACACGTCCGCCTGGATCTGGCCGAGGGAGGCGTACAGCACCTACCGCGAGTGCGACCAGAAGGGCGGCAAGCGGGCGGGGCGCGCCACCCTCAAGGACGGAACGAAGATCGACTACCTGTTCACCCAGCTCCCCCGCACGGCCTGCGAGGTGGTGGACACCAAGGCGTCCGACCACCGACCGCTGGTGATGCGGGTGACCCGCCCGCCCGAGGACCCGGCGAAGATCAGTACCGTGCGTTGAAGTACGCCCCCTGCGCGGGCACGGGGTAGGAGTTCATGATCAGGGTGAAGGGGACGGCCGTCCACGGCGAGGCGTTGCCGACGGCGTCCACCGCGATGGCCTCGACGAAGTGGTCACCCTGGTTCCAGGCCCAGCCGGGCTCCCACACCCAGCTGCCGTCGGCCCGTACCTCGCACGACCCCAGGGCCGCTCCGCCCTCCTGGAAGTCCACGCGGACCGCGCCGTCGGCGTAGCCCGAGAAGCCGACGGCGGGGCCCGACAGCTGCTGGTGGGCGGCCGGGGCGGTCACCGTCAGCGTGAGGCGCTGCGCCGGGCGCGGCAGTGGCGGGGGCGCGGGCTCGTACTCGGGCAGGGCCGCGGACGCGTTCTCCACGGCGGTGAAGGCCACTTCGGTGCGCTCGGTCTGGTAGTTGTTCGCGTCGGCGGCGAAGAGCCTGACGACGTGCCGGCCCTTGGGCCAGGGGGTGCTGCGTTCCCAGACCCAGGTGCCGTCCGCGGCGACGGGCGCGGAGCCCTTGTGCTTGCCGTCCTGCCAGAAGCTGACGCGTACGGCGCCCACCGCGGTGCCCGTGAAGCGGACGGTGTTGGCGGGGACCCGCTCCTCGGTCGTCGGCGTCAGCACCACCGGGCGGGGGAAGGCCTCGTCGCGCTGCACGAGTGAGGTCTGCGTCAGGTAGGCGTCGATCGCCGACGTGTCGCGCTGCGGCTCCTCGTAGCCGTTGCGGACCATGCCGAACCGGGGGGTGATGCCCTCGACGAGGAGGTTCAGCAGTCCTATCAGGGTGGGGAGGTTGCGCAGGGTGACTTTCCCGTGGTCGGTGATCAGGGGAGAGTCGTTGTAGACGAAGTTGAAGTTCTCGTGGCCCTGGAACAGCCTGACGTACGGCTCCACCTGGCTCGCGTACTGCTCGTCCTGGGGCGAGGTGACCAGATAGATGTTGGCCGAGCGGTTCGCCCCGCTGTGCACCAGGTCGGGGAGGACCGAGTCGAGGACGCGGACGTTGTGTTCCGTGGCCTCGCCCATCATCACCCGGACGGCCTCGGGGTTGCCCTCCTTGACGCGGGTACCGATCTGGAACTGGGGCACGCTGGCCACGATGTTCCTGAAGCCGTACTTCAGGCCGAAGAACAGCGCCGCGCTGCCGCCCTTGGAGCTGCCGAACATGGTCACCTGGTCCGGCGAGAGGGACAGGGCTCCCATGACGCGCGAGATGAGCCCGGCGACGGACTGCTCCAGGGAGAAGTCCATCCCCTTGCACAGGTAGTAGGTGTTCGCGCCGTCGAACAGGTCGCGGACCCACAGGATGTTGGAGCGCAGCAGGTCGAGCTTCCCGTTGGCCCAGCCGTACTCGTTGGTCGCGTAGCGGTTCGCGAAGACGACGACCAGATGGCGATTGCCGTTGCGCGCGTGGGAGAACCGGTACTCGATGGGCACCGCCCCCGAGGTGTCCACGCCGGTGAAGACGCGGCGCGTGCTCTGGGCTGTCTTAGACATGCTCGGAATCCATTCTTCTCGCCGGCTGGCGCGGCACCTGACCGAGGGTGCCTCCGTTCCAGGGACCTGCCTGACCTGCCTGACCTGCCTGAGCCGCTTGGCCCGCCTGACCCGCGTCGCCGCGCCGGCCCGCCTGGCCCGTCGGACCCGCCGCGCGGCCGCGGGCCGCTCCGACGGCCGGGGCCTGTGCCCGGGCGGGGTCGAGGTCCCCACCGGCGATCAGGATGCGATCGGTGAGCCGGGCCGAGGCGTAGCCGTCGTCGAGGTCGCAGAACTCCTGCTGGAACCAGCGGTAGCGGGCGGCGTAGCCCTGTTGGATGCGGTCGATGTTGCGGATCGCCCCGATCAGCTCGGGGGAGGTGTACACGAGGGGGCCGGGGGCGGACTGCTCGAAGTCGAAGTAGAAGCCGCGCAGGGTGTCCCGGTAGTGGTCCAGGTCGTAGGTGAAGAAGAGGATCGGCCGCCCGGTGTTGACGAAGTCGAACATCAGGGAGGAGTAGTCCGTGATCATCACGTCGGCGATGAGCGAGAGGTCCGCCATGTCCGGGTAGTCGGACACGTCGAAGACGAAGCCGTCGCCGGCTCCCGGCACGGGGTCGACCACGTTGGGGTGGCGCCGTACGAGCAGGACGTGGTCGTGGCCGAGCTGCGCCTTGGCCTCGTCGAGGTCGATGCGGAAGTCGAGCTTGTACTTGCCGGGCGCGTAGAACTGGTCGTCGCGCCAGGTCGGCGCGTACATGATGGCCTTCTTGCCGGGCGGCAGGCCGATGCGGCGGCGCACTTCGGCCGCCCGCTGCCCGGAGTCCGCGCGGCGCAGGATGTCGTTGCGCGGGTAGCCGCTCTCGACCATCTCGCCGGGGAACTGGAAGGCCCGCTTGAGGATCGGGGTGCTGAAACTGTTCGGGGACACCAGCATGTCCCAGTTCTGCACCTCCTTCTCCACGCGCTCCAGGTACCGCTTGTCCGCGAAGTGCACGGCTTCGATGTCGTGGCCGATGCGCTTGAGCGGGGTGCCGTGCCAGGTCTGCACGACGACCTGGCCCTCGCGCTTCTCGAACCAGTCCGGGAGGTGGTTGTTGGCGACGACGTACTTGGACCGGGCCATGGCCTCGTACCAGTCGGGGGACCACATGCGTACGGGCCGCGCGGTGGGCGGGACGTCCACCTGGTCGTCGCGCACCACCCAGAGGTGTTCGAGGTCCAGGCCGCGGCGGAGCATCTCCTCGTGCAGCGCGCGCGGGCTGTCGGAGTACTGGGTGCCCTTGAAGGCGTCGAACAGCACGGCCTGGGTGACGGGCTTGCGGCGGGCCGCCGGATACGTCTTGGTGCGCATCAGCTTCTGCCGGTAGGGGCCTCGGGCCTCGTCCGGCATCGCCGAGTGGACCAGCAGGGAGAGCCGGTCGTAGGCCTCGGACTGGAGCTCGTAGCGGCGCTCGTTGCTGCCCATCTCCCGCGGCAGGGTCGGGATCAGGTCCTGCGTCATCTTGATCATGAGGTCGGCGGTGCGGTTCTCCGGGGTGACCGCGGAGGGGTCCTGGCGGCGCAGGAAGAAGTCCCAGCGGCCGGCGGCGAGCGGGATGTCGCCGGCCAGGGTGCGCATCGCGGCGGGGGTGACGACGAAGCGGAACTCGTCGCCCTGCCAGGTGATCGGGGCGACGCGCTCCGCGCCGTGGGCGCGGGAGCGGACGACGACGTGCGCCATGGCGTACTCGGACGCGTCGAGCATGTCCTGCGCGGCGTAGCCGACGACGACCTCCAGCGAGCCGTCCTCGCGCCAGGTGGCGGACTGGGCCAGCGGGAGGGTGTCCCGTTCGAACAGGACGACGTAGCCGGAGCCGTTGCGGTGCACGAAGACCTCGCGGTCCCCGGCGTCGGTCTGCAGTCCGGCCGGCATCCGGTAGTGGCCGTCGGTGGCGTCCTCCGCCATGACGGGGTAGATGGCCGCCTTGCGTCCCTCGACGTGGAAGGTGGTCTTCCAGCCGTTGGCGCCGGTGTTCCAGGTCTCGGGGACCCCGTCCGAGGAGTTCGTGCGGTGTCCGGGGACGAGCGCCTTGACGGGTATGCGGGTGACGAAGAGGTACCAGCCCTCGCCGCCCGGCGTGAAGTGGACCCACGAGTCGTGGCGGCCGGCGCCGCTCATGCTGGTGACCCTGAACTTGCCCCACTCGGGGAGCTTGGCGCCGAGGTAGACACCGCCGAGCTCGATGTGGTCGCCGACCATCCGGTGCCGGGTGATGCGGCAACGGACGGTCTCCACGCGGAGCTTGAGCTTGCCCTGCAGGAAGAGGGGCACCACGCGGATGTTCTTGTCGACGTACCGGTAGGGCGGGTTGGCCGCGCTGCCCGCGCCACCCCGGGCGATGCCCTTGTAGCGGAACAGGCCGCGGCTGAGCACGCCGGCCGCGACGTCCCAGGTGCCCTCGACCCACACGCCCTTGCGCTTGAGCCGGGACGTGTCGAAGCTGACCTGGAAGCCGGACCAGTCGTAGCAGTAGCGGTTCTGGTTCGAGTACTCGGTGGCCTGCGGGTAGTAGGTGGTCTTCGCCTTGGCGACGACCACGCGGCCCTGCTTCTTGTTGCGCAGCGCGATCGCCTTCATCGACATGTGCCGCTTGTGCACGTTGATGAAGCGGACGTACGCCGAACCCTCCAGCGTCAGGTGGTCGTTGTCGTCCCAGGCCGCCCGCATCAGCGAGCCGTGGAGCGAGAGTTCCTTGTCGAGCCGGTAGGCGCTCTTGTCGAGGCCGATCGAACGGTCGCCGAGGTAGGGATAGTTGAGGTAGCGGTGGAAGCGTCGCTGAACGGGCAGGGGCCCGCCCTTGCGCTCGAACTCGACGACGTCGAGCAGTTCCTTCAGGCGCCCCTCGCGCACCAGCAGCCACTTGACCCGGGCGTCGGCGGGGAGCTCCTGGATGATGTCCGCGTCGGCCTCGTCCAGGAACTCGTTCGCCCACTGCATGAAGGCGTCCTGGTACTCCTCGTCGGCGTCCGGCAGCACCTTCAGGTGCAGCATCAGGTCCGACTTCAGGCAGGCCAGGTCGTACTTGCGCTTGTGGTCCGAGTAGGAGCGGGCACGGTGGCCGGCGAGGAAGCGGCTGACCGACTGCACCGCGGAGACGCGGTCCTGGAGGTTGCTGAACTCGGTGTGCCGCTGGGTGATGGAGGGGGCCGCACCGCCCTCGCGCCGGCGCCAGAAGTAGACGATGTCCGTGAGGATGTCGACCTTGGCGGCGCGGAAGTGGGCGAACATGTTGACCCAGGAGTCCTCGTACATGACGCCCTCGGGGAACGCGATGTAGTGGTAGTCCCAGAAGGACCGTCGGAACACCTTGTTCCAGACGGTGCGGTCGTAGATGAGGTCCGGCAGCTTGGTGATGTGCGTGCCGCGCCTGCTCTTCTGCATGGGCGCCTTGTGCAGGGGGGACTGCCACCGCTTGGTGGAGTTCATCATCTGCACGTTGCCCGACACGAAATCGGACCCGGACCCTTCGAGGGTCTGCACGAGCAACTCGTAGGCGTACTCGGGTATGACGTCGTCGCCGTCGACGAACGCGAGGAATTCGGCCTGGGGATGAGCGGCTCGAATGCCGACATTACGGGCATGTCCCGGCCCCATCGACTCCTGGCGCAGGAGCCTGAACCGGGGGTCGCGGCGGGCGAAATCAGCCGCTATGGCCGTCGAGGAGTCGGTCGAACCGTCATCGACCATGATCACTTCGAGTGCGGAGAACGTCTGCCTGGCTATCGATTCCAGACATTCCTGGAGGTATATCTCCACATCCTGGAAAGGCACGACAACACTCAGGCGGGGCATACCTGCCACTCAGAAAGCTCCTCGATAGACACACTTCTCACGGCGCACCGGAATGCGTCGGGGCACGCCACCAGACCCGCCCCTGAATCTGGTCACCACCGCTCCCCGAACACTCGACCCACCCCACCGCACTCGACCGCACACTTATACGACCTTCACAGTGTGTGCGCAGCGTAGGCCAATCACTTCACGGCGAGCAAGTATTCATGGGTGCTTCACAGGCTGGGGGCTTCACGTATGCGAATGAGCGGCGCCCTCCCACATCTGCGGGGGAGGTCAACTCCGCCTGCACCCAGGGTGCGGCACGCGGAAGCAATGCTTCAATCGCCGCAGCACGGGTATTCGGGTGAGGTGGATCACCCCACCCGACACCACGGACCGAAGGCCAGGCCCGGGTCCGTCTGATCCTGCCGGGCGATCAGCAGCCCGCCATCCATGTCGATCATCGCGATCGTGACCGCGCCACGGGCATCGGGCGAGAGGGCCGGCAGCCCCGCGCACCGGTCCCCGACGGGGGCCCACCAAGTGCCGTACTGCTCGCCCTCCGTCGGGTAGGCGGCGATCTCCGGGTAGCCCTCGACCCCCCGCTGCAGCAGGACGGTGCAGTCGTACCCGCCGATGCGCGTACGGGCGACGTCCACCGGGCCGACACCGCCCGCGCCACCCAGCGGCATGAGCGCGGGCGCCACGCCGGCGCGGGCCTGCGGGCGGTAGGCGATGACGCCGCCGTCCGCCGGGTGGCGCCAGAAGTAGGTGCCGGTGCCGGCGCCCGTCTCGTAGGCGCTGTACGTGCCTTCCACGGCGTCGGCCTTCATGCGCCCGAGCCACCTGAAGTCGCTTCCCGGCATGTCCTGGCCCCAGTACGAGGCCCCGCCGCGGAAGGTGACCAGGAACTCGGCGCGGCCCTGGGCGGTCACCAGGGGGACGACGGCTCCGCGGACCCATTTGCCTTGGTAGTCGGCCCAATTGGCCCATGCGCCGTCGGCGCGCCGGGTGCGGCCGCGCGCTCCCACGCCGAACCGGGTGGAGAGGATGTGGAGCGCACCGGTGCCGTCGGGGAGCACGATCGGGTCGCCGGGCGGGGGCAGGGGCGCCCCCGACTCCACCCCGGCCGGGTCCTGGCCCGGGTCCTGGCCCGGGTCCTGGCTGCGGCCCTGGCCTGGGGCCTGGCCTCGCTCGGCCGCGTGACCCTGGTCGCGCTTGCGCTCCGGGAAGGGGTTGCCCACCGCGCGCCAGTCACCGAGCGGGCGGCCGGTCTGGTACTGGGTGGCGATGATCAGCTCGCGGCCGCCCGGCGCCCCCTCCCGGAGGCGGGTGCCGGCGAACCAGACGAACCCGTTGGAGTCCTGGGCGAGCGTGAACCGGCCCGCCCATCCCTCGACGGGGAACAGGTCGGGGCCGTGCCAGATGTCGGAGCCGGGCGCGGACTCGGTCCAGCGCACCAGGCCGTCGGCGCAGCTCGCGTAGGCGGTGAGTCGTCCGTCCCTGCCCAGTCGCAACCAGCTCCGGGCGGCGCTCCCGCCGTCGGCCGCCGCGGCTATCTCGGAGCCCGGCACCGCGGGCGCGGAGGAGGTGACACCTCGGTCCGCTTCCATACGTCCGCGTCGCGCCATGTCCTGCCCACACCTGCCCCAACTCGTACCTTTTGCCCGGCCTTACCCGGCGAGCCGTTGGACAATTTACGGCAGTGGGGCAACCAGCGGATGTCGGGGGCGCATGCCCACGACAGCCTCCGCTTCCCTGCAACCTAGCCTGATCCACCCGCCTCCACCAGCGGGTGCCGGCCGGACCTCGCCATCGGCCGGGCCATCGTCCGCAAGCCGGAAAAGTCGGGTTCGGGTACTACGTGGGGAGTACGCCTGAAACGCTACGCGGGGGTGACGCGGGTGACGGGGGGCGCCGTCTAGCGTGGCTGTATGGACGAGCTGCGCGAACGCCCGGGTCCCCCGTGGCGAGGATGGGTGGAGCGGACCGGGCGGGGCCCGGCCTGGCGCTCGGCGCTGTTCGTCGCCCTCTTCACGCAGATCGGCGCGGGCTGGGCGGCGCACGCGCAGAGCGGGCGGGTGGCGCTGGACGGCTTCGCCCGGCTGCTGCTGCTGATCGGGCCCGCGCTGCTCGTGGTGCGGCACCGGTATCCGGTGGCCGTGGCGTACGGGGTCAGCGTCGTCACCTTGGTCTATGTGGGTGCCGGTTATCCGTACGGCCCGGTGTTCCTCAGTCTGGCCCTGGCCTGCTTCGCCGCCGTCGTCGCCGGACACCGTCGGGCCGCCTGGGGTGCCGTCGGCCTGTTCTGGGCCGGGCACCTGCTCATCGGTCATTGGCTCTACCGGTGGCTCCCGCCCCCGGGGGACGGCCCGACGCCCTGGGCGCAGGAGGTGGGGGTCACCGCGTGGGTGCTCGCGGTGCTCGCCGTGGCGGAGTTGGTCCGCGTACGCCGGGAGCAGTGGGCCCGGGAGCGGGCCGAGCGGGTGGCGGCCGAAAGACGCCGGGTGGACGAGGAACGGCTGCGGATCGCCCGGGAACTGCACGACGTCCTCGCCCACAGCATCTCGGTGATCAACGTCCAGGCGGGGGTCGGGCTGGCCCTGCTCGACTCCGACCCCGAGCAGGCCCGTACGGCGCTCGCCACCATCAAGGCGGCGAGCAAGGAGGCGCTGGGCGAGGTCCGGCAGGTCCTCGACACCCTGCGCTCCCCCGGCGAGGCGCCGCGCTCCCCCGCGCCCGGTCTGGACCGCCTTCCCGAGCTCGTGGAACAGGCCGCGACGGCCGGGCTGAGCGTCGACGTCTCGACCGAGGGGCAGGCGCGGGCGCTGCCGCCCGGGGTGGATCTCGCCGCCTTCCGCATCCTCCAGGAGGCACTGACCAATGTGATGCGCCACTCCGGTGCGCGCACCGCCCGGATCCGCCTCATCTGGCAGCCCCACGCCCTGGAGCTACGGGTGGCCGACGACGGCCCGGCCACGGGCGGCGCCCCGGACGGTGGCGGCAACGGCCTGGTCGGGATGCGCGAGCGGGCCGCGGCCCTGGGCGGCACCGTCGAAACCGGCCCGCGACCCGACGGCGGCTTCCGGGTGGTCGCCGTACTTCCGCTCAAGGCCGACGCGTTCGAGGAGGACCTGTGATCCGCGTACTGCTCGCCGACGACCAACTGCTCGTCCGGGCCGGGTTCCGGGCCCTGCTCGACGCCCAGCCCGACATCGAGGTGGCCGGCGAGGCCTCCGACGGCGACGAGGCCGTACGGCTGGTCCGGGAACTGCGTCCCGACGTCGTGCTCATGGACATCCGGATGCCGGTGCTGGACGGACTCGCCGCGACCCGTCGGATCGGCGAGGACGAGTCCTTGGCGGCCGTGCGGGTGGTCATGCTCACCACCTTCGAGCTCGACGAGTACGTCTTCGAGGCCATCCGGTCGGGCGCCTCCGGCTTCCTGGTCAAGGACACCGAACCGGAGGAACTGCTACGGGCGGTCCGGGCGGTGGTCGCGGGCGACGCCCTGCTGTCCCCCGGCGTCACCCGCCGGCTGATCGCGGAGTTCGCGGCCCGCTCGAAACAGCCCGCGACGGCGGCCGGACTGGGCCGACTCACCGACCGGGAACGGGAGGTGATGGCGCTGGTGGGCATGGGTCTGTCCAACGAGGAGATCGCCCGCCGCCTCGTCGTCAGCCCCCTCACGGCGAAGACGCACGTCAGCCGCACCATGGTGAAACTGGGCGCCCGCGACCGCGCCCAGCTGGTCGTCCTGGCCTACGAATCCGGCCTGGTCCGTCCCGGCTGGCTCAGCTGATCGGCCCCCCGCTTCGACGAACGCGGGGACCGCGGTCGAGAACTCTGTCGGCCGGCCGGGGCCGTGGCGAAGACCGAAGCGTGCGAGTGTGAGGACAGCGAGGGGGCCGAGGTCAGTAGAGCCAGCGGTCCAGGTGCGCCGGCCAGAGAAACCCCTCGTAGCCTGCGAAGGCCGCCCGGTCGATCTCCTGCAGATCCTCGGCCAGCCGGTTCAGCTCGGCGAAAGCCCGCTCTTCCTCCTCTTCCGAGAGGTACTCCTCGGGGCTGTCCGGCTCGCTGAGAAGCTCTGAGGCGGTGACGCGACTGCCGTAACGGTGGAGGACGTCGAGCCACACGTCGACACCCGAATTCGCGAAGCATGCCTCCCCGTCCGGCATGACGAAGTGGACCGCCCCGGTCTCCGGCTCGACACCGAACCATGACCGCTGCTCAGGGCCGGTGTCCTCGGTGAGGCGGTAGAGCGGACCACGGGACGTGCGCAGGACCGGATCGGCCTCGCTCTGCACCACGACCCGCTCGATGAGGCGCGGAGCCACCGGGATGCCCACCTCGACGAGCTGCGTCTTCATGAACTCCGGGATCCGCCAGCCGGCCACAACCTCCCGTCCGACCCGCGTGACATGCCCCGGCCCGGCCCACGCGGTCAGTTGGTCGTACGTCACCATCGAACGATCCTCCTCCCTCGGCTGCGGTCCTGACCCTACCGACCGTTTCAGAACGAGGTTCGAAGTCGTCTCAAGGAGACGATGCTGCAGGCGGGTTGTAGCAGGCCGAGGTGCAGGTCCGCCCGTACCTCGGAGCGGATTCGCAGGCGCTCGGTGCCGTGCCGGTCGGCATTCGTCCGGGGTGGCGTCGGCGTCGGGCGGCCGGGGTCAGCGCCGGCCTCCGTGCCGCGGTTCCACATACTCGCCGAACGGTGGATCGTACTCTTGCCCGTCGCCGTCGGCCACGACGTAGTCCGGTTCGGTCTTCGAAGCGGCTGCGTGCAAACGGACGACGAGGTCGGCGACCGGCACGACACTCAGCGACAGAGCTGCGGCCACCTGATCAGCTTCGTCGTCGATGCCCGGGTTGTTCTTTTCACGGGACCGCTGGAGATGTCGGGCGGAGACCTGCATGACCTCCACATCGCCACCGCCCGAGAACGTCAGGCAGTCCCGCCACTCCAGCCCGATCACGATCTCCAGAGCCTCCGCCAGATCATCGGCGAGCAGCCCGCCTTCCCCTTCGGAACTCGCGAACACCACCGGTCGGCGGCCGTTCCGCTCGGCGCACAGGAAGTACGCCCCACCGGCGAACTCCCCGGCGATCGTCTCCACCGGGGCGCCCGAGGCAAGTCTCAGACCCTCGCCGTTGTGCTTCCGGTGGATGTCGAAACCGAACGAGGACCGCAGCAGCAGATCGATCTCCGGGGTGGTCCGGATCAGGTGAAGCAGATGATCACTTGAGGTCATGGAGTCGACCCCAAGGGCGACACGCTACACATCCACCGTGGAGGTCAGGCCACGTCTGTCCACCATCGGCCACCGCTCATTCTGAAGCCACCGGTCAAGGCTTGCCCCGCGATACGGCGCACGGTCAGATCACAACTCCCTGGACTTCCCGTGGCGGGCGAGACCAGGATGACCCGTGGAGACTTTGAAAATCATCGCGGGGGATGCGACCAACCCCCAGGCCAAAGGCCCGAAGGTCATTGCCCACATCTGCAACGACCTCGGCGGATGGGGAAAGGGGTTCGTCCTGGCGGTATCACGTCGCTGGCCCGAACCGGAGCGGGAGTACCGCCGCTGGCACCGCGAGCGCGCGGGCAACGACTTCGCCCTCGGAGCGGTGCAGTTCGTACACGTCAGAGCCGACATCTGGGTTGCGAACATGGTCGCACAGCGTGGGATGCGGACCGGAAGCGGCGGTCCGCCCATCCGCTACGAGGCCCTGGAACGATGTCTGAACTCCGTAGCCGAGCACGCCCTGGCCCACAACGCCTCCGTGCACATGCCCCGCATCGGGTGCGGTCTCGCCGGAGGGAAATGGGAACGGATCGAGCCGGTCATCGGCAAGACCTTGGGCGCGCGCGATGTCGCCACCACGGTCTACGACCGGGCGTAGGGCTTTCTCGACCTGTTGATCGAAGAACTCGCGCCGCGCTGGGAAGCGCGCTGCGAGTCCGGACGCCACGGGCGCGGTCTTGACGCCCGATGTCTGCGGGAATTCTGTCGGCACACGTCGATGCAGCATGCCTGAGCAACTCCCTTGGCTGTGAGGCATCGTCGCCGAAGACGAGCAGCGGCCCGTAGGAATGCTATGGATCGTCACGTACGGGCTTTGCACAGTCGAGCGGGCCGCCTACCGTTCGGCTGTGAGCACCTCTTTTCAGACGATCGTTGACCTGGACGCGACCGCTGAGGACGCCGTCGCCCACGGGGAGCGGGTGGCGGCCTGGCTGGTCCGTGAGGCCATCGTGGGGCTGCCGGACCACGCGCCTGGGCCGCGGTGGGAGCAGGCAACCGGGTTCCGGGAGGCGAGCGGGAGCGATGGGCTGACCGTAGTCACCGGGCGCACGGTGTTCTTCTCGCCGCAGCACGTCGGACCACCTGTCTGTCCGTACTGCGCGATGACATTCGGGGAGGGGCACCGTAAGACGTTCTCGCCGGCCATGGACGAATGGTGGGACACCGGCTGTGCCGAAGTGCCGTGTCCGGCGTGCGGCCGGGTGGTGCCGCTGGCCGCATGGGAGTGGCCCGGAGACGGGCTCGCCTTCGCATACCTGGGGTTCGAATTCCGGAACGGGCCCGCGCTGCTGCCGGAGTTCGTTGCGGAGCTGAGCCGGGTACTCGGACACCGCACACGGTTCGTGCGGGGAAGGATCTAGGTCCCGCGGTTCCTGTGGAGCCGGGTCCGCGATCTGTTCCGCCGATGGCAGCGGGGCGGCACCCGGCATCGCAATCGGAGTTCCCGTAAGACCGGAAGTCTTCCCGTCCTCGGTCACCAGTCCCGGCCGGCGGTCAGCTCCTCCGCATCCGCGCTCGTGAACCCGTATGCCGACGCCACGAAACGGAACTCTTCGCAGATCCACTCACGCGCAACCGTCTCGATCCCGCTGCCGGCCGCCACGAACCCCTCATCCAGCACGTTGAACTCCTCCGTCGCAGCCTGGGTGAGCACATACAAGGACGCCGGATCCGAGGGCTGCTCGGCCTCGATTCGTTCGCACAGTCGCCGCAGGATCGCCTTCCCCTCGTCGACCACGCGATCAGGGAAGTACGGGTCGTCGTACATCTGCAGCAGGAACACGTGACCCGCTACCTGCTGATTTGTGATCGGCATGGCGCCTTCCTACCTTCCGAGGAGTTGGTGCACCGATCATGCACAGCACCACTGACAACGACGCTTCCACCACGACTGCGACCGCGCAGGCACGGCCCAGGCGGTCGAAAGGCTGCCCCGTAGCGGGCTCTGACCACGTGTGGATGAGGGCCGAAAGGGCGGGCGAGAGGGGGTATGCCAGAGTGAGAACCATGCGCCGTTTGGACATGGATGACGAGCTGACCCCATACCTTCAGGGGTCTACTTCGGCGTCATGGTCCGTGAGAGCGGCCTCAGGGCGGCGTCTGGCCGCCGTCGCGGAGATTCCCGAAGTGGCTGAGGTCTTGCGCCGACTGTTGCTGGATGGTCGCGACACCTTTGTCGCTCAGGAGACGGCGGAGGCTCTGCTCGGGCGCTGGGACGTGCTTGGTCTGCGCATGGTGTCGCCCGCGCGAACGACGACACCGGCGATCACCTTCATGCTGCGATCCTCAATGTCTGCGGCCAGTCCGCGGAGGACGGGGAACGGCTCGCGGCACTGTGCTCAGCGTTGGCATCGGATGCGGACGACGCCGTGAGCGGGGAGGCCCGCAGGATTCTCGAACCACCGCGGTCGCCTGACCTCTGCTGGCCCTGAGTGAGGATCCGGGACTCCGACCGGCCGGCGTTCGTGGTGGAGGCCAGGAGCTGGTCGAGGTCGGTGTCATGGAAGCGTCGGACGGTTTTGCGGTCGAGGGTGAGTCGGCGGGCGACGGCGCTGATGGTCCGGCCTGCGGCAACGAGTTCGCCCACCACAAGGTCTGCCGCCCCGTAGCCCTACCCTGCAGCCATGCCGAAGATCAGATTGAGCAACGACACCAAGATGACCCTGGGCATCTGGGTGGAACCATGGGGTGAGGACTACTGGATGAAGCCCGAGGAGAAATTCACGATCGTCACGGACACCCCCGAGGACACCGACCCCGACGGAGAACCATTCGATGTCGTCTTCCACGACCGAGGCGCCGACGTTTGGGTGAACACCGGCTACGAGGCAACCGTCTACGACCATGCGGGCAACGAGGTCGACTGCGGGCATCAGCGTCCCATCGACGTCCTGCGTGCCTGGACCGAAGCCTCCGAGGCTGCCGCGAATCGCTCCGACCTGACGCCGGAACTTCAGGAGAGGGCCCGTAGCGAGGCGGAGACCATGCGGTGGCGCCTCTCCAGAGCCGAAGCCGCCGAGCAGGAGGCGCAGGACGGCTGACACAGAGCCCCGTCGCACGGCCTTGTACGGGACAGGTCTCAGTCCCGCAGGACGTTCAGTGCCCTGTCGAAGGCCGAATCCTTCTTCCTGTCGAACTCCTCCTTCGTGAAGACCGGCTCAGTGAGGTGCGGCGGAATGCCCGTGCCGTCGAAGGTCCTGCCCGAGCGCGTCAGGAACTCCTCGTTCGGCAGCCAGGCCGCCATACCGTTGGGGAGCTTGCGCGCCATGACGTCCGAGAAGACGCCCTGGGTGGGCTGTCCGATCCGGACCGTCCTGCCGGGCCGGTCCATGAGTGCCTGGGTGAAGCTCTCCCCCGCGCTGAGGGTCGAGCCTCCGGTCAGCACGGCGACCGGTCCGGTGTAACGGGGCCCCTGGGCGGGCGTGACATACGCGGGCTGGGGGCGCGTGTGCTCGGAGGGGTCGGCGGGATCGTTGCGGGCCCGCTTGGAGTAGGCGACGTAGGGGGTGTCGGTGAGGCGCTCCGCGAGGTGGATACCCAGGGAGTCCGAGCCGCCCCCATTGATCCGCAGGTCGATGATCAGACCCTTCAGGCGCCGGGTGCGCTCCTGACTGAGGACCGTGTCCAGCGCCCTGTCGAGCTCGGCCAGTTGGGCGGCGTAGAGGGCGCCCTCCCGCCCGTATCCGCCGAAGCCGGAGATCCGCAGGTAGCCCTGCCCGCCGGGGAGATCGGCGTAGGTGATCCGCCCGTTGGCGAAGTCCTGGAGGTTCCGGGCGTCTTCGAGATCGTGCTCCACGATGAACTGCTTGACCTCGGTGTCCCACTTCTCGGTGGGCAGGACGGTACCGGGGCGAACCTGTGCGAAGACGCGGTCACCGTCCTGAACGGCGACGTGCGCGTCGTGGAGCGGCTCGATCATCTCGCCGAAGACGGCGTAGAGCTCGTCCTTGGTCGTCTTCGCGTGCACTGCGGGCCGGTAGCGGTCGCGTACGGCGTGCCAGTCGATGCCCTTGGCGGCGAAGAAGGGGTAGTTCTCCTCGAAGGACTGCCAGAAGACGTCGAAGGTGGCGAGCGGTCCGTGGGGGGCCTCAGGTGTGCAGGTGTCGGGCAACTCCGCGATCCGGCGCAGCTTCCGGTCTCCCACGGAGCCGTCCACCCGCAGGGAACCGTGGTCGCGGCCTTGGGCGCGCACGGTGAGGACGTCCCCTTGGGGTGTGGTGTAGGTGCCGGAGCCGGTCTGCCGCGCGGAATCGCCTTCGAGGCAGCTGACGGCGGTGGTCTGGTACTCCTGGAGAGTTCCGTTCCGGATGGACAGAACGGTGCCGTAGCCGTCCATGCGCCAGATTCCGTCGGTGGTCGGTCGGTTGGCGCCGGCGGCGGGCGCGGCTTGGCCTGCGAGAGCCAGCGCGAGGGCGGTGGCCGTGATGATGCGCACGATCGTGCCTTCTCTATAGGTGGTGTGTTCGGGACAACCTCACGGTCGCCGACACCGCCTTCCACCGGCCATCCGGCTGTCCGGTTGATCAAGGGTGGGGCAAGCACCCACTACCGGTAGTACTTACGAGTGGTCACACCGATGGATCGATCGGCGCGGGGTCGGTCGCGTACGGGGTGAAGAGCGCGGGGGCGTGGATGACGCGCTCGACCACCGAGCGCCCGGCGGCGACCACAGGACATGAGGTCAGGCAGGGGAGCCGCCCGGGGCGTGCAGGGTGCGGCGGACGGTGTTGCGGAGCCAGTGGTGGCCTCCGTCCGCGGCGTGGCGGGGGTGCCACGCCATGCCGATGGTCAGCGGCGGCAGGGGCAGCGGGATGTCCAGGAGGCGAAGGCCCAGGGCGGTGGCCACGTCGGTCAGCGGGGAGGGAACACCGCCGGGGGGTGGCGTGGGGACGAGGCAGACGATGTCGCTGCCGGCGGCGAGCGTCATCGCGGCCATGTGGCTGGGGAGGACGACGGCGACCCGTCGGCGGAGGTTCCGCTCGGCGAGGGCGGCGTCCAGGGGGCCGGTGAACCGGCCGCGGCGGCTCACCACCACGTGATCGGCGGCTGCGAGTCGTTCCGGGGTCAGGGTTCCTTCGACGAGCGGGTGGTCGGGGCGGACGGCCGCCGCCATGCGCAGGGTGACCAGTTCTTCGATCCGGGTCTCGGGATCCACGTGGTCGATGGACCCGATCTCCAGGTCGACCCGGCCGTCGCGCAGTGCCGATCCGGCTTCCATCTCCTCGGCCCGAAACCGCAACGAGATGCCGGGTGCCTCCTGCCGGGCCAGCGCCGACATCCCCGGCGCCAACGCCGCGCCGACCAGGTCGGCCGCCTGGAGGGTGAAGGTGGTGCGCAGGTCGGCGGGATCGACGCCGGCGCCAGGGGCCAGCAGCGCTCCCAGGCGGCGCACCACCGCGGCCGTCTCCTCGCGCACGGCCTGGGCGCGGGGAGTGGGGACCATGGCCTGCCCGGCCCGGACCAGCAACGGGTCCTGGAGGATGCGCCGCAGCCTCGCGAGCGTGCGGCTCATGGCGGCCGGCGACGTGTGCAGGCGGGCGGCGGCGCGCGTGACGCTCTGCTCGGTCAGCAAAGCGTCCAGCGCGACGGCGAGATTGGCGTCGATGACAGGTGCTGCACTGCTGCTCATAGGTGTTATTCCATTTCAGGCAATGATCCCGTGCTCACATTCCCATTGTGGCAATGCCTCGGCCTTCCACAGGATGAGGGTGTCCCGATCCGCACGACCCACGAGGTTTCCATGATCGTCATTACCGCTCCCACCGGGAACATCGGCAGCCATCTGCTGTCCCTGCTCCTGGAGTCCGCCCCCGTCCACGGCGAGGCACTCCGCGTGGTCGTACGTGACCCCGCCCGGCTGCCCGACGCGGTGCGCGACCGCGTCGAGGTGATCACCGGCTCGCACGGTGACGCCGAGGTCGTCGACCGTGCCTTCGAGGGCGCGGACGCCGTGTTCTGGCTCGTCCCGCCGGACGCGTCGCTGACCCCGAAGGACGCCTACCTCGGCTTCACCCGGCCCGCCGCGAAGGCCCTCGTGGCCCACGGAGTCGGCCATGTCGTCGGCGTCTCGGCGCTCGGGCGCGGCACGTCGCTCGCCCGCCGCGCCGGACTCGTCACCGCTTCCCTCGCCATGGACGATCTCATCGCCGGCACCGGCGTGGCCTACCGCGCCCTGGCCTGCCCGTCGTTCTTCGAGAACCTTCTCGAGGACGCGGACACCCTTCGGGAGACGGGTGTCTTCACCGACGCCGTCGACGCCGAACTCAAGGCCCCGCGTGCCGCGGTGGCCGACATCGCGGCCGTCGCCGCCGATCTGCTGCGCGACCGCTCCTGGTCCGGCAATGGCAGCGTGCCCGTCCTCGGCCCCGAGGACCTCTCCCCCGCCGACCTGGCCCGCGTCATGACCGCACAGCTCGGTCGGCCCGTCCGCTACGTACAGCAGCCGCTCGACGCGTTGTACTCCGACCTCCTCGGCCACGGCCTCGACGAGGCGTTCGCACAGGGCGTCGTCGACATGAAGAGGGCCAAGAACGAGGGCCTCGACACGGGCGTCACCCGCACCCCCGCCACCGGCTCCCCCACCGGCTTCCAGGACTGGTGCGCCCGGACCCTTGCTCCCGCGGTCCTCTCGGGAGGTACCCGTCATGCCCGTTGAGAGGACGACTGCGCCGGTCACGGCCTTCATGCTCATCAAGACCACACCCGAGTGGCTCGCCATGACCCCCCAGGAGCGCATGACCGCCTTCACCACCCAGGTCGTCCCGGCGATCAAGGCCAGGACCACCGGCGTCCGCTCACGCTTCTACGACACGGAGTTCTACTCCACCCGCGTCACCGACGTCTGGGTCTGGGAGGCCGACGACCACGACGCCTACCAGCTCCTCATCGACGCGCTGCGCGAGACCCCGTTCTGGGACCGCTACTTCACGGTCGTCGATCTCCTGGTCGGTACCGAGAACGGCTACGCCCGCGCCTACGGGGTCGAGGCCGTCACCACCATCACGACCTGACGCGACGCCGAACACGCGGCGCCGCTGCGATCGGCCCGTCGCTCGCCCCTCAGAGTCGGTAGGGCCAGACGCTGACCTCGCCCTGGCCTACGCGGACCTCGATCCACGACCCGTCGGCGTCATCCGGCAGCGCGGGTCCGGCGACGTCGAACAGGATGGATGTTCCGCCCAGATCCAGGAACGCCGCGCCGTCCTCGGTCAGGTTCAACCGCCCCTGGAAGACGATGCGGTCGCCGTCCTGCGACAACGTGGGTCCGGCGGGACTCGCCGGCCCCGCGTTGGTCCCCCAGACGATGTCCTGATCGACGGTCCACTCGACGTGGTGCTCTTCGCCCACCGCCCCGAGGGCACCTTGCCAGAGCACCACGGCGGTTCCCACCGCCGAGCGGACTCGAACCGTCGTGGGCGTCGACGGGCCCTGTCGCACTTCTTCCACCGTGACCAACACCCGACCATCGTCCACGATCCCCCTCGCGACCGAGTACGGCACGACGGATGCTCAGCGGCCGGCGACCTTGTCCGTGCGGTCCGTCTGCGGTCCCAGTTGCTGCAGTTCGGCCAGAAGTTCGCTCTGGCCCGTCAGGAGCTCGGTCAGGATGCGGCGCGCCGCGCGCAGGAGGTCGGCCACGTCGCCGCCGGCGAGGGCGTAGCTGACGGTCGCTCCGTCCCGGATGGACACGACGATGCCGGACCGGCGCAGGACCGCCAACTGCTGGGAGAGGTTCGACGCCTCGACATCGATCGCGGCAAGGAGGTCGCGTACGGGTACGGGGCCGTTCTGCAGGAGTTCCAACACGCGGATGCGGACGGGGTGTCCGAGCATGCGGAAGAACTCGGCTTTCGCCTGGTAGAGGGGTACCTGCATTCCCATGAGTGCTCCTGCTGTTGCTTCAAACCTTGCTTGGGGGGCGCGGGGCTTCCAGTCGGCCGACCACCCATACATTCATACGGACGGGCCCACGCACGCCCGGCGATTACCTGTTTCAGATGTGCCGGATTGAAGAATTCTTCAACTCATGGGCATGCGTGGGCGCGAAAATGCCGGGTTCAGAGCTCCAGGGCGGCTTCGATCCGCTTGAGCTGGTGGCGGGCCATGGCCAGGTTGGACTGGCCCTTGTCGAGGACGAGATACAGGAAGAGGCCGCCGTGCCCCCGGCCCTTGAGGAGCCGGATGAGGTGGTACTGGCCGCCGAGGGTGATCAGGACGTCCTCGATCTCGTCCTTCAGACCCAGCATCTCCATCGTGCGGACCTTCGCCCGGATCACATCCGTGTTGCCGGCGGCGGCGACCGTGAGGTCGAGCTCCTTGCCGCCGCCGAGGGTCCCCAGCGCCATACCGCTGGTGTAGTCCACCAGCGCGGCTCCCATCGCACCCTCGATCGAGGTCATCGTCTCCTTCAAGGAGACCTCAACGTTCGCCATCGGTATTCGCTCCCTTACCTGCTACGGACTCCGCCCGGTGATCGATTGCCTGTGACACCGGACGGCTTGTGATCCAGACGCTACCGAGCGTGCGTGGCGGCGTACGGGGAACGGGGGAATGCGTGGAATGTGCGCATCGCACCCCCCTGCCCCACGCGTCCCACCTGTCCCACCCGTACCGGCGCGCCCGGCCGGGACCTCCGACCGACCGCAGCTCGGGTACTCCCGTGGAAGTACCCGGGGTGCAGCCGGCCGTACGACGACCGGCGGGCCCTTTCGGAGGAGTCTCGGGGTGAGACGAAACGTCCGAGCTTTTGAGGAGATGAACCGAGATGAGTGCCTTCACCACCCTCGCCTACGACGGGCCCGGCCCGTGGATCCTGTTCGTTCCGCTGATCTGGGCGGCGGTCGTCGTGGGTGTCGTCACCGTGCTGCGCCGCACCGCCTGGCGCGGGCGCCGCGGGGCGGCGGCCGCGTACGGGGAACGCTCGCCGATCGCGATCCTGGGCCGGCGCTTCGCCGCCGGGGAGATCGACGAGGAGGAGTACTGGCGGCGACTGTCCGTCCTGGACGAGCAGTTCGGCCGCTCCCTCAAGGACGGGGCGGCGTGACCCCGCCGAGGCCCGCCGCTCACGTCTTCCCTCCCCGCGATCGTCCCCGCTCCACGACCGGAGTTCAGGCCGGGGCGACCAGCAGGGACTCGGCGACGGAGGTACGGGCGTAGAGCACGGAGCGGCCGGCCCGGTGGGAGCTGACCAGGCCGGCCGCGCGCAGCGCGGTGAGGTACTGGGACACCGCGGCGGCCGAGAGCCCCGTACGGCGGGCCAGTTCGGTGGTGGAGGCAGGGCTTTCCAGCTCGGTCAGGAGCCGGGTCCGGGAGCGTCCGAGTACGGCGGCCAGGGCCTCGGCCCGGCCGGCGGGTCGGGGTTCCCACAGGGCGCCGGTACCGCGCGCCGGATAGGCCAGTTGCGGTGGCTCCGGGGGCGTCACGCGGGTGAAGGGCACCGGGCCGGTGAAGACCGAGGGGATCAGCAGCAGCCCTTCGCCCGCCGTCCCGCGGGACAGGGGGCGGTGCCGGCGGGACAGTCGGAGCGCGTCGTCGCCCCAGCTCACCGAGGGGTGCAGGTCGCCCAAGAGGCAGCCGGCGCCGTGCTCGGCGGCCTGCCGGGCCCGGTGGAAGACGTCGGCGTCGAGCACCGCGCGGATCCGCGCCCAGTAGGGCGCCAGGGCCAACTCCCAGTAGGTCTCGATCTCCTCGGCGACCCGGACCAGCCGGGCCCGGGGGTCGGCGTACAGGGTGCGTGTGCGCGGGCCGAGGCGTCCCTGTTCCTGTCGCAGGCGGTCGAGGTCCTGACGGACCCGGCCGGTGGGGGTGGCCCGGACCCGGGCCAGTTCCTCCGCCAGGGAGGGCGCGGGGCCGGTGGGCGCAGGGTTGAGGAAGTCAGGCACGTACCCCGAGGGTGGGATCAGTTCGGCCAGCCAGCCCCGGTCGAGGCCGGCGGCCGCCAGCCGCGGCCCCACCTGGTCGGTCCAGGGCCGATGCACGTGGGGCGTGGCCCCCGAGGCCAGCAGCCGGTAGCTGGGCCCGACCTCCCACATCGGTGAGACGGCGAACCGCATCTGGGCGAGATCGCTCACGGAGAACGCCAGTTCCGCCCGCACATCCCGCACGTCCACCCCGAGGATTCGGTCATGCCTTAATCAATGGCCTGGCAGCCTATCGGGTGCGGATCATCCGGTCATGACCTCACAGACGAAGACCGCGGACGCGGCGGGCACCTGGAACCTCGGCGACCTGAGGATCAACCGCATCGGCTTCGGCGCGATGCGCCTGCCCCAGACCGGCGAGGCGTTCGCGCACGACGCCGTACCCAGGGACCGCGGCCAGGCGATCGCCGTGCTGCGTCGGGCGGTCGAGCTCGGCGTGAACCACATCGACACCGCCGCGTTCTACTTCTCGCCGCTGCGTTCCGCCAACGAGCTGATCAACGCGGCACTGGCCCCCTATCCGGAGGACCTGGTGATCACCACCAAGGTCGGACCGGGCCGGGGACCGTCCGGAACCTGGCTCGAACACGCCACCCCGGAGCTGCTGCGCGGACAGGTGGAGGAGAATCTGCGCCAGCTCGGCCGCGACCACCTCGACGTGGTGAACCTGCGGATCGTGGGGACCGACTCCATCGCGGAGCGTTTCGGCGCGCTGGCCGAGCTCCGCGACGCGGGTCTCGTCCGCCATCTCGGCATCTCCAACGTCACCCCCGAGCACCTCGCCGAGGCGCGGGCCATCGCGCCGGTGGTCTGCGTGCAGAACATGTACGGGATCGGGGTGCGGCCCGAGCACGACGGGTTCGTGCGCGCGTGCGGCGAACAGGGCATCGCGTTCGTCCCCTTCTACTCCATCGCCGGCACCGGACGGCAGGCCGGCGCGAGCGGCTCCGAGCACGAGGAGGTGCGGGCCGTCGCCCGGGCGCACGGCGCGAGTCCGGCGCAGGTACGGCTGGCCTGGACGCTCGGGCGGGGACCGCACGTTCTGGCCATTCCCGGCACGGGCGACCCGGACCACCTGGACGCGAACGTGGCCGCCGGGGCGCTGCGCCTGTCCGAGGCGGATCTGGCCGTCCTGGAGGCCGTGCACCACGGCTGAGCGAACCCGGCGCCGACCACCGCGAGCCCGATCGACAGGACGCCGCTAGGGAAGGTCGGCGGTCGGCGGGTCGGCCTCGTACACGTGGGGGGTGTCCCCCTGCCAGTCCAGCAGGTCGGCGCCGCCGAGGACCACGTCGTCGGGGTCGGGCATGCCGGCCCGGCGCAGGAACTCGATCACGTCGTCGTCGGAGCGGGCCAGGCCCAGGGACTCCTCTCCGTTCGCGGTCCGCAGGGTCACCTGGCGGCCCCCCGACGGGTGGATGCGGTGGACGACGACGGGTGCGTGGCGCATACCTCCAGCCTCGCCCCGTCGGCCCGGCCCGGCACCCCAGGAGGTGTCAGGGGGTGCGTCCGACCGTGGCGGCGCGGTCGGCGCGCTTGGGGATGCGGAGCGTGGAGGGATCGGGGTAGGTGGCCTTCTCCGCCTGCAGGACTTGCTCGATCTCCGCCTTGAAGGCGGGCTCGAAGAAGTCGACGGCCAGCAGCAGCCGCAGTCCCTCCAGGGTCGGGTCGAGCAGCGGGCGGCCCATGCGGGCGCCGCCGCCGCTCAGGCCCGGGAAGCCGGCGCGGGCTGTCTCCGGTCTCTCTCCCGCGCGCTCCTCGAGGTCGGCGGCGGCGTAGCCGGCGATCAGCGCGAGTTCGGCGAGGTACTTGCGGGCCCCGAGAGCCATCTCCTCTGCGCCTTGCAGGGTCTGGACCGAGCCGCCCGCCACTTTGAAGTCGTCGCTGATCCTCTTGAGGCCGCGCGCCTCGTACACGGCGTGGGCCTCCTCGAAGAGCCGCCCCGCCTCGTCGACCGCCTTCATCGCCGTCACCAGCTGGTCGATGTCGATCTCGCGCTTCACGTTGCCTCCTGATCCGGAACTGTGCTGCCCCGACCGTAGGAGGCGGAGCCACCGGTGCGGAACACCTGTGCACGGTCCGTTATCGACGCCTTCGGTGCGGTCCGGGACCCCTCTTGCGGCACCGTCGTCAACTGGCCATGCGGTCTTGCGAGTTGACGCCGCCGTACCAACAATGCGCATGACAACCGGAGGATCTTCGGTCGCATTGTCCTCAGAGGGGAACCCCCACATGAACAAGCCTCTCACCGGCGCCTTACTCTCCCTGCTCCTGCTGGGAGCGGCGGTCGGCCCCGCCGTGGCCGCGCCCACCGCACCCACGGACACGCCACCCACCGCCCCCGCGGCCACCGCCGCGGCGGTCGACTTCGCGGGCACGGTGGCCCTCAGCAACTGTTCCGGCTCCGTCGTCCGCGCGCCCGGCTCCCAGCCGAACGACCTCGCGCTGGTCCTGTCGAACGGCCACTGCCTGGAGTCGGGCTTCCCGGCGGCCGGCGAGGTCGTCAAGGACCGCCCGTCCAGCCGCTCGTTCTCGCTGCTCAACTCGGCGGGATCGAAGGTCGGTACGCTCCGCGCGAGCAAGGTCGCGTACGCGACCATGACCGACACCGACATCTCGATCTACCAGCTGACCCGGACCTACGCCCAGATCCAGAGCCAGTACGGCATCAGCCCGCTGACCCTCGACGGCGCCCGCCCGACCCAGGGCTCGGCCATCAAGGTGGTCTCCGGCTACTGGAAGCGCATCTACAGCTGCACCGTGGACGGCTTCGCCTACCGCCTCAAGGAGGGTGACTGGACCTGGAAGGACTCGGTCCGCTACACCTCCGCCTGCAACACCATCGGCGGCACCTCCGGGTCACCGGTGGTCGACACGGCGACCGGCAAGGTCGTCGCCGTCAACAACACGGGCAACGAGGACGGTGCCCGCTGCACGGTGAACAACCCGTGCGAGGTCGACCAGAACGGCAACGTGACGGTCCGCCAGGGCATCAACTACGCGCAGCAGACGTACATCGTCGTCCCCTGCATAGCCCCCGGCAACAAGATCGACCTGAACCGCGCCGGCTGCACGCTGCCCAAGCCGTAGTCCCTCACGTGTCCCCGCCCGACCGGAAAAGCCCCACGGCCGGGCCCCGGGCGGGGATACTCGAAGGCGTGGAACTGCACATCGATCACCGCTGGCTGCTGGAGCGGCAGGAGGCCCTGTTCAAGGACGTGGCGGTGGCCGACCACTCCGCCCTGGTCGCCGCCGTGGCCCGGCACCGGGTGAACACGCCGAGCCTGGAAGTGGACGACCCCGACGCCTACTGGCGTGCCGCCGCCCTGCTCGACGCGATCGTGCTGCTCCGACCGCTTCCCGACTCCAACGAGTACTTCGCCTACGGGGTCGCGGTCGCGTACATCGAGGCCTCCGGGGAGACGGTGGAGGCCACCTACGAGCAGTGGCGGGACCTCATCACCGACATCCGCATGCTGCGCGCCTCCGTCTTCGACGTGGCCGCCAGACTCCGCTCCTGGCAGCCGACGCAGAGGTCCTGAGGAAGGTCAGCGCCGGCGGGGTCAGCGCCGGCGCTGCGCGGGGGTGCCGACGAGGAGCGCGTCGGACACGAGGCGTGCGCCGCGGGCGAGCCGGCCCAGCTGCTCCAGCTCGACGGCGTACATCCGGATCGAGTTCTCGATGACCGACTCGGCGATGCCCATGGTCGGCAGCTCGGCGCGGCTGGTCTGCAGGGCCGCCCGCACCGCGCGCATCTCGTGCTGCAGCTGGAGCTGGACGTGCCGGGCCAGGAGGGCGTGGTGGCGGGTGAGCGTCAGGTAGCCGCCGTAGCGGGCCGGGAGCAGATCCCGCAGCCACCGCGTGGCCGTGCGCTCCCAGTCGTGCGTACCGGGTGCCTTGACCTGCATGGGCCAGTCAGGGCTGAGGGTAAACGTGGCCGTCTGAGGCATTCTCGTCACTTCCGAGTGGTGTCGAACTCTGATCGAGACGTTCTTGGGGGGCGGCCTCGGCCCAGGGGTTGACCGAGGCCGCCATGGGCGCTCTGCGGGGATCCGAAAGCCTGGACCCGACACGCGGTCGCGACCTGAGGAGGTTCGTCGTTCCGCGCGTACGTTCGGGAGGACATGGGGGTCCTCCTTGGCATCTGGTGGATCCGGAGCGCCGTCGTCAGTAAACATATATACCGTCGAGTAAGCAAGAGTATGAAAAATTTCATGCACTTCGAGGGCTGAATATCGCCTGGTGAACCAGGCCGCGAGGGGCTACAGGAAGAAGCCGTGCTGGTCGGCCACGTGCTCGTAGCTCTCCAGCCGCGCCTGGGTCCGCTCCGGATCCGCGTCCGCCATGGCCTGCAACAGGGCCGCGGACAGCATGCCGGGCGCGGCGTACGAGTCGAAAACCAGCCGGGATCCGGTCCCCGCGGTCAGGGCCACGTCCGCCTCGTCCACCAGCGGCCCCAGCGTGGGGTCCGTGATCAGGACCACACGCAGCCCCGTACTGCGGGCGGCGCGGATGGCGGCCAGGGTCTCCTTGGCGTGCCGCGGCATGGCGAAGGCCAGCACCCAGGTCCCGCCGGCCGCCCGGGACTGCAGCAACGCGTCGAAGGCGACGCTGCCGCCACGGGTCACCAGGCGTACGTCGGGGTGGATGCGCCGGGCCGCGTACGCGAAGTACTCCGCGAGCGAGACCGAGATGCGTAGGCCCAGGACGGTCAGCGGCACCGAGGCGGCCAGCTCGCGACCGATGTCGAGGACCTGGTCGGTGTCGGCGAGCAGCCTGCGCACGTTCTCCAGGTTCTCGATCTCGGCGTCGACGGCTTCCTGCAGCTCGTTGCGGCGGATCTGCGCGCGGGTGTCCGGGGCGCCGGCGATGGCGCTGAGCGCGATCGGCTGCAGCACGTCACGCAGGGCGGGGTAGCCGCTGAAGCCGAGGGAGGCCGCGAAGCGGGTCACGGAGGGCTGGCTCACGCCCACCCGCTCGGCCAGTTCGGTGATCGAGAGGAACGCCGCCTCGGTGAGGTGGTCGATCAGGTATTGGGCGATGCGACGCTGGCCCGGTGACAGGCGGCGTCCGTCGAAGAGCGCGAGGAGCCGGTCGGCCGGAGGACGGACCTCTCCGGACGACTGACCCCCTGGTGTGATCGCAGCCGCTTGTGCGCGTGCCTGCTGCCCCGATGACACTCGAGGGCCTCCCTAACTCATGTCACTCGCGCTCCAACATAGCTCACCCCCTGTGGCCGATGATGATCAGTCCTGGGCGCGTGAGGTGACGGGGTCGTCGGTGCGGTCGCCCAGGAACTCGTACCAGCGGCGCTGCAGGCACAGGTAGCGGGTGTCGGCCTCGACGAGGTCGAGGAAGGAGCCGATCGTCGTGGTGAGGCGCTCGCCGAGGCCCGGGTCGGTGAGGGCTCCGTCCTCGGTGAACGCCTGGTGCGCGCCGGCCAGACTGAACATGTCCGGGTAGACGCGCGCGCCGAGGTGTTCGAGCGGGACGCGCAGGGCCCAGAGCCCGCGGTTGCCGCCGACCATCGAGGGCGAGGCCGACACCAGCAGGGTCTGCTTGTCCTTGAAGGGCTGCGGTCGGTAGCGCGAGACCCAGTCGATGGCGTTCTTGAGCACGCCGGGCTCGATCCGCTTGCACATGGCGAGGGCCCCTTCGGGCAGTCCCTCGTCCGCCTCCGCGTCGCCGTCGTACGGGGGCATCGGGAAGTCGGCGAGCGTGGCGGTCCGTGCGGTGGCGCCGGCCCGGGACACCATCGAGGCGACGAGGGAGCCGAGGCGGGCGTTGACCGATCCGGTGCGGGAGGAACCGGACAGGACGAGCACCTGCAGGGAGGTACGGGCGGGCTCGCCGTCGTGCGGACGGCCCGGATCCGTCGGGAAGTGGTCGATGTCGGTCGGGTTCATGCCGTCTTCTCCTGCTCTCCGCCGCGATCGGCCCGACGCGGGGCCACGCGCGGCGGGACCCGCACACTTCGGTGTGCGGGTCCCGTCCGGGCCGCGGGTCACTGCGCGCCGGGGTTCTCCCAGCGGTAGAACTCGTGGGCCATGGCGTCCTTCGGACTGCGCCAGGTGTCCGGGTTGTGCGGGCTGATGTAGGCGGTCAGCCGGTCGCTGAGGTCCCGGAACTCCGGGTGCTCGGTGACCTTCGCGATGGCCGGGCCGGGCGGCCGGTCCGACTCGATCAGGTGCAGGTAGACGTCGCCGAACTGGAACAGGCTGCGGCGCGTGACCCCTACCAGGTGCGGGAGTTCACCCGCGTCCGAGCCCGCGAAGAGCTCGGCGATGTCCGGCGCCGATCCCGGCGCCATCCGGGCGACGATGAGAGCGCGGTGCGGCTGGTTCATCCGTGCGTGCCTTTCGTCTCAGACCCGGCTGACGGCGGGGGCGCGGCCCTCACGCTGACGCTTCTCGATCTTGTCCCGGATCAGGGCCATCTGGATCGGGGAGTTGCGGTTGATGTTGTCGGTCATCCAGGCGTCGTCGACGGGGGCGTCCGGCTTCATCGCGAAGTCCTGGGTCCACTTCATCCGGGTGCCGCCGGGCACCTTGAAGTACTGCCAGTGGATGTCCATGTGCGCGAACGGGCCGGTCTCCACCCGTCGGGCACGGACCGTGAGGCCCTTGCGGTCGACGGTCCGCTCCGAGACCCAACTCCACACCTTGCCGTTCTCGTCGGGGTGCATGGTCAGTCGGAAGCGGGTGGTGTCGCCCTGCTCCTCGAGGATCTCGAGGGAGGCGTACTCGCTGAACAGGTGGGGCCAGCTGGGGAGATCGTTGGTCATCTCCCAGACGACGTCCACGGGCGCGTTGACGGTGATCTCGTTCTCGGTGTGTCCTGCCATGTCAGGCTCCGGTCATCAGACTGTGGTTGACGAGGTCGGGGAATTCCCCGGGGGTCCTGCAGCGGTCGGCGTGGGTGGGCAGGGCCCGCCTCCGCCGGTTCTCCGGTTCGCCGACGATCCCGAGCAGGCCCGGCGAATCGAGGCCGTACTCGTCGAAGGCGGAGTGCGGCCGGCTCGCCGGCTCGGTGGGATCGACGGTGATGCCGGCCTTCTTCGTGAGGGCCGCCAGTTCCTCCAGGGCCGGCCGGGCGGACATCTTGTTCTCCCTTCTTCCTACGAGCCCTTGCGGACGACGAGCGCGGAGTTCGACCCCATCCGGCCGCGGCTGAGCACCAGCGCGGTGCGCAGCTCCGCGGTGCGGGCGCTGCCCGTCACCACGTCGAGGTCGTGGCACACGTCGTAGACGTTCGGGGTCGGCGGCACGATGCCGTGCTCCAGGGCCAGCACCGCGGCCGCGGTGTCGAGGGCGGGAGCCGCGCAGTACGCCCTGCCGGTACCGGACTTGGGCGCCGTGACCGGCACCTTCCGCCCGTGCGCGCCGAGGGCGTCGGCGATGGCCGCGGCCTCGGCCGCGTCGGCCTCCGGGGTCCCGATGGCGTCGGCGAAGACCACGTCGATCTCCTCGGGCGCGCAGCCGGCTTCCCGGAGGGCGCCGCGGATGGCGTGGGCCAGTCCCTCACCGGAGGTGTCCCGTCGCCGGGTGCCGGTGAAGGTCGCGCCGTGGCCGGCCAGGACGGCCCGTACGGTGGCGCCGCGGCGCCCGGCCTCCGTCTCGTCCTCGACGACGAACATCGCGCCGCCCTCGGCGGGGACGAACCCGCAGGCCTTGTCGGTGAACGGCCGGTAGGCGCGCTCGGGATCGTCCTGGGTGCTCAGCCCCTCGTACTCCAGCTGGCAGACGATGGAGTACGGCGCCAGCGGTGCCTCCGTCGCCCCGACCAGCATGGCCCGGCTGCCCTGGCGGATCCCTCGGACGGCGTGCGCGAAGGCGTCCAGGCCGCCCGCCTCGTCGCTGGCCACGACCCCGCAAGGGCCCTTCAGCCCGCGCCGGATGGAGATCTGGCCGGTGCTCGCCGCGTAGAACCAGGCGATCGACTGGTACGGGCCCACGAAGCGCGGCCCCTGTTCCCACAGGTGCTGCAGTTCGCGCTGGCCGAACTCGCCGCCGCCGGATCCGGCGGCGGTGACGACGCCCACGGAGAAGGGGTCGCCCTCGTAGTCGGCGCGGCCGAGCCGGGCGTCCTCCAGGGCGAGGTCCGCCGCGGCGAGCGCGTGGTGGGTGAAGCGGTCGGTCTGGACGAGGAAGCGGTCCTCGACCAGGGCGCCCGGGTCGAAGCCCCGGACCTCGCCCGCGACGCGCAGCGGCAGGTGCTCGCAGCCCGCCCTGGTGACCCGGTCCAGCACGCTGAGGCCGGACTGGGTCGCCTTCCAGAAGGCGTCGGCGCCCACGCCGTTGGGCGCGACGACTCCGATGCCCGTGATGACCGTACGGCTGGTCACGAGACCTCCTCCTTCGGCCGGGTCATGACCACGGCGGACTGGAATCCGCCGAAGCCGCTGCCCACCGAGAGCACGCTGCGCAGCTTCCGGCCGCGGGCGACCTTGGGTACGTAGTCCAGGTCGCACTCGGGGTCGGGCGTCTCGTAGTTCGCGGTCGGCGGTACCACCTGGTGGGTCATCGCGAGGACGCAGGCCGCGAGTTCGATGGCACCGATCGCGCCGAGGGAGTGCCCCACCATGGATTTGATGGAGGTCATCGGCGTCTTGTAGGCGTGGTCGCCCAGGACCCGCTTGACCGCCGCGGTCTCGTGGCGGTCGTTCTGCTTGGTGCCGGAGCCGTGCGCGTTGACGTAGTCGATCTCGTCGGCGGCGACGCCGGCCTGGGCGAGGGCGGTTTCGATGGCACGGGCCATCTCCAGGCCCTCGGCGGTCAGCCCGGTCATGTGGTGGGCGTTGCCGAAGGTGGCGTAGCCGCCGATCTCGCAGTAGACGGTCGCACCGCGGGCGCGGGCGTGTTCCAGCTCTTCGAGAACGAGGACGGCACCGCCCTCGCCGAGGACGAACCCGTCCCGGTCGGCGTCGAACGGCCGGGAGGCGTGGGCCGGGTCGTCGTTGTTCGGCGAGGTCGCCTTGATGGCGTCGAAACAGGCCACCGTGATGGGCGATATGGGTGAGTCGGAGGCGCCCGCGATGCAGACGTCCATCCGGCCCTCCGCGATGGAGTGCACGGCGTAGCCGATGGCGTCGAGCCCCGAGGTGCAGCCGGTGGAGACCGTCTGGACCGGGCCCCTCGCCCCCGTCTGCTCCGCGACGGCGGAGGCGAGGGTGGCGGGGGTGAACGCCCGGTGCAGGAAGGGGCCGGCCCGCTTGTGGTCCACGTCCCACCAGGAGCCGGACTGGCTGACGGCCACGTAGTCGTGCTCCAGCCGGGTGGTGCCGCCGACGGCCGTGCCGAGGGAGACTCCGGTCCGCCAGGCCTCGTCCGTGGTGAGGTCGAGTCCCGCGTCCTTGACCGCTTCCCGGGCGGCGACCAGGGCGAACTGGATGTAGCGGTCCGCCCGGTCCGCCTCGCCCGGTTCGAGGCCGTGCGCGGCGGGGTCGAAGTCGACCTCGGCGGCTATCCGGGAGCGGAACCCGGCCGGGTCGAAGAGGCTGATCCCACGGGTCGCCGTGCGGCCGTTGGAGAGCAGGTCCCAGAAGTCACGGACGCCGATCCCGCCGGGCGCGACGACACCGACACCGGTGACGGCCACCCGCCGGCGGGTCACGAGACCGCTCCCGTCCGGTCCGGGGGCTGCTCCCACGCGGTTCCCTCCGGGTGCGGGGCCTGCTCGGTGTCCACGTGGCCGAGCTCGGGGCGCGGGGCCAGCGGGCCGAGGTGGAAGACCATGCGCGCCTCGGTGTCCCCGACGTTGCGGAAACGGTGGCGCACGTTCAGCGGAACCAGGAGTCCCTGGTCGGTGCGCAGCGGATGGGCCTCGCCGTCGAGGTCGACCTCGAGGCGGCCGCTGACCACGTACACGAACTCCTCGGAGTACGGGTGGTAGTGCTCGGCGATCGACTCACCGGGGGCCATGATCGCCAGGCCCATGAAGCCGCTCGTGGAACCCACGGAGGTCGGGGTGAGTACCGCCCGCAGGTCTCCGCCTCGCCGGCGGTTGGGGGGCGTCTCGCTGAGGTCCACGATGCGTGGGCGCTGTTGGGTCATGGCGGGTTCCTCCTGCGTGTGGGGAGAGCCTGGGTGCGGATGGGTGGGTATCGGGGGTGGGGCGAGTGGGTGGAACGGGCCCCTGGGTGGACCGGATCGACCTGACCGACCGGACGGGCCGGCATGCCTGCCGGGCCGGACGGACCGGGGAGGATCAGGAGTCCGCGGGTGCCCTGCGGTCCGTGATCAGGTTCATGGTGTGGCCCGTGGCGCGGACCCGCCTGCCGGCGCGGGCCGTCAGCCGGTCGAGCACCGCCGCCTTGCGCGGTCCCGATACGCCGAAGGTGGTGTCGGGCTCGGCGTCGAACGGGCCGCGGACGTCGATGAGCCGGACGACGATGTCGTCACGCTGGAAGATGCTGCTGCTCCGAACGGGGCTGCCCGGGTTCCGTGCGGCCTCCTCGTCCTGCCGGGCCAGGAACTTGGCGAGCGCCGCGCCGCAGCCGGGCTTGGCCGGGTAGAAGAGCGCGTGCCGCTGCACCTCGGCGGACTCGGGCTCGGGTGCGGCGATGTGGTGGACCGCCGGGAGCGCGGCGCGCATGAAGAACATGCGGGCGGACTCCGGATCGTTCAGGTTCCGGTCCTTCTCCAGATGCGGGTTGAGCGCCTCCTCCGCCGCCCGGACCCCGGGCTGCTCGGAGACGTGGCGCAAGGCAGCCATCAGGTCGCCCTGGACCTCCACCGTGCGCACGACGCGGTTGCCGTACATGAACAGCGAGGTCCGGCAGAGCCGGGTGTGGTCGTCGACCCGGGCCTCCGGCGAGGCGTAGCTGGAGAGGATCGAGGCGACCTCCTTCTCGCTGCCCGGCTTGACCGTGAAGGTGAGGGCGTGGCGCACGATGCCGGCTCCCAGCCGGGGGGTCTGCTGCAGGCGCGCCGCGGCCGGGCGGTCCGCCTGGCCGTAGCCGCGGCCGGTCTCGCGCAGGACGGTGAACTTGAGCGGGCGCATCGCGCGGGCGCACGCGCCGAGCGGCTTCACCTGTTCGGCGTGGTGCTCGCTGTTGACCCATGCGAGGTACTGCGGGGCACTCTCCCACTCACTGGTGATGAGCCATTGGGAGGGATTCTCGAAGGACTGGCACAGCTGATCGCTGATGTGGCCCGGAACCGACGCGATGTCGTCGCGGAGCTGTTCGTACGCCTCGAAGAACTGCTGCTGGGTCCCCTCGTGGAGATCCATCAGCAGGACGACCCGGAGCATGGAGCCGTCGAAGGCTGACTGCGACACCCGTTCGGACAGGGTGGTTGTCATCTACTCACTCCTTCATGAGGGGGTGGAGATCCATCGCGTACGGACCCCTCGTCCGTCACCGGTGGCGTCCGCCCGGGCCGGCGGCCGCCTCGGTGGGGAACGGCAGGCCGGCGCGTCTCAGGGGGAGCCGCTGTCGCTCATCGTCATCCGGGTGGGGACGTACCGCTACATGTCCGGATCAAGCGGGTGACAACCGGCGAATCAACTGGGCCTCATCGCGGATCGGGGGCATAAAGACTCCACTCCCCCACACAGAAAACAGGAGCCCGCAGCTGATGGAAGACAACGCCGATGTTCGCGTACCGGTTCTCGTCGTGGGCGGCTCCCTCGTGGGCCTGTCCACCTCGCTTTTCCTGAGCCGCCACGGAGTGAGGCACCTGCTGGTCGAGAAGCACTCCGGCACCTCCGCACACCCGCGGGGCCGTGGCATCAACGCCCGGACGATGGAGCTTTTCCGCACGGCAGGGGCGGAGCGCGCGATCCGCCGGGCGGCGTCCGTACTGGAGGGAAATCAGGGCATTCTGCAGGCCCGGTCGCTGACCGACGGCGACCACAACTGGCTGGTCAAGTCGATCGATCCGGCCGGGGCGCTGGCCCGGTTCAGTCCGACCGGCTGGTGTCTGTGCAGCCAGAACAACATCGAGCCGGTGCTGGCCGAACAGAGCCGTGAGCTGGGCGCGGACGTGCGGTTCGCCACCGAGCTGATGAGCTTCGACCAGGACGCCACCGGGGTGAACGCCGTGGTGAAGGACCGGGAGACGGGCGAGCACATCACCGTGCGCGCCGACTTCCTGATCGCCGCGGACGGGCCGCGCAGTCCCGTCAGGGAGCAGCTGCGGATCCCCCAGACGGGTAATGGCGAGCTGTTCCACAACGTGAGCGTCACCTTCCGCTCGGAGAAGCTCGTCGAGGTGCTGGGCGACCTGCGCTTCATCGTCTGCTACCTGATCCGCCCGGGGGCGGACGGGGCACTGCTGCCGGTGGACAACAAGACGCAGTGGGTCTTCCACGCCCCGTGGCACCCGGAGCAGGGCGAGACCCTGGAGGACTTCACCGACGAGCGCTGCGTGGATCAGATCCGCGACGCGATCGGCGTACCCGACCTGGACGTGCAGATCGGCGGCAAGGCGCCGTGGCACGCGGCCGAACGGGTGGCGCAGCGGTATGCGTCCGGTCGGGTGTTCCTGGCCGGGGACGCGGCCCACGAGATGTCCCCCACGGGGGCGTTCGGCTCGAACACGGGCATCCAGGACGCGCACAACCTGGCGTGGAAGATCGCCGCGGTACTGGACGGCTCGGCCGGCCTCGGACTGCTCGACACCTACGAGGCCGAGCGGCTGCCCGTGGCCAGGGCCACCAGTGAGCGGGCGTCGGCCCGTTCGGCCGAACACAGCCACCCGGGGTACGCGCCCCCGCCCACGATGGGCGGCGGGCCGGGCAGCGGGGTCCTGACCACCGCCATGGGCTACTGCTACCCGCAGGGCGCGCTCGTCGGCGGCGAGCCCGGACGGCCCGTCATCCCGGAGAACCTGCGCCTGGTCGGCGACACCGGGACCCGGGCCCCCCACATGTGGGTGACCCGGGCGGGTGAACGGATCTCCACGCTGGACCTCTACGAGCGTTCCTTCGTGCTGCTCAGCGGTACGGGGACGCCGTGGCAGGGGGCCGCGCGGCGGGTGGCCGAGCAACTGTCGCTGCGGCTGGACACCTACACCATCGGCTCCGGGCCGGATGCCGACCTGGTCCAGGAGGGACGCTCCGACTGGACCGAGGTCCACGCGATGAGCCCCCAGGGAGCCGTGCTCGTACGGCCGGACGGGTTCGTGGCCTGGCGCTCGGAGGGAGCCGTGGCCGATGCCGCGGCGACGCTGCGCGAGGTCCTCTCGACGGTGCTGCGCCGGGCGTGAGAACCTCGCCCCCGCTTCCGCCGGCCGTGCGTGCGGCCGGCGGAAGGGGTTCAGCGGCAGGCCCAGCAACCTGCCCAGCAGCCGGCGGCCGGTACGGCGGTACGCCGGCGGCCGGGCCCGGCGGCGCCGGCCTCGTCCCCGCCGCCGGAGGTCCGCCCGGCGTAACACGCGACGACGACCGCGATCGCGGCCAGTTCCTCAGGGGCGGCGACGCCCCGCTCCACACGCAGCAGGCTCGCTATCGGGACATCCTTCGACATCGGCACGGCCTCTCTCACGGGGGCTGCGCGTGCGCCCGGTCGCTTCGCGAGGGGCGGACCGGCTCGGCTCCGGCGCGGGCGGCACACGGGTGGCTCGGAGCGCTGACGGGACGTGTTCCGCGTGAGCGAACCGGCCGGCGGACTCCGGTGGGAACACCGGGAGTCCTGTCGCGACCGACGCTACAAGAACGTGTTCCGCGCGGCACTTCGGACCGGCCGTGGTGACCGGCCACCGGCCGCTGCTGTGCCGGGGCTGTGCCGGGAACCTGTACGCCGTCTGCACCATGGACCACGCGGGCGGGAACACGGTCGGGCAGTGGGAGGTCGACCACGAGATGCCCGTGCCGTGCCCGTTGTCCGGTCTGCTGCCGTTGACCGGGACGGCGGCCTCCGTCCATGACCTGCCCGGCGCCGAGGAGGTGCTCGGTCCGCCGGTATGACGTACGGCGAGTTGGTCCGTACGGGTGAGCGCCCCGCCGCCGTCGACCGTCCGTCGGCGGCGGCGGTACGGGCCCCGGTCGACATTCGCGGCGTCGCCCCGCGGGGATTCGCGTTCACTGCTTGAACTCCCCCTGCCTGAAAGCGCTTTGCCGGTTCAATCTCTTGACTGCCCGTGAGGGCGCGGAGGACAGTGTCCAGCGGCGCCGCTCTGAGAGCGCTCTCAAGGCGCCGATCCGCTGACCCTTCCCCCCGCACCGCGCCTCGGCGCGCTTGAGAGAGGGCATCCATGCACGAGATATCCGGCAGGAAGCGGCCGACGGTCCGGCGGGCCGTGTCGGCCGCGCTCGGCACGATCACCGTGGTCGCGGCCATCGCCGCGGCCGTGATCCTGCCCGCGAGCGCCGCGGCTCCTCCCACACCGACCGGCTGGTCCCGGGTGTTCCTGGACGAGTTCGACGGAGCCGCGGGATCCGGGGTGAACACCGCCGACTGGCTCTACACCACCGGCACTTCCTACCCCGGTGGACCCGCCAACTTCGGTACGGGCGAGATCGAGACGATGACCGCCGACCCCGCCAACGTCTCCCTCGACGGCACGGGCAACCTGCGCATCACCCCGCGCCGGGACGCCGCCGGCAACTGGACGTCCGGCCGCATCGAGACCCGGCGGGCCGACTTCGAGCCCCCGGCGGGCGGCAAGCTCCGGTCGGAGGCCCGCATCCAGATGCCGAACGTGACGGGCCCGGCCGCCAAGGGCTACTGGCCGGCCTTCTGGATGCTCGGCGCGCCGTACCGCGGCAACTGGTGGAACTGGCCGGGCATCGGCGAGATCGACATCCTGGAGAACGTCCAGGGCCTCAACAACGTCTGGGCCACCCTGCATTGCGGCACGACCCCGGGCGGCCCCTGCAACGAGACCTCCGGGATCGGCGGCCAGCGCGCCTGCCCCGGCGCCACCTGCCAGGCCGGCTTCCACACGTACGCCGTCGAGTGGGACCGCTCGACCGCCGTCGAGGAGATGCGCTTCTACGTCGACGAGTTCAACTTCCATACGGTGCGGGCCGATCAGGTCGACGCGACGACCTGGACCAATGCCACGAACCACGGCTACTTCATCATCCTGAACGTGGCCATGGGCGGCGGTTTCCCGGACGCCTTCGGCGGCGGCCCGGACGCGGGCACCCAGCCCGGGCACGCGATGGTCGTCGACTACGTGTCCGTCCTCCGGTCGACCGGCGGCACCACACCTCCCACCACCCCGCCCACCACTCCTCCGACGACACCGCCCACCACCCCGCCGACCACGCCGCCCGGCGGGCGCGACGCGTACACGGCGATCCAGGCCGAGTCCTACGACGGCCAGTCGGGCCTGTCCAAGGAGAACACCGCCGACAGCGGCGGCGGTCAGAACCTCGCGGCGATCGGCAACGGTGACTGGGCGGTCTTCCGAGGCGTCGACTTCGGTTCCACCCCGGCCCGGCAGTTCTACGGACGGGTGGCCTGCGGTGCGGCCGGCGGGGTCAGCGGCCTGGTCGAGGTCCGGCTCGACAACCCCGCCTCGGCTCCGGTCGGCAGCTTCTCGGTCGCCTCCACCGGCGGCTGGCAGAGCTGGCGTACGGTGCCGGCGAACATCACGGCGGTCACGGGCACCCACGACGTGTACCTGACCTTCGCCAGCGGCCAGCCGGCCGACTTCGTGAACGTCAACTGGTTCGACTTCGGTCACTGACGGCCGGCCGTGTCGTCCCCGCGGGACTTCGCGGGGACGACACGGGCGCGGCGGCCCCGGTGGACGGCCGGGGTCGCGCGGGACAGGCTGGTGAGCGACCGCCGCAGGAGACCGCAGCCGGAGCGGGAGCCGCGGCGGGAGCCGCAGCAGGAGGACAGCCCATGGCCGACGAGGAACCCCGCGCCGAGCTGGACGCGCGCTACAGCGAGGAGCGGGCGAAGGCCGTGCCCTGGCGGGAGGCCGTCACCCGGCTGGCCGCGGCGGAGCTGTACTGGCTGACGACCGTACGCCCCGACGCGCGCCCGCACGTCACCCCGCTGATCGGTGTCTGGGCGGACGGCGCCCTGCACTTCTGCACCGGGCCCGAGGAACGCAAGGCCAAGAACCTCCGCGGCAACGCGCACGTCGTCCTGACCACCGGCACCAACACCCTCCACGAGGGATTCGACCTGGTCGTCGAGGGCGTGGCGGCCCGGGTCACGGATCCCGAGCGGCTGCGCCGGCTCGCCGCCGCCTGGGAGGCGAAATACGGCGCCGAGTGGCACTTCGACATCGGCGACGGGGTGTTCGTGAATCCCGACGCGGGCGAAGCGGTGGTCTTCGCGGTGCGCCCGAGCACGGCCTTCGGTTTCGGCAAGGGCGGGTACAGCCAGACGCGCTGGCTGTTCTCCTGACCCGCCCCTGCTCGGCCGGCCTGTCCCGCGGGAACCGTGACATCGGTGGGGTTAGGCTCGAAGCAGGTCGCGAAGGGGATGGTGCGCATGTGTCGGTGGCTCGCCTACTCGGGTTCGCCCATGCTCCTCGACACCGTGCTCTACCGCCCGGAGCACTCGCTGATCAATCAGAGCCTCCGCTCCCGGATGGGCGCGGAACCGACGAACGGCGACGGTTTCGGCATCGGCTGGTACAGCGCCGACGGCGATGGCACACCGGCCGTCTTCCGCGACGTGGGCCCGGCCTGGAACAGCCGCAACCTGCAGGAACTCGCCGCGCACGTCCGCTCGCCACTGTTCTTCGCGCACGTCCGGGCCTCGACGGGGTCGGCGATCCAGCAGTCCAACTGCCACCCGTTCCGCCACGGCCGCTGGCTGTGGATGCACAACGGCGCGATCGCGGACTTCCACCGGCTGCAGCGCGACCTCTGCATGGCCGTCGATCCGGCGCTGTTCCCGTGCATCGAGGGGTCCACGGACTCCGAGGTGATGTTCTACCTGGCGGTCACGTTCGGTCTCGACCAGGACCCCCCGGGCGCCGTGGCCAGGATGGCGGGGCTGGTGGAGCGCCTCGGCAAGGAGCACGGCGTGCCCGAACCGCTCCAGATGACGGTGGCGGTGAGTGACGGCGAGCGCGTCTGGGCCTTCCGCTACTCCAGCCAGGGGAAGTCCCGGACGCTCTACTACAGCAGCAGGGCCGAGACCGTCCGCCACCTCCACCCTGAGCTGCCCTACCTCAAGGAGGTCTCGGACGAGACCCGCCTCGTGGTCTCCGAGCCGCTCGGGGACCTGCCGGGCGTCTGGAACGAGCTCCCCGAGAGCAGCTACGCGGTGATCCCCTCCGGCCCCCACGCGGACTACCTCCCCTTCCTTCCCGAACTCTGACCCCGCCGGACCGGGCGAGGGCGTGGCGGGCGAGGTGGCGGGTAGGCGCTCCCCCGAAGGACATGCCCGTCGTCACCTTCCGTGTCCGCATCGGCACGGTCGGGCCGAAGCGCATCCTCGACGCACAGGGAAGGCTGGGGCCTGAGGTGAGCTATGTGAAGCGGGGCACCGGAGTACGCGCGCGACAGCCGGCACCTCACCACCCGGATCACCGCCGACGGACGCGAGGGCTTCGCCGTGGAGCCGGGCCGTTACCGGCTGGTGGTCAGCCGGGCGTGCCCCTGGGCGAGCCGTGCCGTGGTCGTGCGCCGGCTCCTCGGGCTGGAGAAGGCGCTCCCGATGGCGGTGGCGGGGCCGACGCACGACGAGCGGAGCCGGCGGTTCGACCTCGATCCCGGGGGCCGTGATCCCGTGCTCGGCATCGAGCGGCTCCAGGAGGCCTACTTCGCCCGTGACCCCCACTACGGCCGGGGCATCACCGTTCCGGCCGTCGTCGACGTGCCGACCGGCGAGGTGGTGACCAACGACTTCGCGCAGCTCACGATCGACATGTCGCTGGAGTGGGCGGCGTACCACCGTGAGGGTGCCCCGGCGCTCTACCCGCCCGAGCTGCGGGCGGAGATCGACGCCGTGAACGGGACCGTCTACAAGGAGGTGAACAACGGCGTCTACCGTGCGGGGTTCGCCGGGTCCCAGGAGTCCTACGCCGCGGCGTACGAACAGCTCTTCGCCCGCCTCGACCGGCTCACGGAGCGGCTCGGGGCGTCCCGTTACCTGGTCGGCGACACCATCACCGAGGCGGACGTACGACTGTTCACCACCCTCGTGCGCTTCGACGCCGTGTACCACGGCCACTTCAAGTGCAACCGGCAGAAGCTGTCGGAGATGCCGGTGCTGTGGGCCTACGCGCGCGACCTGTTCCAGACCCCCGGCTTCGGCGACACCGTGGACTTCGACCACATCAAGCGTCACTACTACCTGGTCCACGAGGACATCAACCCGACCGGCATCGTGCCCGCCGGGCCGGACCTGTCGGGCTGGCTCGCACCGCACGACCGGGCGGCGCTGGGCGGCCGCCCCTTCGGCGACGGTACCGCGCCCGGACCCGTCGCTCCCGAGGAGACCGTCCCGCCGGGTGCGAACCCCCTCGCGTCCTGAGCCCGCGCCCGGGAGATCGGCGTCGGCCGGGACCCCGAGCGTCGCCCGAGCCCCCGTTCACTCGTCCAGGGGGCGCCAGGCCGGGCCGGCCCCGTCCTGCCGGACCTGCCCGAACACCACGTCGGCGAAGTGGACGCCGAAGCCGATGGTGCCGGGCTCCGCCAGCTCGGCGACGAGGCGGCGGCGGTGAGCGGCGGTGAGGGCGCCGTCGTGGTCGAAGCCCGAGGACCAGGTCGGGTGGTCGATCTGGAGGGGCGAGTGCACGGCGTCCCCGAAGGCGATCAGACGGCGCCCGCCGCCCGTGATGACGTACTCGGCGTGCCCGACCGTGTGGCCGGGGGTGATCCGTACCCGCACACCGGGGAAGATCTCCTGACCCTCCGTGATCGTCCGCACGCGCGGCGCCAGGGCCGCGACCTGCTCGGCCATGCCCTGGGCCACCAGGAGCTCGCGCCCCTCCCATTCGCCTGCGGAGATCAGGTACGCGGCGTGGGCGAACACCGGGCGGTCGCCGCCGGGCGCGGGGTGGCAGGCCCAGCCGAGATGGTCGGCGTGGAGGTGGGTGAAGGCCACCGCCTCGATGTCCTCGGGACGACGACCGAGTTCGGCCAGACTGCGCACGAGCGAGCCGCCCCGGATCGTGGCGAGCGGGCCGTCCGGTGCCGCGTGCTCCTGCGGGCCGAAGCCCGCGTCGATCAGCAGGGCGCGGCCGCCGTGCTCCACGAGCAGACCGCCGACGCTCCCCACGAGGTGGCCCTCGGGGTCCAGGTACTCCGGGTGCGCGGCCCACACCTCGTCGGTGCTGTCCTGGAGCAGCTGCAGCGGGCGCAGCCGTACGTCGCCGTCCGGCACGTACGACACCTTGGTGTCGCCCAGCCGTATCGAGCGGATTCCCGCCGGTCGGCGCAGTCGTACGTCCTGAGTTTCCGTCAAGTCGGCCATGGGTTCTCTCCTGTGAAGTGCCATCAGGTCGCCGCGGTGTGCCGCGGCGACGACGCCACCATAAACATCAAGTTCAAATCATTCAAGCTGTAATTATTTCGGCTTCACGGACTTGCTAGGCTGGTGGGATGACGACTCCCCCGGAGCTGCGGGCCATCGCCGAGCGACAGCTGTGCGGCCTGGTGAACGGGCTGGCCCAGCGCATCGCGGAGCACGTACGCGAGCGCGCCGCCACGCTGGGCCTGACCGCGTCCCAGGCGACCGCGTTGCGGGAGATGAGCGGGCCGATGACCATGCGCGAGCTCGCCGAACGCATGAGCTGCGAGCCCTCCAACACCACCTTCGTCGTCGACAAGCTGGAGAAGCAGCTCCTGATCGAGCGTCACCCGCACCCCACCGACCGCCGCGCGAAGCAGCTCGTCCTGACCGCCGAGGGCGCCGCGCTCCGCGAACGTCTCCTCGCGCTCCTCGCGGTCGACTCCCCGCTGGCCGGCCTCGCCCCGGAGGAGCAGCGCGTGCTTCGGGACCTGCTGGAGCGGGCCGCGACCCGGCCGTAACCGGCCTACGGGGGAGCGACCCGGGGCGATCACCGGTTACCCTTCTGCCCGTCGAGGCCACCGTCCGTGGAGGAGCATCCGTGACCGAGCCGCGTCCCGGCAGCCGCCCCACCCTGGAGGCCGTCGCCGAGCACGCCGGGGTGTCCCGGGCCACCGCTTCCCGCGTGGTCAACGGCGGCGACGGGGTCCGCGCGCATCTGGTGGACCGGGTGCGCACGGCGATCCGCGAGCTCGGGTACGTCCCCAACCCCGCGGCCCGCACCCTCGTGACCCGACGCACCGGGGCCGTCGCGGTGATCATCGCGGAGCCGGAGGTCCGGATCTTCTCGGACCCCTTCTTCTCGCGCCAGGTCCGCGGCATCGCCAAGGAGTTGACCGCGCACGACACCCAGCTCGTCCTGCTGCTGGTCGAGGACCGCGGCGACTACGACCGGATCGAGCGGTACCTGGCGGGCGGCCACGTCGACGGCGCCCTCGCCTTCTCCCTGCACACCGACGACCCGCTGCCCGCCATCACCCGCCGCATCAACATGCCCACCGTGTACGGGGGCCGGCCCGGCTGGACCACCGGAACCGGGGAGAGCACGGACGAGGGCGTGGTCTACGTCGACGCCGACAATCGCGGGGGCGCCCGGGAGGCGGTGCGGTACCTGCTGGCGCAGGGGCGGAGGCGGATCGCGCACATCGCCGGCCCGCTCGACCAGACCTCGGCGGCCGACCGGCTGAGCGGCTACCGGGACGCACTGGCGGCGGCCGGCCCGGAGCTGTTCGCCGAGGGGGACTTCACCCCGGCGGGCGGGGCCCGCGCGATGGCGGAACTGCTGGACCGGGACGCCGGGATCGACGCCGTCTTCGCCGGCAACGACCTGATGGCGACCGGCGCGCTGCGCGTGCTGCGGGAGAGCGGCCGCACGGTGCCCGGGGACGTGGCGCTGGTCGGCTTCGACGACGCCGAACCGGTGGCGGAGAGCGCCGATCCGCCGCTGACGACCGTACGCCAGGACATCGAGGGCATGGGCCGCCTGATGGCGCGGCTGCTGATGCGCAGCCTGAACGGCGGCCCGGACGGCGGTCGGCACGGGCGGACCGCGCCCGATCCGGTGATCACCGCCACGGCCCTGGTACGGCGCGCTTCGGCCTGACCCGGCGCCGGGCCCCGCGGTGGGACCCGTACCGGACCCTGCACCGGACACACCGAGGGGGCCCACCGGCGGTGGGCCCCCTCGAACGGGGAGCGCATGCTCCCGGGATCAGCGCCGGACCGGGCACTGCTTCCAGGAGAAGTGGTACACGCTGTTGATGCTGCCGTCCGTCGAGTCGAGCGCCATGAAGCTGGTGTGCGACGGGTCCGAGGTGCCCACTTCCGCGCGCAGCTCGGTGTTGATGTTGAAGTTGCGCTGCTCGCCGCAGGGCGCGAAGACCAGGGCCTCGATGCCCGTGGTGTCGGTCGCCTGCCAGTTGTCGACGAGTTCGCCGTTGAACTTGTGGGTGCGGTACGCGGTCTGGCTCATGCCCTGGAAGTAGTAGCTGGCCTTCTGCGTGCCGACCGCGCCCGGCGCGAGGCTGCCGAAGCCGCGGTAGTCCACCTTGGCCACGGCGTAGGTGTAGCCCTGGGGGACGTGGACGTCGAGGGAGAGGAGGCAGTTCTTGCGGCCCTCGACGGCGGAGACACCGCCGCCTGCCTGGGCCAGGTACTCGCTGTAGGTGACGGTGAAGGCCGAGTTGTCCGGCGACACGGCGACGGCGGCACTGCCTGGACGGCAGCCCGATCCGTTCACGGAGGCGACGTCCACGGTCACCTGGTCGGAGGGGGCGGCGGGCGCCGAGGACGAGGCCCCGGCGGCGGGGGTGAGCGCGACGAGGGCCGCGGTCACGGCGGCTGCGGTGAATCCGGTGCGGAGGGACTTGATCACACCGTCATGGATAGCGGTCCGGGACCGCCCCGCTCGGCCGACGGGCACGCGGTCTCACCTCGATGGCCGTAGCCCATCACCGCAGAAACGATAAATCTACCCAAACCCCTCCGCTGAATGGCCCCAGCCGGCCCGGAGCACCGCGTCGCACCGGCCGCTCCTTCCGAATCTTCCTAAGATCGGCGAGGTCCTTCAGGCCACCAGCAGTCTCCCGCGGCGAGGAGTTCCATGCCCCGCGCACCACGACCACGCTTCACCGCCCTGTCGGCGTCGGCGCTCGCCGGCGCCCTGGCCCTCGCCCTGACCGGCCCCGTCCAGGCCTTCGCCGCGGTCCACCACACCGGCGACGAGGCCGGGGTGCTCGGCGAGGAACACGCCCGCGCGCACGCGCGGCTGCGCGAGGCCGCCAAGGGCAATCAGGGCTACCCGCAGACGAAGCGCACGTCGAGCCTGGCCTCGCTGCGGGAGTCCCAGCTCAAGGGCAACGCGAAGTTCGACGCGGCCCGGTTCGGCCGCTTCGCCGAGTTCTTCCCCTCCCCCGACTTCGGCGTCCACGTGGCCCAGCTGCCGACGGGCAAGGTGCTGCTCTTCTCCTTCGAGCGCGTGGAGGCCGATCCCACCAAGGAGACCGGGCCCACCAACACGATCGGCCGGACCAACGCGGGCCGCGCCTACCTCTGGGACCCCACCAGGGGGACCGGGGCCAGGGCCTTCACGAACGTGCCGCCCCCGGTGGTCCTGATGCCCGACGGCGCCTACGCCCCGCGCCCGGCGCCGTTCTTCTGCGCCGGTCATTCCTACCTCCCCAACGGAATGGTGGGAGTGTTCGGCGGCAACGTGGGCGGGAAGGGCGGCAGCGGCGCCAAGCTGTCCTTCGTGTTCGACCCGTGGACCGAGAAGTGGTTCCGCAACCGCGACATGGCGGTGGGGCGCTGGTACCCCTCGGTGGTGACCGGGCCGGACGGCCGGCAGATCATCATGTCCGGCCAGTCCGAGCGCGGTACGGGCACCCCCACCCCGGTGGTCGAGCGCTTCCCGGCGCTCGGGCGGCCCGTGCCCTGGCGTTCGTACGACATCCCGGCGAACGTGCCCGCGGAGCGGCTCCGGTCCCGGGCCCCCTTCCGGAACGACTATCCGCACCTCTTCTCGCTGCGGGACGGGAAGATCTACGGACTCGGCCGCGACGCGGACCAGCAGTGGCTGTTCGACCCGGTCGAGGACACCCGCACGGACCTGCCCCGGCGGCCCGCCGACTTCCGGGGCTACGGCTCCGCGGTGCCGCTGCCCGCCGGTCTCCGGGGCCCGGACTCCGTCCTGGTGCTCGGCGGGGACCCGCGCGACCCGCTCACGTACCGGCTGTCCGGCGGCCGCTGGACCATCGAGGAACCGCGGGCCTTCGGCCGCACCCAGGACGGGACCCTGATCCTGCCCGACGGGACCCTGATCACGGTGAACGGCGCCCTGGACACCCGGGACTACGGCAACGGCCCCTTCAACCCGAAGGCCGACCTGAAGTACCGACAGATCGAACTGCGCGACGCCCGCGGCCACTGGAAGCTGGGTCCGGCCCAGCGGCTGCCCCGCGGATACCACTCCAACGCCCTGGTCCTGCCGGACGGCCGGATGATGGTCACCGGCGACGAGCTCCAGCAGATCGCCAACGATCCCGACATCAAGGACGGGATGGACGGCAGCATCGAGCTCTACGAGCCCGCCTACCTGCACCGGGGCGCCCGGCCGGCGCTCGACCGGGCCCCGGCGGGCGACCTCGCCCACGACGCGGCCTTCCAGGTCACGAGCTCGACGGCGAAGGCCGTCACGCGCGCGGTGCTGCTGGCGCCGACGACCGTCACCCACTCGGTGAACACCAGCCAGCGCCACCTGGACCTGCGGATCACCGGCGTCCACGGCTCCACGATCGGTCTCCGCACGCCGCCGAGCGCGGCCGACGCCCCGCCCGGCTACTACATGCTCTTCCTGCTGGATGCCCAGGGCGTGCCCAGCACCGCGAAGTGGATCAAACTGGGCACCCGCACCCGCTAGAGCGGGTCCGGTGCCGAGGCCGGGCCCGGGGCGAGGCGAACGACCGCCGCGCGGCCGGTCGTGCGGACGCGGCAGTCGTGCGGGCCGGTCAGCAGGGCCGCGTCGTACGGGAGCAGGTCCGTGCGGTCACCGGGGTGTTCGAGGACCGCCGGTCCTTCCAGGGCGGCCACCAGCAGGGTGCCGCCCGGCGGGACCGCGAGGGCGAGCGTGCCCCGCACGACGGCGGTCTGCGCCTCCACCGCGTCCCTGCGGTACATCACGTTGAAGTTCACGACGGGTCCGGCGAGGAGCAGGCAGTCGGTCGGCTCGTCCCCGGGGAAGTCCTGCGGTGCGAACCGTTCGTCCACGACCCGGCGCACGCCCGCCACCGTGAGGTCCATCCCCGCGCCCTCGGCGAGGGTCAGGGTGCGCGCGATGCCGGGGAAGGCCGAGAAGGGCCCGTCGGCCCCGACCTCGGCCAGGCTGACACGCCAGCCGAAGTCGTCCATGCCGGCGCCCTCGGGCCAGGCCGCGATCTCGCGGGTGACTCCCCCGCCGTTCTTCCAGACGGTGGCGGTCCGGTCGGCCGCCCGAAGGATCCGGATCCCGCCGCTCGCCGCCCCCATCGTGCTCAGGCCTTCTCCATCGAGGGGCGCAGGCGGCCCAGCAGGGCGTAGAGCGTCGCGCTCTCGGCCTCGTCGAGGGTGTCCAGCGCGCCGTGCATGGCCTGCATCTCCTCGCGCACGCGGCGGATGACCTCGCGGCCCGCGTCCGTCGCGACGACGTTCTTGACGCGGCGGTCGGCCGGGTCCGGCTCCCGGCGTACCAGCTCGCGGGCCTCCAGCCGGTCGACGATGCCGGTCACGTTGGAGGCGTCGCACACGAGCAGGGTGGCGAGGCCGCGCATGGGCACGGGGCCGTCGAGCTGGGCGAGGACCCTGGCCTGGGTGGAGGTCAGGCCGTGCTGGGCCGCGGCTGCCGCGAACTCGCGCCATTGGGCGGTGCCGATCGCGGCGAGCAGCTCCAGCAGCTGGAGCTTGGTGGGGGTCTGCGTGGCGGTGTCGCTCATACCTGGAGGGTACTCAGGATGCTTCACATTATCAATTGTTTACTTGACCACCTTAACTATCGACGTCTACCGTCGGTCGAGTTACTTGAGAAGGTCAAACATCTGCGTTCCGAAGCTCTTCAGCTCCGAAACACGAAGAAGGTTCACCCCAGTCATGAGCACCCACTCCCCCGCCACCCCGGCCGCCGGGGCCCGGAACGAGACGGTCATCGTCTTCGCCCTGAGCCTGGCCGCCATGGTCGTGTCGATGATGCAGACCCTCCCGGTCCCGATCCTCGGCCTCATCCGCGAAGACCTCGGCACGACCACGGCCAACGTGAGCTGGGTGACCACCGCCACCCTGCTGTCGGCCGCCGTCTTCACCCCGCTGCTCGGCCGGTTCGGCGACCAGCACGGCAAGAAGCCCACCCTCGTCGCCGTGCTCGGCGTCATGGTCGTCGGCTCCGTCATCGCCGCGCTGGCCACCTCGCTGCCGCTGCTGATCCTGGGCCGGGTGCTCCAGGGAGCCGCCACCGCGATCTTCCCGCTGGCCCTGTCGGTCCTGCGCGAAGAGGTGCGGCCGCAGAAACTGCCGGGCGCGATGGCCCTGGTCAGCGGCACGCTCGCGTTCGGCAGCGGGCTCGCGCTCGTCGCGACCGGGCTGCTCACCTCCGGTTCCGGCGCGGACTACCGCAACGCCTTCTGGATGGCGACCGGCTTCGCGCTCCTCGCCCTGCTCGCGGTCGTGTTCCTGGTCCCGGCGACCCGCCACAAGACCGGCGGCCGCACCGACTTCCTCGGCGCGCTGACCCTCGGCATCGCGCTGCTGCTGCTCCTGCTGCCGATCTCCCAGGGCCACGAGTGGGGCTGGGGCTCCGCCCGCACGCTGGGCAGCTTCGCCGGCGCCGCCGTCATGGCCGCCGTCTGGGTGCTCGTCGAGCGCAAGGTGCGCGAGCCGCTCGTCGACATGAAGATGTTCGTCCACCGCCCGGTGCTCATGGCCAACCTGGCCGGTGTCCTCGTCGGCTTCGGGATGTTCGCGAACTTCCTCGGCGTCTCGTACCTCGTCCAGATGCCCGAGGCCCTCACCGGCTACGGCTTCGACGCGTCCATCCTGCGCGCCTCCGTGCAGTTCCTGCTGCCCGGCGCCATCGTCTCGCTGCTCGCCTCGCCCGTGGGCGGCCAGATCGTGCGCCACCGAGGTCCGCGCACGGCCCTGGCACTGGCCGCCGCGCTCGGCGCGGCCGGCTTCGCCTGGCTGGTCCTGGACCACCAGCACAGCCTCTCGGTGATCGGTGCCGGACTCGTCGTCGGTGCGGCCGTCAGCTTCGGCTACGCCGCCATGCCCGCCGTGATCATGTCCAGCGTCCCGCACCACCAGAGCGGCATCGCCAACGGCATCAACTCGATCTCCCGCTCCACGGGCAGCGCGATCGGCAGCGCCGTCGTCACCACGATCCTGGCCTCCAAGACCGTGGAGCACCTGCCGGCGGGGGTCCCCCCGCTGCCCGCCGAGTCCGGCTTCACCCTCACCTTCGGGATCGGGGCGGTGGCCTTCGCGCTGGTCGCGGTGATCAGCTGGATCGGCCTGCGGGGCGGGCACGGCACCGTGGCCGCGGCCGCCGGACGCCCCGCGGCGGCCGAGCAGGCGGCGGCGACCGAGCAGGCGGACACGGCCGCGAAGGTCGAGAACGCCGAGAAGGACGAGAAGGCCGACGCCACCCACTGACCGAGCGCCCGTCCGCCGGCCCGGCGGCCCGACCTCCGCGTGTCGTTCGCGGCGGTCGGGCCCCCGGGCCTTGCATGGTGGATCCATGAAGGCTACGGACGTCATCGCCGACGGTTTCGGACGCATCCGGGAGATCGTGCACGAGGTCGTGGAAGGGGTCCCGGCGGAACTGCTCAACGCGCGCGTGGACCCGGCGGCGAACTCGGTCACCTGGCTCGTCTGGCACCTGACCCGGGTCCAGGACGACCACATCGCGGACGCGGCCGGCACCGATCAGGTGTGGGACGCCGAGGGCTGGTCGGACCGGTTCGCCCTCCCCCTGCCCGCCGGGGCGACCGGGTACGGGCACACGCCGCGGGACGTCTACACCGTCCGGGTCGACTCGGGCGAGCTGCTGCTGGGGTACTTCGACGCGGTGCACGAGCGGACCGCCCGGTTCGTCCACGGGCTCGCCGCCGCCGATCTCGACCGGGTGGTCGACGAACGCTGGGATCCGCCGGTCACCCTCGGGGTACGCCTGGTCAGCGTGCTCGGGGACGACCTCCAGCATGCCGGGCAGGCGGCTTTCGTACGGGGTGTGCTGGAGCGGGAACGGGGCGTCTGAGGACGCCCTCGCCCCGGGGGCCGCGACTCCCGCCGCCGAACGCGCGGAGGGCCGGGACCCCGTACGGGTCCCGGCCCTCCCCTTGCTACGCTCCGCTCGCTTCGAGCATGCCCTCACGCTCGACGATCTTCACCCGCTCGCGGCCCTGGGGCTCGCCGAGGGCCTTCTCGGCCGCGTCGAGGCGGTGCCAGCCCTCCCACGTCGTGTAGCGGACGCTGCGCTCGGCGAGGAAGGCCTCCACGGCCTCCGGCGCCGGGGCGGCCGGCTCGCTCAGGCGTCCCTCCGCGTGGTCGGCGAGCAGGTTCGCGACGGTCTCGTTCGCGTCACCCTTGGTGTGGCCGATCAGGCCGACCGGACCGCGCCGGATCCATCCGGTGACGTACGTCGACGGCAGGTGGCCACCGGCGTCGATCACGCGGCCGCCCTCGTCCGGGACCGTGCCCGACTCGACGTCCCAGGGGAGCTTGGGCAGCTCGTCGGAGAGGTAGCCGACGGCCCGGTAGACGGACTGGATGTCCCAGTCGGTGAAGTTGCCGGTGCCCTTGACGTTGCCCGTGCCGTCGAGCTCGGTGCGCTCGGTGCGCAGTCCGACGACCTTGCCGTCCTCACCGAGGATCTCGGCGGGCGACTCGAAGAAGTGCAGGAACAGCTTGTGCGGGCGCTCGCCGATGTCTCGGATCGCCCAGTTCTCCAGGGTCTTGGCGACCATGTCGGCCTGCTTGTTGGCGCGGCGGGTGGCTATGGAGCCCTCGTCGTAGTCGATGTCCTCGGGGTTGACGATGACCTCGATGTTCGGCGAGTGATCCAGCTCACGGAGCTCCATGGGGCTGAACTTGGCCTGCGCCGGACCGCGCCGGCCGAAGACGTGCACCTCCAGGGCCTTGTTCGCCTTGAGGCCGTCGTAGACGTTCGCCGGGATCTCGGTCGGCAGCAGCTCGTCGGCCGTCTTCGCGAGGATGCGCGCGACGTCGAGGGCGACGTTGCCGACGCCGAGCACGGCGACCTTCTCGGCCTCCAGCGGCCAGGTCCGCGGGACGTCCGGGTGGCCGTCGTACCAGGAGACGAAGTCGGCGGCGCCGTAGGAGCCGTCGAGGTCGACGCCCGGGATGGTCAGCGCGCGGTCGGCCGTGGCGCCGGTGGAGAAGATCACGGCGTCGTAGAAGGACTGCAGCTCGTCGAGGCTGATGTCGTTCGGGTAGTCGACGTTGCCGAAGAGGCGGACCTGCGGCTTGTCGAGCACCTGGTGAAGGGCGGTGATGATGCCCTTGATCCGGGGGTGGTCGGGGGCGACGCCGTACCGGATCAGGCCGAAGGGCGCGGGCATCCGCTCGAAGAGGTCGATGGACACACCGGGCTCGACGGCTGCCTCGGACTTCAGCAGCGCGTCGGCGGCGTAGATACCGGCCGGGCCGGCACCGACGATTGCTACCCGCAGAGGGCGAGGCATGGCAGAGGTTCCCTTCGAGCGACGGCAAGGTGGATCAAAGGGAACCCTAAACGAAGGTAAACCTAACTCAGCACCCGGTGTCTCTTTATGACCCCATAATCAAAACTTATGACCTCCCCAAGCAACGCTTGGGGCATCGGGGAACTCGCTGGTCAGCACCGGCGTCACCTGACAGACTGAAACCGCTTGATCACCCCAGGAGGACAAAATGGCTGACGAAACCGACACCCCGCAGGACGAGTCCCCGGCCGACGCCGCCAAGCGCAAGTTCCGCGAGGCCCTGGAACGCAACGCCGCGAACGCCCAGTCCCAGCAGGCCCACCAGAGCCGGGCGAAGGTCCAGGGTGCCAGCAGCGGCCCCGGCGGCAAGAACAAGAAGGTCCGCCGCAAGACCGGCTGACCCTCGGACCCGAGGAGCTCGCCCCCGCCGCCACGGCCGGGGGTGGCTCGATCCGGCATTGGGCCACACGGGTGAGTGGGGATAACCCCGAGCACTGTCGACAGTTGATCAGCACGTCCCGCCGAGGGCAGCCATCACATGCGACAGTGCGACAGAAGGATCCCCACATGTTGAAGAAGTTCATGGCCACCGCAGCCGCCACCGCCGCCGTGCTCGGCGCGGGTGCCGCGGTCGCCTCCCCGGCGATGGCGATCGGCAACGACAACGGCATCAACACCGTGAACGGCAACAACGCGGCCCAGATCTACGGCAACCAGGAGACCGCGGGCAAGATGAGCCCGCAGCTCGGCGCCATCCAGGGCTCGCTGAACAAGCTCTGCGTC